>JAHDCG010000075.1 GCA_020629965.1 Saprospiraceae bacterium | reverse complement strand
CCCAAATGATTACTCAAAAAATCCATGTTGTAAATATCGTAAGTGTCGTAGCCTTGTTCCCACACCACACGCACTTTGTCGATTTCTCCTTCGCGCAAATCATCCACACTTTTCGGCGGGATTTGGTAATTCCCTTTAAAGGTATAAACGTCGCGCACGGCGTCGAATTTGCCGCGGTCGGTGCGACTGTTGCTCATCGTGACGGTGCTGCCGTCGAGTAAAATCACCATCAAAGTACCGTTCGACATGATGCCGCCGTACTCCTGTTGTGCGGTGCGGGAGGCAATGTCAATTTCGAGCGAAACCACGTAAATACCGCCGCTCATCGACGTAACGCTCGCGCGGCAAACGGTATGCTCACGCCCTTTGTAATACGGGCGAATTTCGGGACGCGTGTAAGTAAAAAAGGTCTCCGGCTCGGTAGAGCGGCGGCGTTTGCCCGTAAATTCATCCGTTTCATCCGTGATATTTTCACATTGATACTTCGGCGGGTTCAGAATGACGTCCGTGCGCGGATTGTAAACAGCATAGGCAGTTTTGGGGCGTGTGACATTACCGTTGTCAGATGCGGTCGAGGTTTGGGCGGCAATATTTTCCGTCTTTTCGGCAGCCTCTTCGCGTTTTTCTTCCAAGTATTTATTCAGCGTTTTTTGCCGCTTTTTATCGCTCATTTGAATAAGCGAAGTATAAAATTCGGCCTCTTCGGTGGCGGCGGCGGCAGTTTGACGGGCTTTATTTTCGTTTTCGCGTGTCGTCAAAATTTTGCGCTCCAGTATTTCTTCCCGCTCGGGGGCGGGCACGGCACCGGCACGTAAATCAGCCAACTGCTTTTCGTAATCTACCCGCAGATTGGACAGTTCCGTCACCCGCCTTTGCGCGAGTTCGGCGGCTCGATCTTTTTTTTCGGATTGTCTGACGGCATTGATGCGGGCGGTAAATTCTGCGTCTTTTTCCTTAACGGACAGCTTTTCGTTTTCGGTATCTTCCGGTTCCGTCTCTGCCTTCGGCTGTTCCGTCGATTTCGTTTCAATCGTTTCGCCGGGTTCCAAATACCGCCAGGTGCCGTCTGCGTACACGACGATTTTGTCGCCGTCCGCATTGGTTTTGACTTCCTGTGCTTTTATCTGAAAATTTAAAAACAAAAAGCAAATGCCGACAAAAAATAATTTACTGTTGAAATCCATGTTGAATTTATGATTTGGTCGCTGTTTGAATAGGTCGAAAATCGTGCTTACTCAAAAGATGACTTTCTTGAGAAATAAATGAGTCACCCTGTGAGTGAACACGATTTTCGACTTGGTATTTATAATTTGACAAAACTGCCCGACCGCAAGGTATGCCGGAATTTTACTTTTACAAAATAATTTCCTGCGGGTAAATCACTGACATCAATGTTGCGGCTGATCAGACCTTCGGTTTTTCCGCTTTCGCGGTGCATTAACTTTCCGGCGGCAGACAAAATGACCAACTCGAAAGTCTTGCCCGGTTCGGTTTTTTCAAACTCCACGTTGATATTCGCCCGCGCCGGCGAAGGATAGATGTGCAATTTGTTAAAATCGTACAAAATATCGCGCACCGCTACCGTGGTATCCGGCGGATTGTTTGTGGTCGTATCGACCGGCATTGCCAATAAACTGTCAATCGGATAGGTCATAATCGACCGCGCAAAGGTACCGGCAATCAGTTCGTTTTGTGCGACGTTGAGTTCCAAATCATAAACGGGCACGTAAGGCATATTATTTCCGAGACGTTCCCAATTTTCGCCCGCATTTAAAGAGCCGTAAACGCCGCCGTCGGTTGCCGCGAAAAGAACGGTATCTTGATTTTCGGGTAAAATATAAATGTCGTTAATCGCTAAATTCGGCAGGTCGCCGCTGATGTCCGTCCAATTGTCGCCGTTGTCGTCCGAGCGGTGTACGCGCGGGATGAACTCGTTGTATTTGTAGCCCGAATGCGTGACGTACACCCGATTATCGACACTCGGCGAGGTCTTGATGTCGGTCACGTAGCGGTTGGGCAGGTTGCCGGTTATTTCCGTAGCCGCCGCGCCGATTTGGTCGATACGCCACACGTTGCCGTCGTTGGTGCCGTAGTACAGTTCGCCCTGGGTGAAGTGCGACTCATCCAAAGTCGTGATGCTGTGAAAGCTGCCGCCGCCGAAAATCGGACCGTCCGTCAGGTCATCGGAAATCGGTGTCCAAAAACCCGAACCGTTGAAAAAATCGCCTTGATAAGCGCGCATCGTTCCGGTGTACATCACGTTCGGGTCGTGGTGCGAAAATATGTATTGCATGTCCCAGTTTCTGCGGTCGCCGTTGTCGATACCGTCGTCGGCACCGAAGAAAAACTGCCCGCCGTTGTCGGTCGAGACGATGTTTCCGTTTTGCGTTTCAGCGAAAAAAACATCCGGATTTTCGGGGTGAAACTGCATCTGAAAACCGTCGCCGCCGTAGATGCGCGGCCAGTTATTGATAATTGCGGCGTTACCTCCCGAAGAGCCGTTGTCCTGCATACCGCCGTAATAATTTTGCGGCTGATGCGGGTTGTAAGCGACGCGGTAAAATTGCGAAGTCGGAATGTTTTCGATGTCCGTCCAGGTCGCTGCCCCGTCAGTACTTTTGTAGAGACCGCCGTCGGTTGCCAGCAAAATATGACCTTCGCCGGTCCACACCAAATCGTGTTTGTCGGCGTGTACTTCGTAAGTAAACCAATCGGGCGAGGCTTGATTGTAAATGACATCCTGCGGCGAAAAAACGTAGGCTTCCCACAATTCGACGCCGTGAAAAAAGATGTGATTTTCGTCTTCCGGATCGACTCTGATTTTTCCGAAATACCAACCGAAGGAAGCCAGTGCATCTTCGCGCAGTTCTTCTTCCATCGCCAGTTCATTCCAAGATTCTCCGCCGTCGTTTGTCATCCAAATACCGAGCAAACGGCTGTTGGCAGCGACATAGAGCGCGTATAATTTTTCGGGGTCGGTCTGCGATATCGTTAAGCCGATGCGCCCTTGGTCGCCTGTCGGCAAACCGTTTCCGAGTACATTCCAAGTGTCACCGCCGTCGGTGGTTTTCCAAATTTTTGCGTCGAGACCGTGTACGCGTGATTTTTGGTTGTTGCGAATACGATTCCAAGAGGAAGCGTACAAAATATCCGGATTTTCGGGGTGCATCACGATGTCGATGACGCCGGCGGAGTCTGCGACGAAAAGCGATTGTTCCCAAGTCTGCCCGCCGTCCGAAGTGCGGTACAGTCCGCGGTCGTCGGTGGTTTCAAAAGGCACGCCCATCGTACCGACAAAGAGCTTTTCCGGGTCGGCGGGGTGACTGAGAATGCGGGAAGTAATGCGCGTTTCGCCGAGACCGATATTCGTCCAAGATGCGCCGGCGTCCGTGCTTTTGTACACGCCGTTACCGATAAAAGGTAAGCCCGAAATGTTGGGGTCGCCCGTGCCGACGTAAACGGTATTCGGGTCGTTTTTGTCAATTTCAATATCGCCGATAGCTAAAAATAATTGGTCATCGAAAATGGGTTCCCAATTCAATCCGCCGTCAATAGTTTTCCAAACGCCGCCGCGCGCAAAGCCGACGTAGATAATTTCCGGGTCGGTCGGGTGTACGGCAATGGTATTGATACGCGCACCGATATTGCCGGGACCTTGCACCGTCCATTCCGCGTCGAAGCCGATGCCGGATTTTTGCAACGCGCCGGATTTTACTTCTTGGAGCGCTGCTTCGTAGGCGGGAATATCCACGGTTTTATCGGGGTACGAGCGTTGGAGAAAAAACTGTTCGTAGGGTTCGTGTTTGGACTGCAAACGGTCGTCGGGCTGCGGGGCGGTTTTTTTTTCATTTTGACAGGAAACCAAAGCGGCTAAAAGAAAAAAGAGAAGTAAGAGATTTTTCATCGGGTAGAGAATTTGAGTTTGTTGAATTGTTAAAGTGTTGAACGGGTAATACCGTAAATACTTGGTTGAAGCTGTGAACGGTCTCGAATTCATTTTAATTATCGCTGTGTTAATCAACTTTTCGACCGGACTCCATGCTGTAACAGAACCTTCAAGTTATTCGCACTCAACGACTCAACAACTCAACGATTCAACAAAAATTAAACGACCTAATCACTAAAAACGATGCAATGAGACCGCCGATTATTTACATTTCCCCGACTCCCACTTCAGAATGCCGTCTTTTTTTGCTTCACATTCATTCGTGTACGTTTTGCCGTCGCAGCCGCAGACCGGGTCATACTCTTCGGGGCAGGCAGTCATTTTTATTTTTTTCGCGTCAAAGCAGTCCGCATCGAGTTCACCGGTTTTGTCATTATTTTTCTTGCATTTACCCTGATTGTATTTTTTGACGCCGGCGGCTTTTGCCAAACATTCGTTGGCGTAGGTCACATCGTTGCAACCGCAGACGGGTCGGTATTCTTTGGTGCAGGGAGTCATTTTGATGGCGGTCGGGTCGATGCAATCACCGCACTCCCCTTCCGTGTAGCGTGTGACGCCCGCTTTTTCGGCGGCGCAATCGTTGCCGTAGGTGGTACCGTCACAGCCGCAGACGGGCATGTATTCCATGGTGCAGATACCGTCTTTGTCGATTTTTGCGGGGTCGATGCAGTCGGCGGAAACGGCGGCGGGCACGGTTTTGTCGTTGCAGGTAGCGGCGGTCAATACGGTTATTACCAAGAGACAGAAGAAGAATTTGAGAAAAGAGAAATTGTTCATAGTCGGTTAATTTTAAAATGAAAATTGAAAGACAAAGGGCACTGCGGTGAAAACCATGGGTGCAAGCACGAGTCGCCTGACAGACTCACACAAAATCCCGCTCATCGTAATCTCTGCGCACCTCCCGCAAATCCATGCGGTCATCGAGTTCATCCCGGCGGCGCGGCTCTAAATCCAACACATCGCGGTCGCGGCGGCGCATCCGTTCTATTTCTTTTTGAATTTCGTGACTGTCGCGGCTTTCCTTTTTCGGCTTGATGTAAGCCTCGTAATAGCTGCCGATGAGACCCATTCCCCAGCCCAACATCGCCCAAAAAAACCACAAATAGCCGGGCGAAGTCCACAAATTGATAACTATCAAAACGGGCATCATTATCGCGTAAGCCGTCGCCGACTGACGAAATTCTTTTTTCTTCTTGACAATCTTTTTCGCCTTTTCGTAATATTCATCTTCGTACATAAGTGACATTTTTTTCGGTTAAAACAACGTTTCAAATATACACAAATTTGCGTAAATCAAAAGCCCGACTCGACGAAGCCGGTAAATTATCCGATGAAAGCCCTAATAACTCATTCCGCTTTTTCCGCGAAAATATTCCGCACTAAATTACCCGTCGCGGCCGCAAATCCCGCAATCATGCCGCCCAAAATGCCGGGCAGCACAAACAAAACCGGCTTCGTATAATTCAACAAAAACGGCTGCATTTTAGCGGAAAAATACCCTTCATTCCATATATTCGAAACCACGGAAAGCAGCAGCCATGTCAGCAAAACGGCCAAAAAAGCAGCAAAAAAACCGGTTCTGCTGTTTTTAAATGCAAAAGTAAGACCCGCGATAAAAGCGACAATCGCCATCGTCCACCACGGCAAAAAATATAGAGCAAGACAAGTGCCGAGGGCGGTAAAAAAGAAGTGACCGGTGAATTTCATAAAATTACTGTTGTGAGGTTGAGGAGTCCGGCGTGCTAAACGCTTAAACCTTTAAACGCCTAAACCCAAAAAATTCCTGTTATTTCTTTCCGTAGGTTTCTTCTCTTGTCATGCCTTCGTAAGCATCCCGATTGCCTTGGTAAAAATGCAGCGAATAGTATTCTCCCGCCTCCCAAGTCTTCACCATGTCATCAAAATGCGGACTGAAAGGCGCGCCCGATTGACCGCCGGGGTACACGCCCCAAGCCCGCACCGTGTCGCCCAACTCGACCACCATCCGCCACGAGGGGCCGTTGCCCGGGCGGTTGGCATTCAGCGCATTGGGAGTGCCGCCGATTTGCAGACCCGAGTAAGCAAACATCGGCAATCGACCCAAATGCGGAATGTGAAAATCGGTCGCTGCCGCGTAAGTTTGCATTTCCGACATGTCGTCGGTCGAAGACATGTCAACACTGCGCCGAAAAGTCAGCATCGCCAAATCCTTGAAGTTTTCCCGCTCGGGTGTCGCCAAAATATCCCAATATTTCAGGTCGGGATTTTGCGCCATGAGAGAGATGGTGCGCCACGCCTCGGGCTGTCGCAAAGCGCGGTCGGAGGTTTCGAGTTCATCCCACGCCGTTCGGTAAAAATCTTTCCACCAGCGGTCGAAAAGCAGCGGTTCGGTGGCGTCGGCTGCGTAGCGATAATCCCATTGTGCAAGGGCGTCGAGGGCATTTCTTTCGTTGGTATTCAAGTCGGCGGTATCGAGCGCGGCGATGAGCAGCGGCAGGGCTTCCTCGGCTTTCAGACTGTAAGTATCCGCCTGCAAATTCATCATGTCCTGCACCGTAAATTTCTCTTTTTCGCGCAATTTTCGGTTCAAGTACCGCCCCCGATAATCCGCAAAACCGCCGTGGTAAGCGTAAGGATAATCCGGCCCGGTCGAGTGTTGATTGGCGGAAGAAACAAAGCCGCGTTTCGGATTTTTAATCTGCGGAATCGAGTCGCGCGGAATGAAGTTTTTCCATTCGTACTCATCCGTATTGCCCGGCAATACAAACTGCCCCTGCTTGTCTTTTTTGACAGGAAATTTTCCGTTGACGGTAATCGCAATGTCCCCGTCTTTCGCGGCAAAAACAAAGTTCTGCGCCGGACTGCCGTAAGGTCGTAAAGCCGCCCGGTAGTCCGCGTGATTTTTGGCTTTGGCAAGGTTCAAAAAAGTCATCATTTCGTCCTTGTCCGGCACATCGTGGGCTATCCAACGAAACGCCAAATCGTGCGCCGGCGCGGCGGGGTCGCTGTACGTTACGGGCCCGAAATGCGTGTAAACGACCGTGTCGCGTATCGGTTCTTTTTCGCCTTTGACGTAAATCAATTCTTCGCGCAGCGTCGTCGGAAGTGACTGACCTTCAAATAGATAGGCAGATTTTGTCGCGTCCGTCCACTCGGGTCGATACCAGTCGGCGAGGTCGTGCCCGACGTTGGTTTCGCCCCAGGCAATATTTTCGTTAAAGCCGATTAAAATGCCCGGAATACCCGGCACCGAGACGCCGTAAGCGTTCGTCTCCGGTGTATGAATTTGCAACTCGTACCAAATCGCCGGCAGTGTCAGATTCAGGTGCGGGTCGTTGCATAAAATCGGGTTGCCGGTCGCGGATTTTGCGGCGGAAATCGCCCAGTTATTACTCCCGTTATTTTCGGGCGGCAATTGAAAAGGCTTGTGCGGAATGTAGTCATCTACGGCAGAAATTCCCTCCCCGCTTTTCTCCGTTTTTGCCGCATAAAAACCCGTCGGAATTATCGGCGACTGCTGCGGATTCCAATCGGGGAAAAGAAAATTATACTCTTCCTCGCCGAGTTTTTTCAGCGTATTCGTCGAGGGAATATCGTCTTGTCGGATACACAAACTCAAAGCCATACTTTTGACCGCCAATGCCGTTTTTTGCACCGTCCACGGCTCCGGTTCCTGCCCGAATATTTTAAATTCAATCTGCCGCGTCGCCGTGGTCAGTTCCGCAATGTGCGCGTTTACGCCCGCCGTGTAACTTTGCATCAACGCATAACTTTCGCTCTTCTGCCACCCTGCCACGGCGCGCTCGGCGGCCCACGCCACCCCTTGCCCCCGCCGCAGCGAGTCGATACCCAAAGTCCGCGCGCCGAAGACTTCCGACAGCCGACCGGCGGCAGCGCGTGCGGTAATATCCATTTGCCACAGCCGATTTTTAGCGGTCAGGTAACCTTGCATAAACAGCGCATCGCTCAGGTTTTCCGCAAATATATGCGGCACGTCTTGCTCATCGTAAATCACCCGCACCGGACTTTTCAACTGCGGAAAGTCTTTAGCTGCGGGCGTTTCGGGTCGCGCATTCGCCCAAAAACCCGTGACGGGATTGAGCAGCGGCATCAGAGGCGGCAGCACCGCGCCTTTGTAGTTGAGCGAGGTATTTCCGAGGTAAATCAGCCCGAGGGTAAATACAAAAGCGAAAATTAATTTTACATAGCGCATAAAATAAGTTTTATGCCACAATGTAGAACTAATTTTCGCTTTGCGGAAATTTCGGACAGGTTCCGAACATATTTTTATTCTTGTTTGATGACATTGCCGGTTGCACGGTTTACTATCGTCATCGTTTCCTCAAAAGTTTCGGGGTCGAAGACGATTATGGTATCGATGCCGGTGTTTTCTCGGATGTAGTCACCTTCTTGCAGCACATTGTACTGTGCGACTTCTACGCCGGTTTCCGGGTCAAACACTTTGACTTTTTCACGGACTTTGGGTTCGTTATCGGCGTTTAATTCGTCGGTAATGATAATCTGCATTGTTTCTTTACCCGTTTCCTTATCGTAAGTGATTATTGTATCGCTTTTCGGGGAATTTTTCCGTAAGCCGGTCGCATCTTCCTCTTCCGCCTTCACGACTCTTCTGACCGTTTCTACCCATTCTTCTTTCGTTTCCGGGTCAAATAAAATAATAGTATCAATCTGCTCAACGTAGCCTTCGGGAACTGCATTTTCAGTAATCGGTACTACCGTTTCTTCGCAGGAAAAAATTAAAAAAGTAAAAGCAAGTACGGGAATTATCGCCAAAATGTGACCGGTTTTCAAATTCAAATTATTGTCAATCATGTCGATGCGTTTTTTAAAAAGTGATGAGAAATTATGAGTTAAATGCGCCGTTTTTCGCGCACTGATTTGTTCGATTAAAAAGGCGGTATAGGGTGTTTTGCCGAAGGCGGAAATGCTCGTCGCGTCGGCGAGGTATTCGTGAATTTCGCGCAGACTGCGGCGGTAAAAAACGAGCAGCGGATTGAACCAAAAAACGGCTTGATACATTTCCAAAAAAAGCAAATCGAGGCTGTGTTTTTGGTAAATATGCGTCTCTTCGTGTTTGATTTCCCAAGCCGTTATTTTGTCTTTTTCATGCTGCGGAATGAACAAATAATTCATAAAACTGCTCAAAGGAAGACCGGCGCCGGTGTACACGATTTTGTAGTCGGAGCGGTCTTCGATTTCTCCGCTGTTGACAATTTTTCTTATCGCAAAAAAGCGGATAAAAAAGCGCGTCAAAAAGAGCAAGAATCCGATAAACCAAACCGCAAAAAGCAGATTTTCGGGTTGCGTAAACCAACCGACGACAACTTCCGTATTCACTTGATTGACAGCGACTTGCGGCACATTTTTCACAGTAACATATTTCACAAAAACGGGCAAATGTAGAGCCGGCAACAGCACCGACAGCACGAGTGCCGACAGCAGGTAAAAGCGGTTAAACCGATGACGGTTTTTGCCGCGATAAAGCGCGTAAAACAGCGTATAAAAAATCGCCGTACAGGTCGTGATTTCGAGAAAAAAGGTCATCATTTTTTGTGCTTTTTGTGCTTCGCAATAATCTCCTGTAACTCCTCGTCCGAGATTTTTTCTTCCTTGATAAAAAAGCTCAACAGCTTTTCGGGTGAACCGCCGAAATAGTCTTGCAGCAAATGCCCGAAAATAGATTTTTGGTAAGCCCGCTTGCTGATTTTTGCAAAATAGCGGTGACTTTTCCCGATTTTATCAAAACTCAAATAACCGTTTTTTTCCAGCTTGCGCACCACGGAAAGCACAGTATTGTAGGGCGGCACGGGCGGTTCGATTTCTTCCAAAATCTCCTTCGGAAATGCCTTTTTGAGTCGCCAAATAATGTTCATTATTTCCTCCTCACGGTCGTTTAATCTGAGCATAATTTTTTAGTTTGTAACGAAATTTTCATTTTTATAACGAAACTTTCGTTGAAAGATACATGTGAGGGGAAACATTTTTTAAAAAAATTGTAATTGCTTAGGTGTCTGACGCCGGTTTCGGTAAAAGTCGAAAATATTACGAATAAATCTAAGGTTCAAGCGAGGAAAAGCGTTCCCGACTGAAGTACGGGACAGGCTGACACCGATGTTATGATTAACGCCGGTGTCAGACACTTTTTTTCTGTCGGATTTCGATATAACTTACTTTTTTCGATAATTGCTTGAATTGAGTGTCAGACACCTAAGTAGTTACAAAAAATTAAAAAAGCCGAAAAAGTCAGGTACAAAAGCCGGCATTGAAGAGTCATTTCACAAACAAAAACATCCGCCTTTAATCCGCTTAATCCGCATATCAATCGACCTCACGCAAAAAAAAGGCGCCTACCTCCTCTCGAAGATAGACGCCCTTTCATTCAGTCAATTCGACTCGACCTTGCGGTCAAAGCAAAATTACTTTTTCGGAGACCAACCGTACAGCTTATCCACTACCAATTTCTCGGTGTGCAGACGTTTGCCTTCCGCTTGGATAGTCACGTGATAGAAACCGTCGATGAATTTTCTCAAATCCAATGACACTTCGCTGTCCACGTTGTCGTACTCGCGTTGCAACATGATTCTGCCGAGGCTGTTGTGTACCGTCACCGTCACATCCTGACCTACGAAGTGCTTCATGCGTATGGCTACGCGTGTGTCCGCAGGGTTCGGGTAGAGGGTCGGGGTATTCGGTGCATCGTAAGCATCGAAAGTCACGGTGTTCGTGTAGAACGCCGGGAAGCCCTCGGGCTGTACGCGAATGCGATAAGTGACTTCACCGTTGACTTCGGGCAGTTGTGTCGCAAAGTCTTTAGCGTAGAAAATATCGCTGACATCCGTCTCGTCGATTTGTGTAACCGTGCTGAAGGCACCGCCGTTGACGCTGCTTTCCACGCGGTAGTTTTCAATCGGACAAGCAGAATTTACCGTCCAGTCCAAGTCGATGTTGATACCCGTTTTCTCGCCGTTCAAACCCGCAACCTGTACGTCGCAAGCCGCGCGTGCATAGTCTTCGGGAATGAGGAGAGAGACGTTGTAGTCTTCGATTTCACCGACGTAGGTGTCACCGCAAGGCTCCGCAAAGTTGTAACGGGAAACCATCACGCGGAGGCGTGCGTTTTCTACCGTTTCGACCGGCAGGGTTACGTTGGCTTGTACGTCTTCGTCGGAAGCGACTTGGTAAATCATTTCACCCGCATCGAAGAAATCTCCGTCTGCGTTGCGATCCATGAAGATATTCCAGTACAGCGTATTTTCGGCCTCGTTGCCGCCCGCTGTCAGGTTGACCAAAATCACACCGTCGCCGATGTTCATCGTCATGCCTTCTTCGGTAAAGTCCGCGTAACCTTCGTTGTTTTCCGAGTCGTTGGTCAGGTCGTGGAAGACGACTTGCTCGATCCATACGGCATTATCCGTACCTTCGGTGGTACAGTATTCCGCGATTTCGGGCAGTACGCTGACGTCGAAAGTCATTACGGCTTCGTTGCCGCACATGTCGGTCAAAGCGTAAGTCACTTCGTATTCGCCTTCGGGCCAAGCGTCGCCGCTGCGCAGCATAACCGGCTCTTCGTCTTCGGTCGCGGTGTACATCGGCGCGGTCTGCGTGAAGTCCACGCAAGGGCGCTCGATGAGGAAGTATTTGTCTTCCGCGCTCGTCGCGTCTTCCCAAGTACCGTCGTTGCTCAAAATGATGCGGGTATCGGCGGTGATTGCGTCAAAATCCAAAACGTCGAAGTCAAAAGCATCGCCGTTATCCCAGGCGAATGCCCACTCGCCGTCAATCATTTGCGGCAGCAAACCAATCCATGCGGAGCGAATTTCGTCGTCTAAGGCTTCGGTCAGGTAAGCATTTTCCTGTGCATCGTTGATGACTGCCAAGTGTGCGTCGTAGCCTTCGGCAATTAAGCTCGCCTCATCGCGCGTCAGACTCATGTCATCGGCGAGGAAGTATTGGTGTCCCCACCAGGTACCGACGTAGCGGAAGCCTTCGAGTTCGGTTTCTTCACACAGTTCACAGATTGTACCTGCGTTCAGATTGTTCCAAGACACGTTTTGCGTCGTCTCGTTTTCTTCTAAAGAAGACTCGATGTCGTTGACGGGGTGCAGTGCAATACCGCCGGTGACTTCTACATCGACCACACAATCGGTGGTGTTGCCGTATTGGTCTTCCGCCGTGAAAGTGACGGTCGTGTTGCCGAGCGGCAAGCCGTCTGCGGGCAGGTCGTTGGTCATGGTCGGTACGCCGCAGTTATCCGTTGCGGTCGGCATCGGTTGCGGGTAAGTTGCCGTGCCGTTCACGCCGGCTTGCAGTACGACCGTTTCTTCCGGACAGTTTTGGAATTCCGGGTCTTGGTCGTCGTGTACATAAATCGTGAAATCGTGGACAAATACGTTGCCGTTTACGTCAGTGACGGTAATCGGATTCGGGTGAATACCAATCGGCAATGAGAAAATACCCGTACCGGTGATGCTTGCGACACCGCAGTTGTCGGCTACGTCTTGCGCCGTGACGATTACATTTGCCAAGCAAGAACCCGGCTCCAGGAAAGTAACTTCCGCGTTACAAGATGCGATGGTCGGTGCTTCCGAGTCGGTGATAATCACGAGTGACTCACAAGTCGAAGTATTACCGTTGGCATCGGTAGCCGTCCAGTTCAAAGTCGTTGTTCCGACGGGGAAATCATTGCCCGCAGGCAAACGAGTGAAAGTGACATTTTCCGCGCCGCAGTTATCGAAAATCGAGAACGGCTCTAAGACGGTGAGGTCTTCCACGCCGCAGACGCCTGCGTCGGTCGTCGTGCTGACGGGTTGACGACACTGAATTTCAGCGGGGATAAGGTCTTGGACAAGTACAGTCGCATTACAAGTCGCACTGTTGTCGTTGACATCCGTTACGGTTAATGTTACTGTATTATCGCCTACATTGTCACAAGTAAAATCGGTAATATTTAAACTAACCGAAGCAATACCGCAAGCGTCGTTGCTGCCGTTGTCGATGTCGTCGGTGTCGATTGAACCGTTTCCGTCGTTATCCAAATTGACAACCGCATCCATGCAGAGGGCTTCGGGTGCTATATTATCTTCAACGGTTACATCCGCGTCACAAGTCGCAGTATTGCCGTTATTGTCGGTTACGGTCAGCGTCACCGAGTTGGTTGCACCTATATTTGCGCAAGTGAAAGCGTCGTTGTCGAGTGTCAAAGAAGCGATACCACAAGCGTCGCTGCTGCCGTTATCAACATCCGCTGCAAGTGCCGTACCGTTGCCCATAGAGTCTAATTCTACGGTAATATTTTGGCATATTGCAATCGGAGCGATGTTGTCTTCGACGGTCACGGTCACGTCGCAGTCAGCGGTATTACCCGAGCCGTCGGTGACTGTCAAAGTGACGGTATTGTCGCCTACATCCGCACAACCGAAATCGGTAGCGGAAGGTGTCAGGCTCGCGATTAAATCGGCTTCACTCGTACAGTTATCGGTAGGTCCGGCGACAAGAGGCTCGAAAGTACCGTCTGCTACATTATTTATGACAAAATCGTAATTATCGAGACTGTAATCACCTTCCAATCCTACGCTAATACCGGTAATATCCGCTTGATTGACAGTGCTGAACAGATTATCGGAGGTAATGACATAAATTGTCAATTGGTCGCCCGCAGCAAGCGGCACGGAAACACTACCTGTTCCTGATGCAGCCGTAATTAACGTCCCGTTTCCGCCTGCGTCCGAATCATTTACCGAATAGAAAAATGCATCGAACCCGGGGTCGTCGGTCGTATAAGCGTAATCGAACGAATAAGTAATATCGGAAACCGCCGTGACGGTAGCCCCGACATAACCTTCGCTTCCGTTGCCGTTTTCCGACAGGGTAAATCCGTATCCGAAAGGTACGAAAGCATCAGTACCCGTAAATGTACCGTTGCCGGCACTATCCAATTCTACGGTGACGGGCGCACAAACCAATTCCGGCGCAATATTATCCTCTACCGTAACGGTAGCCGTACATTGGTCGGCATTGCCGTTGACATCCTGCACGGTCAGGGTGACTTCCACATCACCAAGGTTCATACAGTTGAATGTCAGTTGACTTAAAGTCGGGAAGTTAGGAGCGATACCGCAAGCGTCGTTGCTGCCGTTATCGACCGCTGCCGCCGTCGTTTCGCCGTTACCGTCCGCGTCGAGTTGTACAGTGACATCCTGACAAAGGGCTTCGGGAGCTACCAAGTCACGTACCGCTGCCTCGGCGGTACAGGTCGCTTCGTTTCCGCTGTTATCCGTTACGGTCAAAGTGACGGTAATCGGTGAGAAAAGTACGTCGTCGCAATCGAAATCGGTAATATCCAAATCCAAAGAAGCAATGCCGCAGGGGTCGTTGCTGCCGTTGTCGATGTCGGCGGCGGTGATGCTGCCGAGTCCGTCAACGTCCAAATCCACGATAGTGTTTTGGCAAAGGGCTTCGGGTGGGCTGTTGTCGAGTACGGTGACGGTGGCGGTGCAATCGTCGGAGTTACCCGCTTCGTCGGTAACGGTTAAAGTCACGGTATTGGTTACGTTGACATTGCTGCAGTCGAAGTCGGTCACATCAAGCGCAAAAGTCAAATCGGCATCGGCGGTGCAGTTGTCATTACTGCCGTCGTCGATGTCGTCGGTGTCGATGCTGCCTGCGCCGGTGTCGTCTAAGACGACGGTGGCGTCCATGCAGACGGGAGTCGGTGGGGTGACATCCTGAACGGTGATGGATGACATGCAATCATCCGAGTTTCCGGAGTCATCGGTCGCTGTCAAAATAAAATCATTGACACCCAACGGAATACTGACGCCGTTAAAAGAAAATTCATAACTACCGTTTGGAATAGGAAAAGCAGTGCCTGAGAAAATTAAAGTACCATCCATATCAGTCAGCACAATACTTAAAGTATTGTTGTTACAATTGTCTTCTACATCAAACGTGAAGGCAGTCGGCACAAAAAGTACCGGCGTAAACTGGCAATTTTCGTCCGCATCGACTGTAAGTCCTACGCAGTTACTCAGAATCGGAGCCACATCGTCTTCTACGGTGACGGTAACATCACAAGTCTCCGAATTACCGGCTTCGTCGGTTACGGTAACTTGTACCGCATTTGCACCTAAATTACTGCAATCAAAATCGGTAATATCAGCCGTGAAGGTCAAGTCCGCATTGGCAGTGCAATTATCGGTACTGCCGTTATCGATAGCGGCAGGGTCAATGCTTACGGTTGCATCGTCGTCATCATCGTCGTCGCCGTTCATATTGTCGTCGGCACCGAGTTGTACGGTGATGTCTTGGCAGAGGGGAGTCGGTGCGGTTACATCGGAAACGGTAATGGTTTGTGTACAGTTAGCCGTATTGCCGGCTGCATCCGTTACGGTTAAATCGAAAGTAGTAACACCTAAACCGCCGCCGGCGGTGTAAGTAAAACTTCCGTCCTGCAAAGCTATAACTGAAAAGGCGAAAGTAGTACCGTCAGGAGCAGTACGGACACCTGAGACTGCAACAGGTGCGCAATTATCACCCACAGTAACCAAACCGCTGCCGCCTGTGTAAAGACAGTTAGCATCGGCATCTGCAACTACATTCGCACAAGTAATGGTCGGTGCTTCGTTATCTTCAATGGTCACGGTAGCAGTACAATCGTCCGTATTATTAGACGGGTCGGTAGCGGTCAAAATGACCGTCACGGGATTATTTACATCATCACAGTCAAAATCCGTTATATCCAAAGACAAAGTAAACCCGCATACATCCGAGCTGCCGTTGTCGATGTCGGCGGGGATAATACTCACGTTGCCCGTTGCGTCTAATTCTACGGTGATGTCTTGACAGACGGCGACGGGGTCGATATTATCGACTACGTTAATATCCGCCGTACAATTCCCTCCGAGTCCGTTGACATCGAAAACTGTGACGGTAACAGTTTGCGCACCGATGTCGGCACAGACGAAGGCCGAGCCGGTTACTTGACCGCCGGGTGCGACGGCGCAGTTATCGGTGGCACTGACCAGTACTTCGGCGAGCATCAAGGAAGCCAAACCGTTAGCGTCTAAGATGATGTCCGGTACGTTGCCGTCGGCGATTGTGGTGCAGACGGGCACGGGTGGGGTGATGTCCTGTACAACGACATTAGCGGTGCATGTACTAAATGAATTATCGCCGTTATCCGTTACCGTTAATGTAACGGTATTCATCGAACCGGTATCGTCGCAGGTAAAATCTGTTTGGTCTATCGACAAAGTTATTCCCGCAGCGGTACAGCCTGTACTACCGTCATCCACATCGGCTGCTGTTATACTGCCCGTACCGTTACTTACATCCGCGCTGAGAACGACGAGGATATCGGTAGCTACAGCCATACAAATCGGAGTACAATAAGTAATCGAAGCAAAACCGTTGCCGCTGCGTACCCCGGTCTGAAAGGTACCGTCTGTTACGCCACCGATGTACCCGGAGCCGCCGCCGCCACCGTCACCTGATGCACCGCCGTACCAACCGCCACCGCCACCGGAACAACCACCGTTAAAAATAGTGCTGCCTCCTATACCAAAACTTCCGTTTTCACAAGCAAAACTATTACCCGTAATTCCTCCCATAGTTTGAGTCCCGCCGCCACCGAGCGCACCAATGCTTACACTGCTTTGACCTATCAATCCGCCGCCTGCACCTCCCTCACGTTGAAGGCCGGAAGTTCCGCCGCCGCCGCCGCCTACAATTATCCGATTGTTGAGAGTATTCCCGTTAATTCTGACATCGGTAGCTCCGCCACCGCCGCCTCGCGTTCCAGAATTAAAAAACGAAGCATTTCCTCCTCCGTTATAACCGCCGCCGGCAGGTGTATTCGAGCTTACATCGTTTTGCCCCATACCACCAACGTAAATATTTAAAATATCGCCTGGTGTAACTGCCAAAGTACCCGTTGCTTCTCCACCTAATGCTCCATCGGTACTTGCGCTGTTAAACATCCCGCTGCCGCCCTGTGCCCCTTGCACTAAAATATCCACCGAAAAAACTCCGGCGGGTACGGTAAAGGTTTGCGGCGCACCCGTAAAGTTAAAGTTTTCCGTAACGGTTTGTCCGAAAGCGGTTCCTGCCCACAGCAGAATGCCGAGAATGAAAAACATCGGAGACCGTAAAAGGTACGCTCGATGTATCTGAAATCGTAAGAGTTTGTTCATTTTAAAAAGTTTTAAAAAGAGTTATTAAATACCGTAGTGCGTGTTGTCAATACGCAGCCGGCGTGATTTTTTAGGAACCGGCACAGAAATACCGGGACAATGAAGGAGGGCTTTCATTGAATAACTGAAAAAATACAATACACAAGAGGGACAATACTGCGCAAAGCAAAATTGTCTGTCTTGTAAAAACCAAACTTGTTATCTCAGGAAAATTAGAAAAAGTGTCATTTGGTTTTCCGTGAGATCAAAAAGAGCTTAAAAGGACTAAGCAAAAAATACCGAAGTGTCGCTGTTACATTTTATAAAAAAAAATACATAAGTCTTATAAAAATGAAACAGTTAGCTTAATAAAATGTCTGATTGGGATGAACTTTAAGAGCAGTTTTCGGTTGTTTTGCGGTCAATTTATAATCAAAAGTAAACAAAATCCGGAAATAACAAACAAAATCGCACATTTTTTTTCTTTATTATTGGATTTAGGGTAAATGTTGTTGGTAACATAAAAAAGCAATCATAAAAAAAGGCTGTCACATTTTACACGCAACAGCCTTTTTTTTATTGAGCAAAGTGTTTAAGCATTCGCCTCCGCATTGCTAAACAATAACAATATATCGCCGATTTTCTCCTTAATATCGGCTCTGTCCACGATAAAATCCAAAAATCCGTGCTCCAGCAAAAACTCGGAAGTCTGAAATCCTTCGGGCAAATCCTTCTTAATCGTCTCTTTAATCACCCGCGGTCCGGCAAAACCGATGAGGGCTTCCGGCTCGGCAAAATTCAAATCGCCCAACATCGCAAAAGAAGCCGTCACGCCGCCCGTCGTCGGGTCGGTCATCATGCTGAAATACGGCACACCTGCTTTCGCCATGCGTGCCAGTCGCGCGGAGGTCTTCGCCATTTGCATTAAAGAAAAAGCAGACTCCATCATGCGTGCGCCGCCGGACTTGGAAATGAGTAACAGCGGCATCCGGTTTTCTTCCGCAAAGTCGATAGCGCGGGCAATCTTCTCCCCTACCACCGAACCCATCGAGCCGCCGATATAACTGAAGTCCATCGCCGCAATCACCACCGGACGCTTGCGTACCTTGCCGTGCGCTACACTGATGGCATCGGGCAAATCGGTTTTTTTATTCGCGCTTTTCAGACGGTCTTCGTAAGTTTTGAGATCTTTAAAATTTAAAAAATCTTTCGATTTCAATTCCAAAAACAACTCGGTATATTTTCCGTCGAAAATCAAATCGAAGTAATCGTGCGAGCCGATGCGCGTGTGGTAGTTACACTTCGGGCATTTGAGATAATTCTCCCGCATTTCTTTCATCGTGCTCGTCTCTCCGCAGTGTTTACACTTGTACCACAGCCCGTCCGGTGCTTCCTTTTTGTGCTGCGTTGCCGTCTGTATGCCGTCTTTTAAACGTTTAAACCAACCCATTTTTTAAGACTTTAGATGTTAGATTTTAGATTTTAGACTTCTCGCGTGACTTGTTCCGCTTTTCTTCCGTCGGAAGTCTATCTAAAATTTTTCTTCGTTTTGTGTAATTCAGCCGCAAAGGTAATTTTTTACGCAGCTAAAATATAAGGATTATCGGATATTTTTGAAAAGGGAAAATTAACAGGACATTTACAAAAAAAAGCACCCGCCTTTCGGTTAAGAAAAACGGGTGCCTTTTTTGATGTTTAGTCGTTGAGTCGTTTAATTGTTGAGAGCGAATATCGTGTCAGCCGCATACTTTTGTGAGGGTTGCAATCAATTCAACACCTCAACAACTCAACGATGCAACATTTTTCGCTATCTCGCAATCATCAAACGCTGCGTCTGTGCCTGCTCGCGCTCGGTCATCACGGTAACGTGATAAATGCCGGGCGTCAAGTTGCGCACATCCACTGTTTGTACAGACTCCGAAATTTCACCCAATCGCTGCATCAAGGCTGTTCTGCCGTAGTTGTCGTGAATGACCACGGTGACATCCTGACCGACAAACTCCGTAACGGTGATGTTAATATCGCCGTTTGCGGGATTCGGGTACAGCGGAGCCAACGGCGGGGTGTCTCCGAAAATCGGCGCTTTACCGATTTCCAAGTCATCCGGCACCGTCAAGGTGATGTTGTAGTCCTCGATTTCTCCCGCGTAGGTGTCGCCGCAGGGTGCCGCAAAAGCGTAGCGCGAAACCATGACGCGCAGACGCGCATTGTCGATTGCCTCGACGGGTAAAGTGACATTTGCCTGTACGTTGCCGGTCGCTGCGGTCGCAAAAATCATTTCCTCCGCATCGAAGAAGTCGCCGTCGTTGTTGCGGTCGAGGTAAAGATTCCAGTACAGCATATTTTCGGCTGCGTTTCCGCCGGCGGTCAGGTTGACCAAAATCACACCGTCACCGATGTTCATGGTCGTATTTTCCTCCGTAAAGTCCGCATACCCGGCATTAGCCGCGCTGCTGTTGTGCAGATCGTGGAATACTACCTCCTCGATGTAAACACCGTTATCCGTACCCGCCGTGGTGCAGTAGTCCGCCGCCTCGGGCAGCACACTCACATCGAAAGTCGAAACGCTGACGTTACCGCACATATCGGTCAGTTCGTAGGTCACTTCATACTCGCCTTCCGCCCAAGTGTCGCCGCTGCGCAGAAGTACCGGCTCGGTATCGGCTGCGGGTGTATATAAAGGTGCGGTTTGCGTGAAATCGACGCAGGGACGCTCGATGAGGAAGGATTTTTTTTCCGTGTCGGTCGCATCTTCCCAAGTGCCGTCTTCGGTCAAAATGACGCGGGTTTCGGCGGTAATCGCATCGTAATCCAAGACATTGAAATCGAGTGCGTCGCCGTTATCCCAAGCAAACTGATAAGTACCGTCGATGAGTTGCGGCTGCAAGCCAATCCAAGCCGAGCGCACTTCGTCGCCGAGAGCTTCGGTCAGATACGCGTTTTCGGCGGCATCGTTAATGACTGCCAAATGTGCGTCGTAGCCTTCCGCCGCAATTTTCGCCGCATCGCGGGTCAGCGTCGTTTCGTCGGCAAGGAAATACTGGTGCCCCCACCAAGTGCCGACGTAGCGGAAACCGGGGAGGTCTTTTTCCAAACAAATTTCACAACTCGTCGCCGCATTCAGCGCATTCCAGGTCACGATTTGCGTGTCTTCATTTTCCGCCAAAGAAGATTCGATGTCATCGAGGGGGCGCATCGCAATTCCGTTGCCGATCACCTCGACCGTGACCACGCAGTCGGTCGTCGTGCCGTAATCATCCGCAGCGGTGAAGGTTACGGTATTCATGCCCGGGGGCAATCCGCCTTCCGATAAATCACTCGTCACCGTCGGCAACCCGCAGTTGTCGGTGGCATTCGGAGTCGGCAAGTTATAAAATGCCGTACCCGTCGGACCGGCTTCCAAAGTCACGGTATCGGTCGGGCAGTTCATGAACTCCGGCTCGGTAATGTCGTGTACATAAATAGTTACCTCTTCAATGGTTTGGTTGCCGTTGACGTCGGTCAGGGTCACCGTTTGGTTGTGAATACCGAACGGTAAATTGAACGTGCCGACACCCGAAACGGTAGAACCGCCGCATTCGTCATCGACCTCGGCGGTCACGGTGACTTGGGCAAAGCAGCCGTTGGGAGAAGTGTAGGCTACGATTTCGGACTCGGTCAACATAGTCGGCGCGATGTCAGGCGAAATAATCACCAAAGATTGACAGGTCGCGGTGTTGCCGTCGCTGTCCGCCACCGACCAATTTAATACGGTCGTGCCGAGATCAAAGTCATTTCCTGCGGGTGTGCGCGTAATCGTCACATCGTTGTTTTCGATACCACAGGCATCGCCGAGGATGAAAGGGGGTAAAACCTCGATGTCTTGAGCGATACACAAACCGGGAGTTGTCGTCGTACTTGTCGGTTGACGGCACTGAATATTCGGCGGCAAATTCATCGCCGTTGCATTTACGGTACAAGAAGATGTGTTTCCGCTTGCATCGGTAATATTCAAAGTTACCGTGCCGGTCGATGCCGTGCCGCAGGTAAATTCACTCAATCCCGTCAAATCGAAAATCAAATCTTCGGCTGCGGTACAGTTGTCCGTGCTGCCGTTGTTGATATTTTCGGGTAATACGGTTCCGTTGCCGTCTTCGTCTAATTGTACGGTAGCATCTACGCAGTTTGCGACAGGTGCAATGTTATCTTCTACGGAAACGGTGACGGTGCAATCGGTAGTTTCTCCGGTAGTATCATCGGTTACGGTTACGTTCAAAATAACCTCGCCGAGGTCGTCGCAGTCAAAAATATCAGAATCAGTCGTCAAAGTTACGCCGTCGCCGCCGTCACTTGTGGTGCTGCCACCGTCGATGTCGCCGCCGACTACTGCGGGAGCGTTACCTATGGAGTCCAATTCTACGATAAAAGGCATCGTGACGCAAATCGGTGCTGCGGGTGCTGCCGGCAGGGTCAAAGAAATTTCGAAGGTACCGCTTTGACCGCTGAAACCTTGCACCAACACATAGTACTGCGTACCGGCGACTGTGGTGAAGGTCGATTGCGAAAGTGTACCCGTTCCGCCGTCATCGTCACTATCTACGCAGGTCAGCGCAGCGCAGGTGCCCGAATAAACCTGTATTTGCGTATCAAAGCTGCCCGTCGGAATATCGACAACGGCTTCTTCACCGTTACCGGCAAAAGTGTACCAAACAGTTTCGTCACCATCTGCGGGAGAAAGACCGCAGTCTGTATCCGTAGCGGCATTAAAAGAACCGTTAATCGAAGTACCGGCTACCGTGTCTCCGTCCGTTAAAACAACGGCGTTGTCGCACTCGTCGTTGTCGGGAGCGCAAAGAGGAGCGGTAAAAGCTGCCGCTTGGCTGAATGCACATGTAACATCTTCACTGAAAGTAACGTCGATATCCACGTCATTTCCGTCGCCGTTTAAGCCAACTAAAGTGACCGTTTGAGGAGACGTAGTTACGGCAAAAGTCTGACCGTTAACTACAATGTCGCCCGTGGTCGGTGCGTCGGTAAATTCAACTGTCACATCAACGCTGAAAGTGCCGTCGGCAGCGCAAACGGAAGGTGTACCCGCCGTTACGCTCGCAATCGCACAAGCAGTCGGAGCAGGGAGTGTTAAAGAAATTTCGAAAGTACCGCTTTGACCGCTGAAACCTTGTACCAAAACATAGTACTGTGTGCCGTCGGTAGTGGCAAATGTTGCTTGTGAAAGTGTACCGGTTCCGCCGTCGTCGTTAGATGTTACACAAGTCAGCGCAGCACAAGTTCCGGAATAAACCTGAATTTGGGTATCGAAGTCACCCGTCGGAATATCGATAGTCGCATCTTCGCCGTTACCGACGAAGGTGTACCATACAGTTTCATCACCGTCTGCAGGAGCAAGACCGCAATCTGTATCCGTAGCGGCATTGAAAGAACCGTTGATTGAAGTGCCGGCTACCGTGTCGCCGTCCGTTAAAGTGACGGCATCGTCGCACTCGTCGTTATCGGGACTGCAATCAGGTGCGGTAAAAACCTCTGTTTCCGTGAATATACACGCCCCGTCAGCACTGAATGAAGCGGTAATATCTACGGGTTGGGCGTCACCGCTTAGACCGACAAGCGTCACCGTTTGCGGAGAAACAGATACAGGAAAAGTCTGACCGTTAACCACAAGGTCGCCCGTAGTCGGTGCGTTCGTTACCTCTACGATTACGTCCACAGAATAAGTACCGACATCACAAGCAGACGGTGTGCCTGCAGTAATGCTGACGAGTGTACAATCGGGCGCGTCTCCTAAAGTCAGAGAAGTTTCTACATTACCCGTGTTGCCAAAGTGACCGTCGGTGTAAATATAATAAGTCGTACCGGCAGTCGTGATGAAGGTTAAAGCCGAAGACGCACTGCCGCCGCCGCCGGCACCTCCGTTAGTACCGAGATTATCGCCTGCGTCATCATCTCCGTCAAAGCAAATGAGATTATCGCAGGTGCCGGTAAATACGGTTATTTCCGTATCGAAATCAGTACCGGGATTATCCGTAGATACGGTGGCCTCGCCGCCCGTACCGACAAAAGTGTACCAAACGCCCTGTCCGCCGTTGTCTAATGTTCCGGTACCGTTATTCGTAGTACAAGCAGTTACCGGCACACCGTCATTGGTGGCTGTATCGGTATTTTGCGTATCGGAGTTGCCGTCGGTCAAGACGATTGCATCTTCGCAAGCATCGTTGTCGGGAGCAGCAAAGGCAAAAGATAATTCAAAATTGCCGGTCGCGGCGCCGTTTCCGTCCACAAAAACGAAATATTCCGTGCCGCCCACTGTCTCGATTTCTACGGAAGAGCCGGTGCCCGTACCGCTGTCGTTATTGCCGTCGGCACAAACCAAAGCATCGCAACTGCCCGTGAATACGGTTATTTCGGTGTCGAAATCAGTGCCGGGGTTATCGGTGCTGACGGTTGCCGTCAAGCCGTTGCCGGTGAAAGTGTAATAAACACCCTGCGAGGTCGCATCGTTATCGGCATCGCCGCAAGTACCGGCGGGCGGATTGGTGGCGGTAGTAGCAGCGGAGGTATTGCCGATTTGGTTATCGGCACCGTTGACCAATTCTGTTGCGTCTTCACAAGCGTCGTTGAGAGGTGCGGCACTCGGCGTGAAAACGATGGAAAAAATGTTTTCTAAGACAGCCTCATTGAAGGAATATTGGAGAGCTACGGACTGACTGATTTGCAGACCGACGGTCGCGCTGAGACCGAAATCCCAAGTCGTTCCGTCAAAATCGGTGTCTTCATAATTAAAAGTAATTACGTTAGAAGTTTCGGTAAAAACGACTTGAAAAGTACCGAAATCAACTGCCGAGGCCCCGTTGAAATGCGGACGCTCGTGCCACTGCACGATGAGTTGACGGTTAGGAGCAGTTCCCTGCACTTCCCAATAGACATCGCCGTTTTCGGAGTCGAGGTCGTCCCAAAAAGGGAATATACCGGCGGTAATTCCTCCTGCGGTAGTCGGAAGAGTAGTATTGGAGGCAAACAGGTCTCCGGTCGTATTGTCAAAGCGGATACCGCCGTTATTACCGACGCGCAGAGGCACGGGAGCAGTATAAGCGACGCCGAAATATTCAAAATCGAACGGCAGGTCGATATTGGCTTCGCCGTCGTCGGCTAAGCCGAGAGCCGTGCCCGTAGCCGAAATATCAATGAAAGAAGAGCCGGTCGCGCTGTCGTCAACGGTGTAACCCTGGGCTTGCAGGAGATTTAGAGAACACAGCAAAAAAGCTGCGAGTCCTAAATAATTCAGTAAGAGTTTTTTCATTTTCATAAATAGTTTAAAGAACGGATGATTAAAATGGTTAAAGTCCGGAATTGGAAAAACATTGTTATTTTTCACAAGAGCATAGAAATTACCCTCAATGTGTGTCAAACATTGAATAAAAAGCATAGTGCATTGAGATAAATTTTACGCACGTAAAATTTACCGCTTTATGTTTTCCTGACTGAGAGAAAAAAGGCGGAGAGCAGATGTGAAACTCAAATTCGAAGTTTCAATTTTTGTCCGCTTATGTTATAGAGATGTGTAAACGTTAGTTTTGGAAAGCAAATACAGCATTTAAAAACCTGATAAAATATTTTTAAACGATTGTAATCAAATATTGACAATACGACAAATAATAAAATGCAAATGTCTTGAATGTAGAAATGTGTTTCAATTAAGGTTCAAATTTATAAATAAAAAATGCCAATATGAAATATTTCCCGATTTATTTTTAATAATTTATTAAAAATTTTATGCCCGTATCGCATCCACCGGGTCCATCGACGCCGCTTGCCAAGCCGGAATAATACCCGCAATAATGCCGATAACTATTGACAAACCGATACCGAAAATAATGTTGGAAGGCGCGAGCGAAACGGCGTAAGGCATGGAATTACTTAATATTTGCAAAGTAATAAATACCAAAACCAAACCCACCAATCCGCCCAAAATACAAAGCAAAACGGCTTCGATGAGAAATTCGGTCAAAATGACGGATTTTTTGGCCCCTAAGGCTTTTTTGATGCCGATAATATTGGTGCGCTCCTTGACGCTGACAAACATAATATTCGCCACGCTGAACATACCGACAAAAATGGCGAAACCGCCGATGATATAAGAAGCAATATTCATACTGCCGAAAAAACTGTCGAGGGCGGAAGCAATGACGGAAATAGAATTGACGGCGAAATTATTTTCTTCACGCGGACGTAATTTGCGACTGAGACGCAGTGCGCCCGTCAGTTCGTCTTTGAGTTGCGCGGTAGCGATGCCGTCTTTGGCTTTGACCGCCAAGACCGTCCCGAAACCGTTACGGGACTTGACGTTGGCGATTTTTTTCGCGGTTTCGTAAGAGACGATGACGCTCTCGTCAAAGTTGCTGATTTGTACCAAAGACTCCCCCTCTTCCTCGATGACACCGATAATTTCTGCGGTAATGCCCATGAATTTCACCTTGCGCCCGACGGGTTCTATCGCGCCGAAAAGTGCCTCGGCAACGCCGTGCCCGATAATGATTTTATTGGCACCGCGTGCATATTCCGAGGGATTGTACCAGCGTCCTTTGGCAAATTCAAGGGCGAATAACTCCGCGTAATCTTCCGTGACGGCATTGACGCGGACACGCTCCACGTTATTATTACGATATTTGATGGTCTTGCTGCCGAGACTGATTTCGAGTGCCGCCATTTCTGCGGATTGCACATTTTCCTTGACAAATTCATAATTGGCGAGCGAAGGCACGGGACGCTGCATGTACTTCCAATAGTTTTGCCCGGGGTCTTCCGCCCACGGAAAAATTTGCACATACAGCACATCGTTGCCTAATTTATCAAAACTGCCGCGCACCTCCCCTTCAAGCGAATCGACCGCCGCCTGCACTCCGACTATGCAAAAAATACCGACGGAAATGCCGAGCAAAGTCAAAAAACTGCGCAGTTTATTGGAAACTACGGCGTGGTAGGCTTGACGGAAATTTTCTACTAATACTTTTGCGGTTAAAAACATAGCGATAAAATTTGGATGGCACGGATGTCTTGTGTGAAAATTTGTTGAAATGTTGAATCATTGAGCGCGTAAAACTTCAAAGCCGTTTTTTTTTGCATGGCGTACTCAAGTTGAAAATCGTTTTTTTTGCGCGGGGTACTCAACGATTCAACACCTCAACGATTCAACAAAAATCTCGATACAATTACTGCGGAAAGATACAAGAAGAGCGGAAAGGCAGCGCAAGTCTTAGATGAAAGCACCAAAAACTTCGCTGAAAGGAAGCAACCGGACAAAAAAAGAGGGAACGCGATATAAATATCACGCTCCCCGTAAATCACCCGACTGTTAAATCTTAGGTTTTGTAATTATGAGGTTGTCATGTCACAAAAAGTATCTTCCTGTGCTGTTCGAGTACAAAGGTAGTCTATTGGTTTGAAATTAACAAGTCTGCCGATTAAATATATGCTATCTGATATTTAAGAAATTGCAGAAAAGTATGAATTGCCGCTTTAAATTTGAATGATTTAAAACAATATTTGTCGTTTAAACCCCGTAAACACATATACAAACCTATCAAAACTCATTTTATTGAAAAAACAGTATGAAATACAGCTTTGATAATATTATCAAAAAAAATAAAAAATAATTCCTCACCGCGTAAATTCAGTAAAATTGTGATGTATTTACAGAAAAACCGTAAAAACGTCAGGAACGGAAATTCCCGACGTGCGTTTTTAAAATTTTATCTACATTTGCGGTCTGAAGAAAGGGAGCACCCTCATTAACTTAAAATAAAATCTTCCGAGTTTTATGGCACAACAAAAAACGCGTTTTCGCACCGGAGTACTGCACGGCGATGAAGTCACCGAGCTTTTTAAATACGCAAATGACAATAACTTCGCCCTGCCGGCGGTCAATGTCATCGGTACCAACAGCATCAACGCCGTCCTCGAAACGGCGCGCGACCTCAACAGCCCCGTCATTATTCAGTTTTCCAACGGCGGCGCGGTTTTTAATGCGGGCAAAGGCTTGGGCAACGAGAACCAACAAGCCGCCATCCTCGGCGGCGTGGCGGGCGCACAGCATGTACACACGATGGCGAAGGCTTACGGCGTGACGGTCATCCTGCACACCGACCACTGCGCAAAAAAGTTGCTGCCGTGGATTGACGGGCTGCTGGACGCGGGCGAGAAATTTTACGAGCAAACGGGCTATCCTTTATACAGCTCGCACATGATCGACCTCTCGGAAGAACCTTTGGAGGAAAACATCGAAATCTGCTCGCAATACCTCAAGCGCATGGACAAAATGGGCATGACGCTCGAAATCGAACTCGGCGTGACCGGCGGCGAAGAGGACGGTGTGGACAACACGGACGTGGACAGCTCCCGCCTTTATACTCAGCCTGAAGAGGTCAATTACAGCTACGAGCAACTCAGCAAAATCAGCGATAAGTTTACCGTCGCCGCCGCGTTCGGTAACGTACACGGTGTCTATAAGCCGGGTAATGTGGAGCTGCGTCCCGTGATTTTGAAAAACTCACAGGATTTTGTCAAAGAAAAGCACAACCTCGACAGCGACCGCCCGATTAACTTTGTTTTTCACGGCGGATCGGGTTCGAGCCGCGAAGAAATCCGCGAGGCTATCGACTACGGTGCGATTAAAATGAACATCGACACGGATATGCAATGGGCTTTTTGGAGCGGTGTCCGCAATTTTCACGACGAAAAACGCGACTACCTCAAAACGCAAATCGGTAATCCGGACGGCGACGATAAACCGAACAAAAAGAACTACGACCCGCGCAACTGGCTGCGCCTCGCCGAAGTTTCTTTCCGCGAACGCCTGAAACAAGCCTTCGAGGATTTGAATAATGTCGGCACTAACGCCTTGTAACAAAAAACGATTGCTCCCTGCGGGGCAATCGTTTTTTGTTACAGTTGATGGTTGGTGGTTGATGGTTGATGGTGGCAGCCGTGTTTTTGATTTAGATTTGATTTTGAATTTAAAAACCGTTTTTTGATTCGAACACGTTTTTTTGTTGTCGGTTGTCAGTTGCCGGTTGACCGTGGCAGCCGTTTTTAAATTAAGATGCGTGTCTTGATTTAAAAACGACTCTGACAATTCCAACAACTCAAACAAACAAACAAACAAACAAACAAACAAAAGCATTAGCCCAACCTTTACAACCCTTTTACAACCTTTAAAACCTTTATCTATGCGCATTATATTCATGGGAACGCCCGAATTTGCCGTCCCTGCTTTAGACATTTTGCTTGAAAACGGCTATGAAGTCGTCGGTGTCATTACGGCTACCGATAAGCTCGGCGGGCGCGGCGGTAAGCAGGTTATTCAGTCGGCGGTGAAAAAGTACGCCGTCGAGAAAGGATTGAATATTCTGCAGCCGAAAAATTTGAAGGCTCCGGAATTTTTGGAGGAACTGCGGGTACTGAAAGCGGATTTGCAGGTGGTCGTCGCCTTTCGGATGCTGCCGGTCGCGGTGTGGGATATGCCGCCGTTGGGTACTTTCAATTTGCACGGTTCGCTGCTGCCGAAATATCGCGGGGCGGCGCCGATACATTGGGCGGTGATAAAAGGTGAGACGGAGACGGGCGTGACGAGTTTTAAACTCAAACACGAAATCGACACGGGGGATTTGATTTTACAAGAAAAAATTCAAATCGGGGCGGAAGAAACAACGGGCGAAGTCTATAATCGTCTGATGCAACTCGGCGCGGAGGTGGTTTTAAAAACGGTGCAATTATTTGAAAAAGGTGACATCGAAATGACGCCGCAAAACGAAAGTCTCGTCTGCAAAGCCCCGAAACTGACGACGGAAAACACGGAAATTAATTTCGACGATTACGCTGAAAATATCCGTAATTTCGTCAGAGGACTGAACCCCTACCCCGTGGCTTGGACGACCTTTGAGGAGAAAAAAATGAAACTGTACAAGGTCCAAACCGAAATCGCAGAACACGGCTTCGCGCCGGGTGAAATGGTGACGGACGGCAAAAAATTCCTGCGCTTCGCAGCCCGCGACGGGTGGGTATATGCGGAAGATTTGCAGTTGCAAGGCAAAAAGCGGATGGATGTAGTGAGTTTTTTGAACGGCTACAGAGTGGTTGATGGTTGATGGTTGGTAGTTGGTGGACGGTTTTCGCTTTTTGTTTGAGTGTTGCTTATGCTGAATTTCTTTCGGAATAGGAGACAAATGCTAAAGGTTACCTTAAACATGAGAGCGAAAAGAGTTCCACCGATACGGGCAGGGTCGATTACCACTAAAGTTCAGCGCTGCCGGGGCACAAGTCGCTCCCGGTAGGGTTCCCCCGATTCGGGGGCGGAGGGGGCTGAAGACGAACAGAAACACAAGTAATTTCCCTGTAAAATTCCCGACATTCTAAACCCTA
>JAHDCG010000074.1:26763-29548 GCA_020629965.1 Saprospiraceae bacterium | reverse complement strand
CGTCAACCGTCAACCGTCAACCGTCAACCGTCAACCGTCAACCGTCAACCGTCATACATGAGAAATACACATCAAATCAAAGGAGCCGGCACCGCTTTAGTCACACCCTTTCGTGACGGAAAAATCGACTTCGATGCGCTTACCGGTATTATCGAAAAGCAGATTGCTTCGGGCATAGATTTCCTGGTGTCTCTCGGCACTACGGGCGAGCCGGTCACGCAGACTGGCGAGGAATGTCGCGCTGTTTTTGCGCACACTTTGCGCACCGTTGCGGGCAGAGTCCCGGTCGTTGCGGGTTTGTTTGGTGACAACTCGACGGCTTTGGTTTTGCAGCGTTTTGAAGAATACGACCTCTCCGGTTTTGCGGCGATTATGAGCAGCAGTCCCGCCTACACGAAGCCTACGCAGGAAGGCATTTTTCAACATTACATGAAGATTGCCGAGCGCAGTCCGCTGCCGATTGTCATTTATAATGTGCCGGGGCGCACGGCTTCCAACGTGCTGCCGGAGACGATTTTGCGTTTGGCGAATGCGAGCGAAAAGTTTATCGCCGTCAAAGAAGCGACGGGCGATGTGGTGCAGGGCGCGAAGATTTTGAAAGACCGACCCGCCGATTTTCTCGTCCTCTCGGGCGATGACCCGACGGCGGTACCGCTGATGAGTTGCGGTGCGAACGGCTGTATTTCCGTCATTAGTAATGCTCTCCCCGAACCGTTTGCGGACATGATACACGCTGCCGCCGCCGGCGATTTTGCGGAGGCGGGTCGCTTGCATTTGGCGATGTTGAATATGCATTATTGGTTGTATTTGGAAAATAATCCGGCGGGAGTGAAGGCAGCGATGGAAATGCAGGGACTGTGTACCCGGGAAGTGCGTCTGCCTTTGGTGCCGTTTTCGGAGCAAAATTTATCGGGTTTGCGTAAGGAATTGGAGTCGGTTTTGGAGGCTTTGTCCGTTGCTCCCGCACAGTAGCATCGACTTTAGTCGAGAGGCTAATACAATGATTTGTTAGTTTCTGACAGTTATGTTGATTAAGAATTGGGAAGATTTTACGAAGTAAAATCCATATCATAACCAATCATAAGAATCCTAATAATCAGGTTCAAAAAGAAAACTATCAAAATTTAATAAACCGTTGCACTAACCGATTTCTTTTAGCAGTTCGATTAAAATCGACGGTACGGTCAGACCAAAATTTTCCTTCTCTTTTGCAATAACTCTTCCCTTACCGCTGCGTCCGTTTTACCCGCCTTTTTCGCTGCTCTGAATCGCAAAAAATATTCTCGATACAGCAAAGCAAAATAACCCAACGGCGGCGATAAAAGCAGAATGATGACCTTAATAACCAACGACGGGCCGCCGACAAAAGGCGCAAGCAAAAACAGAAAAAGATACCACAATAAAAAGGCTGCGATACTGACCGTAATCATCACCGGCGCACGAAATTCAATGTCTTTTATCTTCTCTCTCCCGATGTAGCCCGTTAAAAATGCGGGCGGAAAATTTACGAGATAACCGATGCAGAAGGGAATAAGACCAAAGAGTAAATGCAGGTAAGCACCCAAACCGAAATCCCCGACATTGACTAATCCTAAGTCGCTGATATTCAGTTTTTTGAGTTGAAAAAAATAAGCATTTGTCGCCGCTTTTCTTTCCGCTTTTTCTGCCGCCGGCATCTTATTTATTGCTTCCGAAATCCGCTTTTCCGCTTTCAGTCGGCTGCCCTTTTTCGACAGCACGGGCAGCACCGGTTGCGGCTTACCGTTGCGCGAGAGGACGAGTTGTTTTTCAACAAAATCTTCGTCAGTTTCTTCCTCGATAATCACGATTCTTTCTTCCAAACGACTGCGCAACTCATCCGTTAATTCCTTAATTCCTTTTGCGTTATTTTCTTGATAAGTCGCCCAAAAATCACGGGCGCGAATCGGTTTTCCCATGTCAATCATCACCTCGCTGCGAAATTGATCGGCGTAGGTATAATTGACGCCGACGGGTACGATATGCACGTCGATTTCCGCGCCCTGCGTTTCCGTTGTACCGAAGGCGAGACGCGCCGTTCCCTTCTTCAGCGGGCGCAATCTTTTCTCGTGCACGGTCGTGCCTTCGGCGAGAATGACGATGGGTTCGCCGCGCCCGAGTGTTTGGTATGTAACCTGAAAAGTCTCGAAATTATTTTTGATATTTTCGTAGCCGCCGTCCTTCATTCTAAACACGGGCAGACAGCCGAAGCCGCGTAAAAGGTTGTTATGCAGTGATTTACGAAAGAAATCACCGCGTACTAAAAAGTGTAATTCGGTGTCGAGGGTAGTCGCCAAAATGCACGGTTCGACGAAGGCGGTAGGATGGTTGAGAGCAAAGATGACGGGTTTGTCGGTCGGGATGTTTTCTCGACCGGTCAGATAGATTTTTTTGTAAAATGTACGGATAGCAATTCGCGCAAAAGGCCGAATCAAGCGGTAGTACAACATGGATTTTGCGTTTTTTGTCGCCGCTAAGGTAAGCCGGTTTGGACGGGGAGGGGGAAAATCGAGGGAGTTTTTTTGCCGACAATCTTTCCTACCAAAAAAATTTATCCTGATTTATAAAATCGTTGTCAGACACCTTTGGAATACGCTTAAAGGTGTCAGGCACATCTATCAGACTGAAAGTCAAACCTTTAGAATTACCGTGAAATCAATAAATATTCGTGTCAGACACCTGCTGCCGAGGACATTCTCAAAATACCGGTGTCAGACACTTCTGTTTGCCTAATTCGGCGATAAAACTTAAATGCACCGCTCGTCCG
>JAHDCG010000074.1:0-26663 GCA_020629965.1 Saprospiraceae bacterium | reverse complement strand
GACACCTTGAAATTTGCAATAAATCGTAAAATCCCCGCAAAATCATCCGCCGCAAAAAAGTGTCTTTTGCCGCCGGCGGGCTGCTGATTTCTAAACCAAGTCATTTGTCTTTTCGCGTACCGACGGCTGTTGCGTTTGACCAATTCGACGGCTTCCGCTTCCGTAATTTCGCCCGCAAAATGTTGAAAAAATTCTTGATAACCCACCGTTTGCAGACTTTTCAAATGCCGCTGCGGATACAACTTGCGCGCCTCTTCAATCAGTCCGTTTTCGACCATTTTATCGACCCGTCGGTTGATGCGTTCGTACAGTACTTCGCGGTCGGCGGTCAGTCCGATGTGCAGGCAGGTAAAGGGGCGCGGCGTGATTTTGCGCGTACGAAAAGCGGAAAAAGGCTTGCCCGTCGCTCGTATCACCGCCAAAGCCCGCAGCACCCGGTGCGGATTTTTTTGGTCAACCGTACTGTGGTACTCAAAGTCTTTTTCCTCCAGTTCATTCACCAATTTTTGCAGCCCGTCGGCTTTCAGTTCCGCTTCCAGTTGCGCGTTGATTTCATCCGGTATTTTCGGAAAATCATCCAAACCCTCACAGACCGCCCGCAGGTACAAACCCGTGCCGCCGACTAAAATCGCGGTGTCTTTTTCGGCAAAGATTTCTTCCGAAAGCGCAATCGCTTCGCGCTCGTAATCGCCCACGGAATAACTGTCCGCAATGCTCAAATTGTCGATAAAATGATGCTCGGCGGCGTTCATTTCTGCGGCGTCGGGCTTAGCGGTGCCTTTATTCATTTCACGGTAAAATTGACGGGAGTCCGCCGACAATATCGGACAGTCGAAGTGCTGCGCGAGCCGCACGGCAACCGCCGTTTTGCCGACTGCGGTAGGGCCGCCGATGACGAGGAGTTTCTTGGTCAAGGTTTCTGTTTTTTGCTTAGTGGATTGCACAATTTTTAGATTTTTTCCGAAAACGGTTGAGGGGTTGAGAGGTTGAGGGGTTGTGAAGTTGGGGAGTTTGCTTTGGGATATTGCTTGTCATAAGAGATAAATCGGTATTTGAATTGCCGAACGGACGCCCCCGCAAATTTGTAATTGGCTCGAACAACACGAGTCGTTCCAAGTAGCCACGCAAATTACAAATTTGGGAAGGGAAAAGCGGAGGATTACAAATCCTCGTTTACCTCTCAAGGCAAGCGAACCGAAAACCTCGCGCCGAAACTCCCCAACCTCTAAACCTCCTAACCTCCCAACCTTTATGTTTTCCTTAAATACTTCCCGCCCCGTTTATACCGTTTGATACAGGTCGTCGTCTTTATCCGGAACGACTCCGGCGGCAATCCGTGAAAAGGTAGGCATTCCGGCGGAAAAATTTTATGTTTGTACCCGTTTTCAAACGCAAGTTTATCCTTTTTTCGGGACTTTCGCTAAATCTAAAAACTACATGAAGTACATATTTACCATTCTTCTTTTTTGTGCCCTCGGTCAGGCGGCGGTCGCGCAGGATTTTTACGCCGTCGATAAAATTCACGAAGTGCGGATTTTATTTAAAAGCGATAATTGGGATGCGATTTTAAACCAACTCAAAGAAGACGATGACGGCGACCGCTTGGTAGCCGATGTGGTTTTTAACGGAAAAACGTACAAAGATTGCGGGGTGCGCTACAAGGGAAATTCCTCTTATTTCAACACGCGCAAATACGAAGAAACGAAGCTGCCTTTTAATATTAAAGCGGATTTTAAAATTGACAATCAGGAATTTGCGCCCGGCATTTCCAAACTCAAACTGTCGAACGTCTTCCGTGACCCGAGTTATCTGCGGGAGGTGATGTCTTATCAAATCGCCAACAAATATACCGACGCGCCACGGGCAAATTACGTGAAAGTGTATGCCAACGACACCTATTTGGGTTTGTACAATAATACGGAAAGCGTAGAAGAGGAATTTTTGGCGGAACACTACGGCGGCGATGACGGCATTTTAATCAAATGCGACCCGCTGTGGAATATGGAAAAAATACCCGATTGCCCCGAAAGCGATAAGGCTTCTTTGCAGTATTTGGGCGAAAACGCGGCTTGCTATAAGAATTATTACGAGATGAAAGAAGGCGGCGAGGAAGGTTGGAAAGCCTTGATTGAATTGACAAAAATATTGAATGATAAACCCGAAGACATTCACAAATACCTCAACGTGGACCGCGTTTTGTGGATGTTGGCTTTCAATAATGTGTTGGTCAATTTGGACAGCTACACCGGTCGTTTGTGTCACAATTACTACCTCTACAAAAATCCGCAAACCGGACTTTTCGAGCCGATTTTGTGGGATATGAATTTGAGCTTCGGCGGTTTTCGCTTTGCCGAGGATAAGGGTTTGAGCAACGAAGAAATGGCGACGATGAGTCCGTACATTCATTACAAAAGCCGCAATCCCGAACGCCCGCTGCTCGTCAAATTGTTAGAAAACGACCTCTACCGCAAGATTTACATCGGACACATTCGTACCATTTTGGACGAAAATTTTGCCGCAGGGCAGTACAAAGTCGAAGCGGAAAAAATACGCGCCCGCATCGACGCGGCGGTCAAAGAAGACACGAATAAACTGTATTCTTACGAAGAATACCAAAAAAATTATACGCAAACCGCACAAGCCGGTCGCTCGAAAATCGTCGGTATCACCGAACTTATGGATGCCCGCGCGACTTATCTCAAAGCGCACCCGCTGCTCGAAAAAGCCGCCCCGGTTATCGAAAAACCGACGGCGGAAAAATTCAGCGACTCGACTTTGGTCATTCAAGCCAAAGTCACGGACGCCGATAAAGTCCACGTTTTTTACCGTCCCGACGCCAAAACACCGTTTAAGCACCTCGAAATGTACGACGACGGCGGTCACAACGATTTGGTCGCGGACGATAAAACCTACGGCGCAACCATTCCGTACAGCAAAGGCACGGACTATTACGTGGCGGCGGAAGGCTCGCGCTCGGCGGCACTGAGTCCGGCACGGGCGGCGTATGAGTTTTGGACGGTGGACGGTGGACGGTAGGACGGTAGAACGGTAGGATGGTGGACGGCAAAACGGTGGACGGTGGACGGACTGCTTTGACTTGACGACTCAAACGATTCCAACGACTCAAACCATTCCAACCACTCAAACCATTCCAACGATTTACAACGATTAACAATCTTTATACAACCCTTAAAACCCTTACACAACCTTTCATAACTTTTTCCCAAACAATGAAGAAACTCTTTCCCGCACTGATTTTTATCCTCGGTTTTTGCTTTCACGCCAAAGCCCAACGCCTCGACTCTTTTTCCGTAGATACCAAGCAATTTTTGTCCGAACTCGACCCGTTTTTGACCGGCAGCGGCAGCAAGCCGATGAAGGATTTGTACGATGAGTTTGAGAAAAAATTCAGACGCGGTGCTTTTTTGCCGGAAGAGCAGGCGCGGATTATCGAGACGGGAAATTTGATGCTGAATGAGCGCATGACCGCCAATCCGTATTTTGCGGCCTATCTGCGGGCGGTGCTGACCGTCAAAAACTCGGAAAACGGAGAAGAACGCTTTGTACAGTGGCACGACATTTTGGAGGAAATGCTGACCGGTACCGATGACCGCAAGCAAAAACCTTATCTCGATTTTATGAATTTTTCCGCGCCGTTTTTTGAGGAAAGTGCGCTGCGTAAATCGGGCAAGGGCGTGTCGTGGTACGGTATTTCCGACAAGCCCGAAATGGTGCTGCAGGACGGCGAGCCGATTATCAATTACGAAAAAGTCAAAATCGAGGCGATACGCAAGGGCGATACCATTCGCATTTATGATACGAAAGGCACCTATTTTCCGACCGAAGGAATCTGGCGCGGCGAGGGCGGAAAAGTGGTCTGGGAACGCTTCGGTTTGGAAGATGTTTTTGCGGAATTGGACACTTTTTCCGTCGAAACCAAATTCAGCATTTACAAGGCGGAAAACGTTAAACTGACCTACCCGCTCTTTTTCGGGGCGAAACCCGTCGTCGGTTCATTTGAAGATAAAGTCGTTACTTCCAATGCAGCAACGGAGGGTTCTTACCCGCGTTTTATCTCCGATGCAGACATTTTGGACATCGAAAATATCGGCGAGGGCATCAGTTATCGCGGCGGTTTTCGCCTGGAAGGAACGACGGTTTACGGCTTCGGGTCGAAGGAAAATCCGGCGCGATTGGCGATTGCCGACGATGAAGATAACCGAGTCTATCGCGGCTTTTCGGAACTGTTTACCATTCGGAGGGGAGAGCGAATTGTGTCGGAAAATACGGAATCGACCGTCTATTTCGGACAAGACTCTCTGTATCATCCGGCGGTCAATCTGCGTTTTGAAATCCCCGACAACGAACTGAAACTGACCCGAGGTAAGCGCGGCAGTAACCGCAATCCCTTCTTCTCTTCACTGCACCGGGTCAACATCAATTCCGATAAAATCAACTATCGCATTGCGGGCGACTCGCTCATTATCGGCGAAAAATCACTGTCGATTAAGAAGAGTCCGGAGCCGGCGGTTTTCGAGTCGTTGGAGTTTTTTGACGAAGGCGAATACCGCCGTTTTCAAAACATTACTTCGACCAATCCGATTGCGATTATGCGCGCCGTTGCCGAGCGCGAGGGGCGGGTGCAGAATGCGGATTATCTGGCGAAAAAACTCAACTCGCGCTATTCCGTGGAAAATATTCAGTCGCTGCTCTACGATTTGGTGGCAAAAGGATTTGTGAACTACGACGCCGACGAGCAAATTGTCGAAATCAAGGATAAAGTTTTTCACTACGCCAATTCGAGTATCAAAAAAACGGACTACGACGCCCTGCAAATCATCAGCGACACGCGGGAAACGAACGGTACTTTTGACCTCGAAACGCGTCAGTTGGAAATCAACGGCGTCGATGCGGTCGAGTTTTCGCGCGTACAAAAAACGGCGACCAAGCCCTTCCGCAACACCGTTTATTTGAAAGAAGACCGGGACATGGATTTCGACGGCACGATATATTCCGGCTACTCGATTTTTGACGGAAAAGACTTTCATTTCGACTACGAAAAGTTCAGCATCACGCTCGACTCCGTGCGTTATTTCGACCTGTTTGTCCCGACGGGAGTTGTCGATGACAAAGGAAATGTGGAGGCACTTTCCCTCGGTTCGCGCATTGAGCATTTGAGCGGCGTGCTGCTCATCGACGCGCCCGAAAACAAGTCCGGACGCGAGGAAATTGCCATTTTTCCGAGCATTCAAACTAAGGCGCCGTCTTACGTTTTCTACGACGACTCGACGACGCAGCGGGGCGTGTACGACCGCGACTCTTTCTTTTTTGAACTCAAACCTTTTTCTTTTAACAGTCTCGACCGCTTTACGCCGCTTGACGTAAAATTCGACGGCAGTTTAAATTCCTTTGAAATTTTTCCCGACATCAAAGAGACTTTGGTGGTGCGCGAAGAAGACCAATCTTTAGGTTTTGTGACGGAAACGGCGGCAGCGGGATTGCCGACTTACGGCGGCATCGGTAACTACCGGGGCGCGATTGATTTGAGCAATAAAGGACTGCTCGGACAGGGAACGTTGACCTATTTGGATGCCGTGATTAACTCCGAGGATTTGGTCTTTCGACCGAAAAATACGACAGGTTCGGCGGACAAATACAACCTCGAAGAGAAGCGCAATGCCGTGCCCGAAATTCCGCAGGTACGCGGTTTTGACGTGGATGTTTTGTGGAGACCGTACAATGACAGCCTTTACGTGACGGCGGAAGAAGCACCGTTTGAAATGTTTAAAGACGGGCAGCATACGCTGAAAGGAACGACGATATTGACGCCCGACGGGGTGAAAGGCAACGGTACTTTTGACTGGCCGAAAGCGACAATGCTTTCCGAGACTTTTTCTTTCGGCGCGTTTAGTTTGCAGGCCGATACTTCGGACTTAAAAATCCGTGCTTTTGACGCGGAAGATTTGGCATTAACGACGGATAACCTCAACGCGGTCATTGATTTTGATAAGCAAGTCGGTAATTTTAAAGCCAACGAAGAGTACCTGAAAACCGCCCTGCCGTACAATCAATACGAGACTTCTTTCAACGAATTTGACTGGGATATCAAAGGCGAGATTATCACTTTCAAAGCCGACGCGGGGCAAAAAGGTCGCTTCTTATCCGTGCATCCCGACCAAGATTCTTTGCGTTTTGAAGGTGAGGCGGCTTCCTACAATTTAAAAACGAGTACGCTGAACATCACCGGCGTAGAGGAAATGATTAGCGCAGATGCTTACATTTATCCCGACGGCGGGCTGGTCGATGTGGAAAAAGGCGGTAAAATGACGTTGTTGAAAAATGCGCGCATCGAGGCGGATACGATTAATAAATATCACGTTATCAATCGGGCGGAAGTACAGGTTTTGGGTAAAAAAGAATTTCGCGCCGAGGGTTTTTACGAGTACAATATCGGTGACGTCGAGCAGGAGATTCGCTTCGACGAAATCGTCGGAACCCGCATCGGTAAAGGCTCGCGTGCCAAAAAAGCAACGGCGACCCGCGCGACGGGAGAGGTGGACTCGGAAAAGGATTTTCTCATCGACCACAAGACTTTGTATCGCGGCACTATCTCGCTTTTCTCGGAAACGCCCAACCTGAAATTCGACGGCTATGCGCGTCTGAAAAGTAACACTTTACAGCGTTTGCACTGGTTTACGGTTTCGTTTGACGGGGATAAAAAGGATTTGAAAATCAAATACGACGTTCCGAAAAACTATCAAGCCGAGCCGCTGCGCACGGGGCTGTATTTGAGTAAAGAAAACAACCGTATTTACAGCAACATCATGGCGCCGCTCTACTTCCGCAAAGACCGTCCGATTATCGACGCGACGGGTTATCTGGACTACGACCGCACGCGGGATGCTTACGTGTTCGGCGACTCGATTAAGGTATTGCGCGACGGCTATAAGGGCAACCAAATCATCTACGACGACAAAACCGGGGCGGTGCGTGCCGAAGGAAAATTCGACATCGGCGGCAGTCTGAAATACGTGAGCATACAAGCGGCGGGACGCGCCGAAGCGGAGGCACCGCCTTTAGACACGAGCAGCGTAGTCATTCCGGAAGTATCGGGCGACTTTATGTTGGCCATGAATTTACTGCTGCCCGACGATTTGAAAAAGATGCTGATTACAGACTTCCAAAGTTCGAGTTTCGATGCGACTCCGATAAATTATACCGACGGCAAGCTGTTTTATCAAAAAGCGGCGAGCGAATTGTTTGAGGGCAAGGAATTGGACAGAATTGTTACCTCGGTCAATCAGGGTATTTTCGATGTACCGAAAAAAGTCAATAAGTTCGATTTACTCTTCTCCAAAGTCCCGATGAAGTGGGACGCCGACTATCAATCTTTTGTCAGCAGCCAGCAAAAACTGAACCTCGCCGGCATCGACGGAGAGTTGCTGAACAAGGAAGTAACGGCTTATATACAAGTGAAAATGCCGACCAAAGGCGACGACCGCGTTTATGTTTATCTGAAATCGCCGAGCGATTTGTTTTACTTTTTCGGCTTTAAAGAAGGCATTATGAACATTGTAAGCAACAATCAGGCTTTCAATGACTTTGTCATCAATATGAAAGAAAAAGACCGCATTCAAAAAATGCCGGACGGCGAAACCTTTGAAATTCAACCCGTCAATGCGGGCACGGCGCGTACATTTGTGAGTCGGATACAGGCGGTGCAGTAGTTAGATTGAGCGTACAAGTCGGAGTCTCGTCTCGGATAAGTTATCCCTCTGCTTAGTCTCGATGCGAATGCGAAAAAACTTCAGTCGTTTTTCACTCTAACCTGCTTAATTGCAGTAGGTGGTCTTTGTTGAGTATTATATGGTGAAATTTTTGTGCAATTTGCCAAAAATCAGACAGCAAAATAAAACAAGACTAACATAAAAAGCAGCAACCTTCCATACTTGAAAGTTGCTGCTTTTTTAAATTAAACAAATCTCAAACGCAGAGCCGCAAGCAGTCTAACGTCTAAAATCTAAAGTCTAAATTCTTATCCCCTCCGGTTCAACTTATCGAAAAACTTCTTCATCTGCTCGCCCGCTGCTTCGCGACCGCCGAGACCGAAGGACAGGGCAAATGCTACCGCTACCGCGCCCAAAATGAGACCGAAAGCTAAGTTGACAATGCTCTGCGCGATGCCCATGGTGTGCAAGGCAAAGGCGATGAAAATGCCGAGTACCGCGAATTTTACGATAGAACCTAACCACTCGTCTTCCGAGGTAGAGAGGGCTTTTGCGGCTAAATTGGCGATGAAGCTGCCCGCTACCAAAATCAACAGACCGAAGAAAATGCGACCGCAGATGGCGAATATTTCACCTAAAATAAGGCTGATAGAAACCATTTCCAGCTTTTCGGCGGCAGCAATGACGCCCGTAAACATGAGAAAGAAAAAGGCGACATAACCGATAACGGCGGAGAAAGAAGTCGTGCCGAGTACGCGACCGAGACCCAAGCGTACCGCCATTTCGTCCGTACCGAGATTGCGCAGCAGTGAAGTCAAGACCGTTACAACGTAGCGACCGATGAAGTAGAAAACCGCCAGGATAACCGCCGCTGCAATAATATTCGGAATGGCTCCGAAAAGTTGATTGAGCATGTCCGTGGCGGGGCGCGAAATGGCATCCATATTCAAGGCATCCAAAGCGACGATGAGCATCGGAATGAAAACGAAAATGAAGACCAGTTGCTTCAAAATTTTCATCAGGCTTTCCGAATTATTGAAGCCGACTTTTGCCGCGAAGTTATTGACTGGCAAAGAAATCAGACCGACCGCTTCCGCCGCAATTTTAGCGATAATGTAACCGATAAAACCGATGATACCGGCATAAATGATATTCGGAATGGCCTCGAAAAATTTACCGAGCATGTCGCGCAGCGGATTGAGGACGGAGGTTAAACCCATCATTTCGAGTACCAACAGCAGCACCATGAGGATGAGCAGGTAGTGCACGAGTTTGGCAATGAAATTACCGAGATTGAAATTCAAATCCATTTTCGCCGCCAGCCGCTCGTCGATTGTCGTTTTTTTGAAACCGATGCGCACCAAACGGGCTACCAAGCTCGCTAAAATGAGACCGATAATGAGTACTACGAGGGCGCCTAAAATGCCCGGTAAAATACCACCGAGGGTGCGCGACAGTGTATCGCCGAGAGTAGAAAAATAATCCATAAGTAAAATTGTTTTGTTTGAAAAATCGGTGTCCGTAAGTTATTTGCGGACAACAGCGTGTCAGGCTTGTCAAGGCAAAAACCTCGGCAAGCAGTGTGTTTATTTTTGAAAAAGAAGTTGTATTTCAGAAAGGGAAAGGTTGTGTAGCTTTTCCCGTTAGTGTTTCACGTAAAAGGTAAGCACGTCATATTTACAGTTAAGACCCGCGCAACTCGATTCGGTCACATTTTTCTTAACCTTTTCTTTTTTAGTCGGCTTACGAGGTCTAAAAGCATGAGATGAAAGGATGTTCGGTAAGGAGCAACGGTCGGAACAAATTTTATTATTTTGAAATTGTTTGCGTCGGAAACATAAATAATTTTTAACTCTCCGTTTCCCTGCCCTTCGCCCCGCTTTCCGTACTTTTGCGGTCGCAAAAAACAAAAAACCCGACAACTGCCTTTTCCATCGTAAGTAGGCTTACAGAGTTGTTTACCTGTAAAATGTCAATAAAGTTTTGACTGTCAGGTATTTAGGTCTAAACAATTAAACGATTAAACTCGTAAACCTACTTATAATTTCTCGCAAAAAATGCTGACAGCCACCAATATTTACGTTCAATACGGCGACCGTATTCTGCTCAATAACGTCAACCTCGTCATCACCGAGCGCGACAAAATCGGCTTGGTCGGGCGCAACGGCGCGGGCAAATCGACGCTGCTCAAAATCATTGCCGGCGATATGTCGCCGCACGAAGGCAACATCGCGCGCCCCTCGGCGAGTACCCTGGGTTTTTTGCATCAGGAAATGAGTCTGCCCAAAGGCAAAACCGTGATGGCGGAGACGCTGACGGCCTTCGCGGATTTGAAAAAAATGGAAACCGACCTCAAAGCGATGAACGAAGAAATCGCGACGCGGACGGATTATACCAGCGACTCTTACGAAAAACTGCTCATCAATTTTACCGAACTTAACGACCGCTTTTACCTGCTCGGCGGCGACAATGCGGAGGCGGAAGCGGAGCGCGTACTGAAGGGTTTGGGCTTTAAACAAGGAGATTTTCAGCGGTTGACCGATGAGTTTTCGGGCGGCTGGCAGATGCGAATCGAGCTGGCAAAAATGCTGCTGCAAAAACCCGACTACCTGCTGCTCGATGAGCCGACGAACCACCTCGACATCGAAAGTATCATCTGGCTCGAAGGTTTTTTGGCGGATTATCCGGGCGCGGTTATCACGATTAGTCACGATAAGCAATTTCTCGATAACGTTACCAAACGCACCGTAGAAGTCGAACTCGGCAAACTGCAAGACTACAAAGCGGCCTACAGCGAGTACGTCGAACTGCGCACCGACCGCCGTGAAAAGGCGATGGCAAGTTACGAAAATCAGCAAAAAGTCATTGCGCAGCGCGAGCGCACCATCAACCGCTTTATGGCGAAAGCGACCAAGACCAAAATGGCGCAATCCATGCAAAAACAGCTGGATAAAATGGAACGCGTCGAAGTGGCAGACGAAGACAACTCGGCGATGAACCTGCGTTTTCCGCCCGCGCCGCGCTCGGGTCAGATTGCTTTGGAAGGCAAAAATGTCAAAAAAGCCTACGGCGATTTATTGGTCATCAACGGCGTCGATTTTAAAATGGACCGGGGCGACCGAGTGGCGTTTGTCGGGCAAAACGGACAGGGAAAAACGACGCTTGCCAAAATTATCGTCGGCAAACTGAAAGCCACCGCCGGCGAGGTCAAACTCGGCCACAACGTGGAAATCGGCTATTACGCCCAAAATCAAAGCGAGGAATTGCCCTCTAAAATGACGCTGCTGGAAACGATGGAAATGCACTCGCCGCCCGAAATGCGTACCAAGTTGCGCTCCATTCTCGGCGCGTTTTTGTTTACCGGCGAAGACGTGGATAAGAAAGTCAGCGTGCTCAGCGGGGGAGAGCGGGCGCGTCTTGCCTTGGCTTGTCTGCTGCTGCGCCCTTTCAATTTGTTGGTGCTCGATGAGCCGACGAATCACCTCGACATGAGCAGTAAGGACATTTTGAAACAAGCCTTGGCGGACTACGACGGCAGCCTCATCGTGGTCAGTCACGACCGGGAATTTCTCGCCGGCATGACGGAGCGCACTTTGGAATTTCGGGATAAAAAACTCTACAATCACCTCGGCGACGTAAATTATTTCCTCGAAAAACGCCGCATGGATAATATGCGCGAAGTAGAGTTGTCAAAATCAAAACACGAAGAGGAAAAAGCCGCCGCCGCCGAAGCCGAAACGCAGAAACCCGAATTGAGTTACGAAGAGCGCAAAACTTTACAGCGCGCCGTGAGTAACGCCGAGCGCAAGATTGAAAAAATGGAAAGCGAGATAGAGGATTATAATCTGAAAATGGCGCGTCCCGAGTTTTATCAAGACCCGAAACACGAAGAAGAAATTGCCAAATTTTCGGAATTGAAAAATGAGCTGGAGCGGGTAATGGAAGAATGGGAAGAGGCGCAGGAGCAGTTGGATGCAGCGGGGTAAACTCCGTTAGAGACACGTCTTCCCCGGACTATACAAGGGTGAATGCAAGGGAACTTATTTGAGTTTTTCCAAAATTTCCGCCGCCTCCTTTTGATAAGGATGAGTTGCATCCGCCTTTATCTCCGTAAAAATTTTGCGAGCGGCGTCCGCATTGTCGCTTTGTAAATTTGCCAATCCTAAATACCAGGCGGCGGGTTTTTGAAATTGAAAAGATGCGGAGTCGGAAAGGTTTTGCAGCGTTTGCGTCACGTTTTCTCCGTCTCCGATTTGCAATCGGGCAATCGCGCCGTAAAATTGATAAACGGGCAGACCGGCAAGGCTGTCGGGCAGACTCTCAAATGCGGCAATCGCTTCCGCATAATTTCCGTTTTCGTAAGCCGTAAAAGCCGTTTGTGCTTTTGACAAATTATCTGCATTTCCGCGCTCGACCGGCACGACGATATTATCGAACGGCTCGAAATGCGCGGCGAAAAGCTCCTGATTATCAACGGTTTGTGTTTTCAGAAACGACCATGTCGCAATGACGAGCAGTAGCACAGCCGCTGCAGCCGCCCACCATCGGCGGGTACTTTTCGGGTGCAGGGTACGCGTCTGCGCCGTGTGCGTTTGACTTTCGGCGGCTTGCAGTTCCGCTTTCAATTCATCGCGCATCTGCGCCCGAATTGCTTTTCTTAAATCTTCTTTGTTATGCTCTTGTTTTGCCATCAGGATAGTTGTTTGTGTGTGATTGGCAATTCGGGGCAGGGTAATAAAATAATGCGGCGCGACCGTTTCACGCGGAAAGTCTAACGTCTAAAATCTAACATCTAAAGTCTAAAGTCTAATATCTAAAGTCTCGCCTAATACAATTCCTCCTTAAATTTCTCTTCCAAAATCTTCTCCAATTTCACCATACAGTTACGTTTACGGCTTTTGACCGTGTCTGTGTTTTTGTAGTCCATGCGGCGCGCGATTTCTTCGTTGTCAAAATTTCGGTAGTAGAAAAAAGTCAGCAGTTCGCGGCAGTTTTCGCCGAGCAAAGCAAAAGCACGTTGCAGCGTTTTTTGCCGGTGCGTCAAGTCGTAGCGTTCTTCGAGACTGACGTCGATACCTTCGATTTCGGGGGCGTCGTCTGCGTCTGTCGAAAGGTAGCGTTTGTTTTTATCGTACCTTTTCAGCAGCAGATTTTTGCCGACGCCGAAGAGGTAGGTCTTGATGCTGCTGCGCAATTCCGTGATTTTACCCTCTTGTACGTTTTGGTAAAAAACGATAATTGCCTCCTGAAAACTATCCGCCAAGTCCTCGTGGTTTGCCCGATAACGCGGACGTGCCCAAGCAAAAAACGGTTCGCGGTAGCGCAGGTACAGCAGTTTAGCGATGCCCGCGCGATTGTCGCGAATGGCCTCGATGATTTGTGTGTCGGTATGTAGTTTCAATGGTTTGTTCTTTTTAGAAAGCAAAGGTAAATTTTCGGAGGGAGATTTTTCGGAAAATAATGAGAAAAGGCAAAGATAAGCGCGGCGGGAAGTCTGCAATCGCGGTGACAATCTCCGAATACGTGCTTGTCGCACCGACGATTCGGGTGTATATTGCAACTGCTTACCAAGCAATACGCTGCTCTTACCACAACAAAATATGAAGTTTTTCGGTCACTCTGCGCACGGAGGGGCTTTCACTTTTTTAACCTGCTTGAAATGAAAAACTTCTTGATTTTACTTGCTTTTTTGCTTGCCGCGCAGTTTGCTGTTGCCCAAAATTGCCTTACACCGACGGCGACTTATACCGATACTTGGAATAACATCACACCGACTTTTTATCACGGGGGCGGGGTGGAATTGACAGGTTATAAAAACGCTGAAAGCATCAGTTTGACTACCGTTGTCAAAGGTATTTGGTTGGGTACAATGTATGAAGGCGGCTTGAGAGTTGCAATCAGCGACTACAGTATTTCTCCGGCTGTAAACGAGTCCGACTTTTGGCCGGGTCCCGTTAATCCACCAACAAGTAACGAATACGACGCGGAAACCTGTGCCGATTTCGACCGCTTCTTTCGCGTAAATTACAATGAAGTCACGGCGCACCAACTCGATTACTTTGTGGACGGAGTTATCAACGAAAGTCCGCATCCGCACATTTTGGGATGGCCCGGTCGCGGTAATCCGAATTTCCTCGACATCCACGGTTGGGAGTTGCCGGATACCGATTTAGCGCCCTTTTTTGATTATGACAACGACGGAAATTATGAGCCGCTCGACGGTGACTATCCGCTCATCAAAGGCTCATGGAATCTGTGGCGGATTATCAATGATGCGGGTAATATTCACACGGCATCTGACGGGGACAATATGCGGGCGGAAATTAAAATTTTGCTCTACGGACAACTCAGCAGTGAGACCTTAGCAGATACTTATTTTAGTGAAATAGAAGTAAAAAACGGAGGTTCGAGCGTGTGGGAGGATTTTCATTTTGGTATGTGGCGTTCTAACCTTGGCGGTGAATTGAGCAGGCAGGGCGGTATTGGTTGCGTGCCGGACGAGAAATACTCTTACCTGTTTGTAGCGGAAGACGATATGCCCGATAATGACATCTACGTACCGTTTTTTGAAATAACCCAAATAATGCCCGCACAAACGGAGATGCAAACAGACAATTTTTCTTATTTTACCTACTTCATAAACCCCGCACAAGGCAACCCGCCGCCGACTATGACCGACCCGACAACTGTTCTTGAATATCATAATTACCTCACGGGAAAATGGCGCGACGGCACTCCGCTGACCTACGGCGGCAACGGCTACGGCGGCGAAACGCAGACAAATTATGCCTACTCCGGCGATTGGGCGGGCACGGAAGATTGGATATTTTGCAACGACCCGTTTACCGATGAGAAAATATACAGAACAGTTATGTCTTCGTCTTTCGGCGATATGCTGCCCGGACAAAAGAAGACCATTACCTACGCACATACGGTAAAGCAAACGGACAACGTCGGCTGTGATTTCGACCTGACCGACATCGTCAACAACATCGAAAATGAATGGCAAAACGGCCCCGTTATTTCAAACACAGACCATCCCTCACCAAACAAAAATATCACCGTTTTCCCTAACCCTTTCGGCAGTGAACTCACCATAACGAGCGAAACACAAAGCCTCGAAAGCGTGGAAATTTATGACACCGCCGGCAAATCAGTATTCACAAAAAAGCCCGAAACGCACCAAACCACTATAAATCCCGACCTACCCAAAGGACTCTATTTCCTTAAAATCGAAACAAAGGAAGGAGCTGCGCTTACCACAAAAATTACAAAAATGCAGTAGCCCGCCTGACAACCGGCAACGGGCAACCGACAACTATTTTCCCCAAAGTATATTGTAAACGAGTTCCCGCGTCACCGGGCGGCTGCCGATTCTGGCAAAAACTTCCGTAAACGGAAACCGCCAATCGCAGCCCTCCGCGTAGCGCGAGCAGCCGTAAGCCGTGTTGCCTTTCAGGATGTTGCCTTGGCGGCATTGCGGACAAATCATCGGCTTTTGCTTTGGCGTCGCTGCCGCTTTTTTCGGAGCGGAGGCGGGCAGGGGTTTACCTTTTTTCGGTTCTAAAACGAGGTCGTAATTTTTGTCGAAACGCAGCAGCCCTTCGGTCTTGTTGTCGTTGACCGTAAAGCCTTTCAGATTGACCGTCGAGCCTTTTGCCATGAGGCGTTTGAGTTGATTTTCGCTGATTTTTTTGCCTTGAAATGCAAACGGCAAACGGAAATTGCAGCCCTCCGCGTAGCGCGAACAGCCGTAAGCCGTCGTACCTTTCAGTAGTTTACCGCGATAGCATTTCGGGCATTTTTGCTCGGTAAGCAGGGACTTGGCATTGCCCGCTTTTTTGGCTTTGGCGGCTTTGGCGGCGCGGGCACCGAACTTCTCACCGCTCGATTTTTTACCTTTCGACCATGATTTTTTTTGCGGTACGGTACTCGTAAAACGCGCCGTCGTCGTGTCGTTTTTGACCTCTTCGGTGACTTGGGCGACCATGGTTTTCATCTCTCCGATGAAGGTCGCGGCGGAGTAGGTTCCCGCTTCGATGTCACGCAGTTGTTTTTCCCACTGACCCGTCAGTTCCGCCGATTTGAGCAGCTCGTTTTTGATGGTGTCGATGAGACTGATGCCGGTGTCGGTCGGCAGGATTTGCTTCTTGTTACGTTGTATATATTTTCGGCGAAAGAGCGTTTCGATAATATTCGCCCGGGTCGAAGGTCGCCCGATACCGTTGGCTTTCATCAGGTCGCGGAGTTCGTCGTCATCGACTTTTTTGCCGGCGGTTTCCATGGCACGCAGCAGACTTGCTTCCGTGTAATTTTTCGGCGGCTGCGTCATTTTTTCGAGCAGTTCGGGCAGGTGTGCGCCCGTTTCGCCTTGCTTGAAGTCGGGCAAAACTTTTTCTTCCTTATCTTTTCCTTTTTTAGAATTTTCTGAGCGAGCAAATTGATTTTGCTGCGCCCCGGGCTGTTGATTCGGAAAGATAACTTCGCGCCAACCTTGCTTTAAAATCACCTTACCCGTCGTTTTAAATTCGACCTCATTACTCACCCCGATAACCGTGGTTTTTGCCACCTCACAATCCGGATAAAACACCGCAATAAACCGCCGCGCAATCGCATCGTACACATTAAACTCCGCACCCGCCAAATTTTTTTCCGCACCCGTCGGAATAATCGCGTGGTGGTCGGTCACTTTCGCATCGTTAAAAACTTTGGAAGATTTCCGAATTTTCTTACCCAACAGCCGCTGTGTATATTGCGCATAACTGTTCATTTTTCCCAAAATACCCGACACTTTCGGATAGACATCGTTCGGCAAAAAAGTCGTATCGACGCGCGGATACGTCACGATTTTTTTCTCGTACAGCTTCTGCACAATTTTCAAAGTATTGTCCGCCGAATACCCGAATCGCTTATTGCAATGCACCTGCAAACTCGTCAAATCAAACAGTCGCGGCGCGTATTCCTTCCCGTTGCGCTTCTCGACTTTGGTAATCGTAAACGGCTGACCCTGAACTTGTTGCAAAAGTTTCTCGCCGTCCTCTTTCTTCAAAAATTTCCCCTTAATGTACTGAAAATCCGTCTCCCGATACTTTGTTTGCAACTCCCAATACGGCTCGGGTTTAAAATTCAAAATTTCATAATGCCGCTCGACCAACATCGCGAGGGTAGGGGTCTGCACCCGCCCGACGGAGAGCACCTGCTTGTAGCCGCCGTACTTCAGCGTGTACGCCCGCGTCGCATTCATGCCCAGCAGCCAGTCGCCGATAGCCCGCGAAAAACCCGCATAAAACAAATTATCGTACCGCTCGGCATTTCTCAATTTCTGAAAACCCTCGCGTATCGCCTCCGCCGTCAGCGACGAAATCCACAGGCGCAACACCTTACCTTTGTAGCCCGCCTCCTTCATCACCCACCGCTGTATCAACTCGCCCTCTTGCCCCGCATCGCCGCAGTTTATCACTACTTCCGCCTTCTTAAACAACCGCTTCACGACGTTAAACTGTTTGCGCACCCCCTTATCCTTTTTGACTTTCGTCTCGAATTTTTCGGGCAACATCGGCAGCGTGTGCATCTGCCACCGCTTCCAGTCGTCGCTGTAATCGTCGGGCGCTTTGAGTTCGCACAGGTGTCCGAAAGTCCACGTGACCTGATAGCCGTTGCCTTCAAAATAGCCGTCGTGCCGCGCTTTCGCCCCGATGATGTAGGCAATTTCTTTGGCGACGGAAGGTTTTTCTGCGATGCAAACTTTCATGGTGTTTGGTTGACGGTTGACGGTTGACGGGGGGCTTTCGTTTTTTGCTTTGCTTTTTAGATGGGCGGGAATTATTGTTTTTGCAAAAACTACTGTTTCGTTAGCTTCTCAAGGCAAACGATTAACACTATAATTATTTTTGTCTAACTAAATTATTATATCACCCGTTCGCCTCCGCTTTAATCCTTTTATGAATCTTACAAGCAAACAAAACCCCGCAAATCAACAGCACACAGCCCGTCATAAGCAGCACGGAATACAGCGATGGATTTTCGTCATAATTAAAAATGCTCGTCATGATGCACGTGGTGCCTATACTTGCCAAAACACTGTTAAGAAGTGCTTCCGGAATTGTCATTTTGTCTTTGTAAGCCATGATAAATTATTTAAAAAGTCAGTGTACAATCTTAGAAAATCTCCCCGACAACTGTACGGGGTCAACGTAAAAAAACTCACCCCCTCAACCGAAAAATCAAAAAAAGAGCAATCGCCAACAGCAGCAAACCCGCGCCGATTAAACTCCAAAAAACCACCGGTCGGTCGGCGTATTGCAGATAGCCCGTTCCGATAGCCGTGCTGCCGATGCCGGTCAGTGCGCCCGGAATGCCGTTTCTCAAATAAGGGGTTCTTTTGTTTTCGTCACTCATAATTTTATCAACTTTTCGGTATAAATATTTCCTGCGGAAAACAGCGATAAAGAGTACACACCGCACGGCAAATTTTCGGTTGTCACCGTCGTCGAAAAGTCGGTGACGGCTTGTCGTAAAACCCGCTTTCCCTGTGCATTTCTCAGCTCAATATTTCCCGTATTAAAAACAGATTTTACCGTTAAAAAGTTGTGCGCAGGGTTCGGAAAGACTTGAAAATCAGGACTTTGTTTAAATTCAGTATTGCTGACCATAGTATTCTGCGTCCACTGCGCAGTGGTGAATTTTAACAGCTTTGCGGGCAGCAGCGAAAATTTTTCCGAGCCGATAAAACCTCTGCCCGAGTCACTAAAAGCGAGGGCTTCGGTCTGACTGTTTTGCAGGGCATTTCCGAGGTTGATGCGGCGTTTATTGCCTCCGAAAATATCGTCGGGCGGATAGTCGAACAGCAGCCACATAAAGTTGGTGCCGGCGGTCGTGTAGCCGAGCAGGGCGATGGTGCCGTCGGCGTTAATGTCGGCGGCGGTGAGCAGACCGTTAGCGGCAAAAGTCGTCTGCGGCTGCGGGGTGTAGCTGCCGGGTTCGGCGGAAAAACGGTAATAGCGCGTCTGAAAATCCGTCCAGTTTTTGGTAAAAAGGTGCAATTCGCCGTTGTGGTAAAAAAAGGCTTCGCAGTCGAAGTCATGGTCATTCGGCGCGGCGGTAAAGTCGGTTTGGTCGCCGTAGCCGAACTCGATTAAATCCGCATTGACGACCGTTGCATTTTCCAAGTCCGATTTTTTGATACGATAAATACGCAGATTGGTGCGGTTGCCTTGATTATTCCCGAAGTCCCCGATAAAAACGTGGGTGTCGCTTTGCGCCATATCCTCCCAATCCTGATTGTCTGCCGTAGCGATAATGACGGTTTTGGTGACCTCGCCGGAGAGGGTGTCTATGCGATACAGTTTGTCTTCGCCGCCGCCGTCGGTGTGCGTCCACAGACTGTTATTGAAAAATGCGAGACCGCTGATTTCTTCCAGATTTGCGTTTAAATCGACGATGTTTTCGAGCGCGTAATTGGTGGTCGCATACAGACAGGAACCGTCATTTTCAACGGCGTTTTCCGCGTAGTTGGAGGCTTGCGGGTCGGTGCAGCCGGATTGGGCCTGCATTTTAAAAGGTAAAAAGGAGAAGAGAAAAAAGAACGCCGACAGACAGCGAGCAATAGAATTTTGAGTGTATAGCACCGACTTGAGTTTTTGAAAAGTGTGTAGTTTTATTACGTGACGAAGGTAGGGATTTTCACGTAATAAAACTACACAAACGGCGGTTTTTCTACTCTAATTTGAAGTTGACGGGCAGGTTAAAGTAACATTTGGCGGGTTCTCCGTTTTTGGTCGCCGGGTGCCAAGCGGGCATTGAATTTATGATGCGCTTGCATTCTTTTTCAATGTCTTTGCAGACCCCTTTCCAAGTTGTGATGTCCTGAATTTTTCCTTCCTCGTCGATGTAAAACCTAAAAAGTGCCTGACCTTGCGCCCCGAACATGCGCGGTACTCGCGGATATTTAATTTTACCGTAGATGAATGTCAGCATTTCGCGTTCGAAGCACTGCTTGTACTGCGCCGGCGGCAAAGACCGGTCACAGCCTTTAAAGGAAGCGACCTGAAAGTCAACGGAAGGCGCATTTTCGGGGTACTTCTCGGTGCGGGTCGGTACATTCATACCGTTGACATTCATTCCTTTTTCGTACACGTTTCCGTTATGAAAAAGTTGGTACTTGCCGCTTTTTTTGCCCTCAAAATAATCGTAAATTGCGGTGATGGTTCCCTTCTCTCCGTAGTGTGTCTCTTCACCCGTTTGGACTCCGTTTTCGTAGCTTGCGGTTCTCATCAGCAAACCCGTATCAAAGAAATAAAATCTGAAAAGTCCCTCGCGGCGGTTGTCTTTGTAAACGCCTTCAGACTCCGTAACACCGTTGTCATAATAGGTCTGAAACTTGCCTTCCTGCTGCGTCATCTTGCCGTCTGCATACTCGGCGCGCAGGTTCATCACGTATTTTTCCGGATGATATTCTTTGTACACAAAAATGCCGCCCGGTGCTTTTTCGAGCGACCAATTATAGCCTGCTTTGATGATTTGTCCGCGCGGCTCTTTGAGCTTTTCGTAGTAGCGTTTAAAATTGGTGGATTTGGAAAATACCTGCGCCGAAGAGTCAACGGCGAAAGAAACGAAAAGGCAGATAACTGCCGTGAGAATTTTGAGATACATAGAGTTCAAATTGCTTCGAGACTTATTTAATATCGAAAAAAATAAAGTCCGACGATAACCCAAAATGTCATCGTCGGATTTATGTTTTTTTTAGAAATTTATGATGGTAGGTTAAATCGGGTAATACTTCGCTTTTACTGAAAAGGTGACTTTCAGTCACTCTGTGAGTAACCACAGACTCGACCCGCTGCTTAAATTTAAAACCCTTGCGCACTACTCATAGAATAGGCAAAAAAGGCAATCAGCAGGAAATACAAAGCTATAACCATGATGATAAAAATACCAATCCACTTAAAATAGCCGTGCAGATTATCTAATGAAGTCGTTAGTGCGGTGTTGTCCTGTGCCCGCCCCGCCCGTTTCGCATTTTGGGCAAAGTTGAAAAGTTTGAAAATCGGGTAGGCAAAAAAGCCTAAAACAATCAAAGAAACAAAGCCCGCAACGAGGTAAAAAGAGCCGAATTGATTGCCCAATCCCATTGTCATCCGGCTGCTCATCGTGAAAATATATAAAGTGCTCAACAGATTCAAAGCCAAACCGATGAAGCCGAGAACAGCCAAAAACATCGCCCAATTCCCGGCTTTGTAAAGGTAGTCGCGCCCCGCCTGATTGAGCGTAAGATTGGAATCCGAGCCGCTTGCGCTGTCAATAATACTGTCTTCGTACATGAAAAAAAATTTTAGGTTGGAAAATTGGTTTGTGAGGACAAGGTAGGGATTATTTTTTTCAAAAAAAAATAGTGTGCGATTTACGATGTACGATTTACGAATTACGATGTACGATTTACGAATTACGATTGCTTGAGGATAGGGAGATACTTTGGGGTTCGGTTTCTTTTCATTGAGGTCTCTTGCCGCGTATTTTTTTGGGAGGGAACATTAAAATATGTACGATTTACGAATTACGATTGCTTGAGGATAGGGAGATACTTTGGGGTTCGGTTTCTTTTCATTGAGGTCTCTTGCCGCGTATTTTTTTGGGAGGGAACATTAAAATATGTACGATTTACGAATTACGATGCACGACTGCTTGAGGGTAGAAGTAAATATTGCGTTTTGGTTTTTTTGAAATGAGGTCTCTTGCCGCGTGTTTCTTTGAAAGGGAACATTGAATTGTATTTTTTTCTTGAACCTCAAAGAGAATACTCCTGCCGTAGAGACGTTGCACTGCGACGTCTTGCTATGAGAAAAAGAAATCGGCAAGATAGCTGCAAGAAGTTGTTTTACTCTTCACAACATAAAAAAAAGGTATCGGGCACTTCCTTTAGCTGCCCGGCAGAAAAAATCTTAGCTGTCTTGTTCTCTCACAATAAAAGTGTCCGATACCTCCGTTTCTATTGACCTTCCACCCTCTTATTTTCCAAAAACGCCTCCTCAATCACTGCATCCTCCGCCATATTCGGCAAAGTAATCACCAACCCTTCCGTCATTTCCATCGCTCGCTTCGCCGTGAAAACCGCCTCCTTGTTTCTCGCCCACGACCGGCGCGCAATGCCGTTATTCACATCCCAATTTAACATGCCCGACAGCCGCACTTCGCTCTCCTCCGTGCCGTCGATGACCATACCGAAACCGCCGTTTATCACCTCGCCCCAACCGACGCCGCCGCCGTTGTGCAGACTCACCCAGGTTGCTCCGCGAAAAGAGTCGCCGATGACATTTTGCACCGCCATATCCGCCGTAAAGGCGGAGCCGTCGTAGATATTCGAGGTTTCGCGGTAAGGCGAATCCGTGCCGCTGACATCGTGGTGGTCGCGCCCCAAGACAATCGGTGCGCTGATTTCCCCGCTCTTGATTGCATCGTTAAAAGCTTTTGCAATGCGCACCCGACCTTCCGCATCCGCGTACAAAATGCGTGATTTCGAGCCGACAATCGGAATATTTTTGTCCGCCGCTTCAATCCAAATCAGGTTATCTTTGAGCTGCGACTGAATTTCTTCCGGCGCCGTGTGCATCATTTCCTTAATCACCCGCGCCGCAATCGCATCCGTTTTGTCCAAATCCTCCTTCGTGCCCGAGGTACACACCCAACGAAAGGGTCCGAAACCGTAATCGAAACACATCGGGCCCATGATGTCCTGCACGTAAGAAGGATACCGGTAGGTTTCTTCTTCCTTGTTTTTCCAAACGTCCGCGCCCGCATTGCCCGCTTCTTTCAAAAAGGCATTACCGTAATCCCAAAAATACATGCCTTTTTTTGACAAAGTATTGATCGCCTCCACGTGACGGCGCAATGTCGCATAGACTTCCGCCATGAATTTTTCTTTGTTCGTGTTCAATAATTGCTCCGCCTCCGCGTAAGAATAACCCTGCGGACAGTAGCCCAAATCGTCGATGTTGTGCAGCGAAGTTTGGTCGCTGCCGAGTTCGATTTTGATATCGTCACGCACAAATCGCTCCCACATATCGACCACATTTCCGTTGTACACCAACGCCACGCCCTCTTTTTCGCGCCGCGCTTTTTCCATACGAATGATCAACTCGTCGAGTTCCGTGAAGACATTTTCGGGCAGCACATAGCCGTCCGCCGTGCGCTGTGCCACCATGTCCGGGTCGATTTCCGCGAGTACGCCGACCGCGCCCGTCACCACCGCCGCCAGGGCCTGTGCGCCCGACATACCGCCGAGTCCGGAGGTCACATAGACCACCCCCGCGAGGTCACCGCTGCCGAGACCTTGCAGGCGACCCGCATTGAGCAGCGTAATCGTCGTGCCGTGTACGATACCCTGCGGCCCGATGTACATGAAAGAGCCTGCCGTCATTTGTCCGTAGCTCGTCACGCCGAGGGCATTATATTTATTCCAATCGTTTTTCGTGCTGTGGTTCGGTATCATCATGCCGTTGGTCACGACCACGCGCGGTGCACCCGCATGACTCGGAAACAGACCCATCGGATGCCCGCTGTACAGCACCAAAGTCTGCTCGTCGGTCATCTCGGCGAGGTACTGCATGGTGAGCAGATACTGCGCCCAATTTTGAAAAACCGCCCCGTTGCCGCCGTAGGTTATCAACTCGTGCGGGTGTTTGGCGACCAAGGGGTCGAGGTTATTTTGTATCATCAGCATTATCGCCGCCGCCTGTTTGCTGCGGTAGGGGTACTCTTCGATGCCGCGCGCGTGCATGTCGTAGGTCGGGCGAAAGCGGTGCATGTAAATACGACCGTAGTCTTCGAGTTCGCGGGCAAATTCGGGTGCTAAAACCGCGTGGTGTTGCGGGTCGAAGTAGCGCAGGGCATTGCGCAGGGCGAGTTTGCGTTCTTTTTCGGTCAATACGCCGGTGAGGGTACGTTTCGGGGCATGGGAAATGTCGGGGTCGAGAGGGCGCGGTGCGGGTAACTCGGCGGGAATGCCGGCTTTGATTTGTGCTTTGAAGGTGTTTTGCATAATTCGGTGCGTTCTTTTTTTGTGATTTGGTAAAGGCGCACAAATTTAGGAAAAATTAGCGGTTTATTTCCTTTCCCGGCACTCACGTACCGGGCTGATGTGATTCGTGCCGTTGGCACTTGTCGGGTTGAGATATTTTTCTGAAAGAGACGTATTTTCTACGTCTGTACCGGTGCAGGTTCGTGACTCTGTAGAGACGCAGGACAACCCGTTTAAGGTGAAAGCGGCATGTTTTGCCGGCAGAATCAACGTTAAACAATTTCACAATTTACACTACATTAGACATGGCAGTGCCACATATTGCTGCGAAAAAATAAAACCCATTAAGTCAAACCCCGGTTTTCTCGTAAATCGTAAATCGTAAATCGTAAATCGTAAATCGTAAGTCGTAAATCGTAAATCGCTTCCTCCCTTAATCCGGCTATAAATCCCGCAACTCTTGGTAAAATCCTTAAATACCGATAACTTGCAGAATAACTATCGAGAAAATTATGAAACACAAACACATCAAATATTTCTTCACCCTCACATTGCTGTCTTTTTTGCTCTGCGGTACCGACTCGCGTCCCGTGCCTTACGGTGCCGACGCCGTGAAGCCCGTTACGGTGCGCAGCCTGACCAATCCGGTCGGCATTGCCGCGATTTTTGACGAAGATAACAATACTTTTTGGGAGTCGGCAGCTTTGTTGCCGCACGGTTGGGTCGGAGTGCCTTCGGCAAATTTATGGCTCGACGGACAACGATTTTTGGTCGAAAATCAAAATAAATATGCCGCCGCTTTTGACGGAAATGCGGACACGGCGGCAGATATTAAGGACGATGAGTTTTTGTTGAATATCCCGAAAAATGCAACGGCAATCGGTTTTAAATTCGGCAGCAAGGCGACGGTTATTTTAGAGATTTTACAAAACGGAAAAGTCACTCAAACCCAAACTTTCCAAGCAGCCGACAGCTATAAATTTCACACTCTGACTTTGCCCGCCGGCAATAATTTACAAGTCAAAATAAATTCCGTAAACTCATTCCAAATCTTTGAAATCGCCTGCCGACCGGCAGAGTTACGGGAGCGTGTTTTACTGGATTTCGACCGCGTTATTCCTCTTCAGTATCTGCAATTATCGGACAATCGGGCAACGGATGCTGTGCAAAATTTGCGTATTTATGTTCAAAAAAATAAGTACGAAAAGGAAGAGGTCGTTTACGAAAATATTCGGGAAGATTTGATAAAATTCGACGCGGAAAAGCAAGCCGCTTTTGTTATTTTGGAATACACGCTCGCCGAAAAAGATTGGCGGAAAGTACGGATTAACGAAGTCACCGCTTACGACCGCAGCGGTCTCTACGGCAAGCGCAGAACGGCGCAAAAAAGTAAAATGCCGCTTAAAGATTTGCTCGGCGTGAACGGCTATTGGAGTTTCGGCTACGACCGCTATTCCAAGTTCATTCCGCCGGGCGAAGGTCCCGATTTATACGCGCCGTTGGTCTCGCATTTTCGCACCTATCACGATATGACCTGGGATGTTAAAGACCCCGACGACCCGATTGATTTTACAAAAATGAAAATCTCCGGCACCCCCGCGATGGAGTGGCTGGATTGGGATAAAGAGTACGCGGATTGGCAAGCGACAGGTGTAAAAATACAGGCGAGTTTGCAGTTTTTTCGCTTTGCGCCGGAGGCTTGGAGTCGCGCGGAACAGTCGGCTTACAACTACGCTTATGCCTACGCTCGTCACTTCGGACCGACGCAGGGCAACGGTCTCATCAGCACCATCGAGGTCGGCAACGAACCGTGGAAATACGACGCGGCGACCTACCGAAAAATCATCACGGGCATGGTGCGCGGCGCGAAAGACGGCGACCCCGCCATCGAGGTTTTCCCTTGTGCGCTGCAAGCCGCCGAGCCGAAATTCGAGCAGACCGCCGAGTTTAAAAACTACGTCGATGCCCGCATTCCGCGCGAAATTTACCCGCTGCTCGACGGCATGAATATTCACTATTACAGCTACGATAATCACAATGTCTATAAACAAAAAACGCTGCCGCCGGAGTCCTCTGCCTCGACTTGGCGCGAAATTACGGCGGCGATAAATTGGCGCGACCGCCATCTGCCCGGCAAGAAAATTTACCTCTCCGAATGGGGTTTTGAAAGTGCGGGCGGCGGCGAAGATTGCACGCACCGACAGTGCATCCCGGAGGCGGAAGCAGCGGCCTTCGCGGTGCGCGGCGCATTGCAGGCACACCGTCTCGGACTCGACCGCGCGACTTGGTATTACTACGCCAACGAAACGGGAAAATCCCGCCTCTACGCCCGCGCGGGTCTGACAGCCTCGGCGGATGCGGGCTTTCAAAAGAAACAAACATATTACGCTTTTGCGGCGATGGTCGAGGAGTTGGGCGACCTGCATTTTGTCAAAGTTTACCGCGAGTCGGACGCGGTTTGGGGCTATTATTACGGCGACAAAAACGGCAAAATTTCTCACCTGATTTTGTGGCGACCGACGCGCTTAAATGCCCCGACGGTGACGGTGGATTTGGGGCAGCATTTTAATTTTAAAAATGCAAAACGTTTTGTTTTTGAGGCGGAAAAAACGTCGGAAACAGTAGAGTTAATACGCATGGAGAAGGGGTATCGAGTGGAGGTGGGGGCGGTGCCGGTGGTGCTGGAGGTTGAGAGGTTTTGAGGTTGGGGAGTTGGGAGGTTGGGGGGCACTCCGTCTCAGCCCGGCATTCCGTTCCCTATGGGGAACTACATATCGGGCTGAGAGATACCATGCCGGTGGCATTATCGGGAAGAAGAGCCGTAAAATAGTCGATTTTTCACCGAACAATAAGTACGAAGTGGTTTTGCATCGTAAATCGTAAATCGTAAATCGTAAATCGTAAATCGTAAATCGTAAATCGTA
>JAHDCG010000229.1 GCA_020629965.1 Saprospiraceae bacterium | reverse complement strand
GCAAAACGCAAAACACAATATGTTTTAAACTCGTCAAGAGTTTTTTTCTGACTAAAATTTCAAACATTTTCCGTTTGCAAGGCTTGGTTTTATTGGGTTTTGAAAATTAAGGGTCAGAGACTGCTTCCAAAATTATGAGGACTGCGACGTCATAGCTCCGATGAGAAAGAAGAGGATTTCGTCAAAGACTGCTTCCAAAATGATGAGGACTGCGACTCGTTTGTATTAATCGAGATTACATCGCGCGCGAAGGTCAAAGACTGCTTCCAAAATGATGAGGACTGCGACAACATAGCTCTCTCCACTGTAAATATCTACGTAGAAGGTCAAAGACTGCTTCCAAAATTATGAGGACTGCGACTAAGGGCAATTTTCCCCTCATCTTGCTGTGCCATAAAAGTCAAAGACTGCTTCCAAAATGATGAGGACTGCGACAAAAGAAATTTCATGACTTAAATTTTTGTATGTCAAAGACTGCTTCCAAAATTATGAGGACTGCGACGGTTGAGGATGTAATCGCTCGATATGTATTTACCTAGTCAAAGACTGCTTCCAAAATTATGAGGACTGCGACGTGACATCGATTCCATAATCTTCCAAAGTGACCTGCGGTCAAAGACTGCTTCCAAAATTATGAGGACTGCGACGTTCAAGACCTCGAAATCACGTTTTTTCTTTACTTCGTCAGAGACTGCTTCCAAAATGATGAGGACTGCGACGTTTATTCTTTGTGTTCAACTATGGCTCCCCAAATGTCAAAGACTGCTTCCAAAATGATGAGGACTGCGACGGTTAGCAGTATAAGCTGCTTCCTCCGTCTGCTGGTCAAAGACTGCTTCCAAAATGATGAGGACTGCGACGTGCATTTACCAACGTTAAATAAGCGTGATATTCTGTCAAAGACTGCTTCCAAAATGATGAGGACTGCGACTAAAAGCATCGTCGCCATCAAAGATAAACGAGCTTAGTCAAAGACTGCTTCCAAAATTATGAGGACTGCGACTACTTACTAAACCCGTTAAATTCGAGTTCGAAATGTCAGAGACTGCTTCCAAAATTATGAGGACTGCGACTCAGTAAAAACCGAAACTTGCTTGTCAGTATAAATGTCAGAGACTGCTTCCAAAACAACGAGGACAATTACCCACACACCAAAACCGCCCGGCATCCAATCCATGCCGGGTGTTTCATTTCACGGTCACTTGTTATCAATCCGAACACCCGTCACTTAGCTTTCCTAATCCAACTCCTGCAATTCAGAAATCACAAAATTTCAAAAAAAGTCAAAGCAGCAATCCTAAAAATCCCGTTAATCCTGTCCGCCTCTAAAGGTCTAAAAGTCACCTGTTGTCAATCCGCACACCTGTCACTTAGCTTTCCTAATCCAGCTCCTGCAATTCAGAAATCACAAAATTTCAAAAAAAGTCAAAGCAGCAATCCTAAAAATCCCGTTAATCCTGTCCGCCTTTAAAGGTCTAAAATAATCCCACATCCCGCTCCTCCCCGCCCATTCTAATTCTAAAGAAATTTCCGGAAATTTCCGACCGGTTTGCGCAACGCCTTTTGCGCAAAAACGGGGTAAAATGCCCTCTAAATTTGTGCTGTAATCAAGGATGGATTGCAGCGCGGATTACGATTTTCGTTACCTCTTTTTTCCCCTTTAGACAGGGTCGTTTCGGGTTGAAAGGTCACCCTTCGGCGAGCCGATTTTATGTCTTTTCGCAAGGAAATAAACCTCCGCGCGACGGGGAGAGGTATGCCCAAAATCGTGCGCTGTAATCATTCATTTTCTCAATTTAAAAAATTTGTAAAAATGAAAAATTTACAGCAAAAGAAGTCCGTTAAGAAATTTTCGGCGGCACAGCTCACCGTTCAGCAGCAAAAAGCCGTGAAAGGCGGGGCAGCGGAGATTATCATTTTGGATACTCTGATGGACTAACCCTCCGACACCGAGCAGCAAAAGCCTTCGACTCTTAACCGGTCGGGGGCTTTTGTGCTTTCAGCGGGCTTCGAAAAAACGCAACAAACGACTGCGCAGAAACAGGGTTTCGACGGCAGCGGCTTCCCGTTTGAGGGCAGCGAAGTCCGCGTCGGGGCGGGCCGCTTTTTTAAATAAAGCGATGAAGTTGAGAGCGGCGGTTTTGTTGCGGTCGCTCATTTTATTTCTCTTTACAAAGCGGCGAAAATTGTCACATTCGCTCTCGATGTCCGCCTCCGCAGCGGCGTGGTACAAGCAGAAAAGACGGAGAGAACGGACGCGCAGATTTTGGAACAGGTCGGCAGCTTCAAAATCTTTTAACATGGTGATTACATCCTGCTTTTTGCCGCTGTCGTAGGCAATGCAGGCGCGGGCAAGGCGGTAGGTGTCGGCACGCAAATCCGGGCGCAGCCGGTCTTTGTAGTCGTGACAAAATGCCTCTGCCCAGGCAAATTCTTCCGTGGCGCAGGCGGCGTTTATCACGTTTTCATATACGGTTTTGTCCATTTCGCCCTCGTGTACCAAGAGTCCCTGCGCGAGTCCGAATTTAAAATTTTCGAGGGCGGCAGACAGTGCGGCGCGATTACCGCGTCGCACTTCAGCCACCAAATAATTGGCAATGTGCAGCACGGCAATCATGCGGTCGGTGGCGGAAAGCGTCGTCTCCGTCCGGACGATTTGCTGCAAACTCCGGACGGTCGGCATGGCGGGCGCACGCAAAAAACTGTACAGCCGTGCGTAAAAGCGGTTGAGCAGCGGGCTGTCGGCGTCGGTCGCGGCGATAATTTTTGCGGTTTCCGTCGGGTCGAAAGTTTCGCTTTTTCTGCCCGTTACGCGCTCCGTGTTGAACATTTCCACGGCGTATTTCAGATGCACACCGTGATAAAAATCCCGCAGCGACTCCATGCCCGCCTCGACGAGCGGTGCGTCGGCGGGCGTTTTTGTTCCGTTGCGAAAATAGCTGTCGTGCAGCAGTCGGGTTTGAAAAAACGGTTGCCACAGGTCGGGCGCGTCACGCTTCGCAAAGCCCTTTTGCATTTGTTTGGCGTACTGTTCGGAAAGTTTATCCGCCTTCTTTCTCTCCAAAATCCGCATGAACAAAAGGTCACGCACCTGCGGTCGGCGCAGGGACTCTTCGCGCACCAAAAAATCGCGGAGCAGTCCGAATAAATCGGATAAGCCGTTGCTGATTTTGGTATAATTCGACGTATTATCGACGCCGAACAGCGCGGCGCAGTCGCGGTGCAAATCGACCGCGCGGCGTCTTTTTTTCGGCAAATAATAGTCGTGTATCTGCAAAGAAACCGCCTTGGCAGCGGAAAAAGTACGCAGATATTCCGCAAACCGGCGTTGCTCTTTTGCGGTCAGGGACTCAAACAGACGCAGATATTTATATTTTTTTAAAGCATTTTTCACGGTGAAATTCCTGTTTTATTACTGCAAGAAAACGGAAAGATAATTCTTTTATATGATTTGCAAACAGAGAAATGCACTCGCTCTTAATTCGCTCATTTTCAGTAATTTATAAAACATTCTATCACTTGCCGATTTAATTCACACTATTGCCAAAGAGAAATACTGCAAGCAAACAAGTAAGAAAAAAGCCGAAAAAACGACGGGGAAAGCGGTGTTTTTTGTCCTTTGTCTTTTCAAACCGACCGACTAATTTTGGCGGACTAACGGAGAAAAACAAAAAACCGACCCCGATGCAAGAACACCGCAAAGGTATTTCCGACGCATTTCAGCGGATAGTCTGCCGAGATTATGCGGCGTATTGTCTGCGACAAGGGGTGACTGCCACGCCCGAGGGTTTGCTGACGTTTCTCATCGACCGCGAAATTATTCCGCCCGTGAGTGTCAAGCGATATACAATCCGGCGGGAATACGAGGCGATACAGGCACAAGAAAAGCAGGGAAAAACCCGAGTAGTTTTTATGTTATCCGACCGCTACAACCTCAGCGAGCGGTCGATTTGGAGTATTTTGAAAAGAGAGCAGTCCAAACAATAAACGGACTCGATAACCCGACCAAAAGAGAGACACCGCAGAAAAAAGTGCGGTGTTTACTCTTTTTTCCGTAGGATTTTTATACTTTAGCGACACAGATTTAACCACCAAAAAAAACGAGATTGAAAGTTGCCGTCCTCACTCCCCTGTCTTTAGAACGCGAAGCCGTGCTTGCGCATCTTGCGGACGTCGAGCAGAAGATACTGAACGGAGAACTGTACCATCGAGGGACTTTTACCGGGGCACATCACACCTTCGAGGTGACGGTCAAAGAAACGGGCAGCGGCAACACGACCGCAGGTTTAGCAGCCGAAAAAATCATCACCGCCGTACAGCCGCAACTGTTATTTTTGACGGGCATTGCGGGCGGCGTGAAAGACGTTGCCGTCGGCGACGTCGTCATCGGCACGCAGGCGCACGGTTACGAGTCGGGCAAAGAAACGCCGGGCGGTTTTCGCGCACGTCCCAAGTCCTATTGGTCGAATAAATCGCTGATTGACTTAGCCCAAATCGTCGCCGGGCAAGACGTTTGGCACGAGCGACACCGAGCTGCCGGCAAAAAAGCCCGCGTTTTCTTCGGTCCGATTGCCTCCGGCGAAAAGGTCATCACGGCCACCGACGCCCTCGCTTTTCAACAACTCAAACTACACTACAACGACACCTTAGCCTTAGAAATGGAAGCCCACGGCGTCGGCTGTGCGCTGCACGGTCATGCACACGTGCATTGGCTGAACGTGCGCGGCATCTCCGATTTGTGTACGGGAAAAAACGCGGCGGAGGACTTGCTGCGGCAGCCTTATGCGGCGGCGCAGGGGGCGGCTTTTTTGTTTGAGATGTTGTATAAACTCAACGCAAAAGAACTAAACTTACCGATTATGACTGCTAAAGATTTATCGACTGCCGTATTTAATATTCTCTTTCCGATTACCCGCTTGGAGTCGGTTAAGGAGATAGGCAAAGACCTGAGCGAGGCAACGGACGGCACGGTGCGGGAATTGTGGGAGAAGGTGAAGCCGTATTTGATTGAGGAGGTGGAGGAGTTGGAAAAATCTCCACAAGATACTGACAGTCAGGCAGATGTGCGCAATAAGATGAAGAAGGTTTT
>JAHDCG010000228.1 GCA_020629965.1 Saprospiraceae bacterium | reverse complement strand
GACTACGAAGCGAGTTTCGATATTGCCGTCAACAAACAACTCTACGGCGGCTTTGCGGGCAACGAAACTTCCCTCGACGACCGCGACCCGGAAGCCAACGAAACCATTCTCAGCGGTGACGTTGCCGGCGATGATGTGACCGATGATTTCGACACGGCAAAAGCCGACAATCGTCGTCACGTCATCACCGTTTCCGTCGTCGATACCATTCCCGACGATGCTTTTGAGTCGAATGTGGTCTTCGACGGTCTCATCATCACGGGCGGAAATACGGAGGCGGACACGGACTTGGATTTGCCTTTCGTCTCGGGCGGCGGCATTTACAGCATCGTCAATATCGACGTGAATGCCTGCATTTTTCGCAACAATTATGCGGCGCGCGGAGCTTCTGTTTTTTTAGCGGGCAATGTCGATAATTCGACTTTTAATTTGTCGGTTTTTGAAAATAATCGCGCTACTTCACAGTCGGCGGGCGTTGCAATTCGTAATGCGGAAAATGTGACGGTCGCGGACTGCTATTTCGGCAACAACCAAACGACACGCGGCGCATTTTATCCGTTGCGCTGTAACAACGTCAACGTATCGGACTGCGTTTTTGAAAGTAATATCACGATTGACCCCGAGGCTTTCGGCGGTGCACTTTTCAACTGGAACTGCTCGAATTACAGTCTGACGGATTGCGATTTTATCGGTAACTCGGCGGGCAACGGCGGCTGTATGTATGCGGATTATCGCGAATTTGAAAACCCGCCGCTCGATAATTTCGTCATCACGGGTTGTACTTTTGAAGACAACACGGCGACGGATTTCGGGGCGGCTTGCATTTACTTTTGGAACAGCAGTTTCACCATGACGGACTGTGATTTTACGGGTTCGGTCTCGGCAAATTCTGCGGCAAATTTGTATATGGGCGGCTACGGCGACAATGCGCTGATTGAAGATTGTACTTTTGAGGACGGTCAGTCGAATTTCGGTTCCGCCTTTTCGCACTATGCGGACTCGACGCTGCTGACAGTCAGAGGGTGCGACTTTACGAACAATTCGGCGGCTACTTCGGGCACGGTTATCGTCGGTTTTAAAGCCAAAGCCATTATCGAAGATTGTGACTTTACGACAAATTTGGCGCAGTTCGGCTCGGCGATTTACGTGCAAAACGACACCACCGAAATCACGATTCTCGACAGCGATTTTACGGAAAATTTTGCGGACGGAGGCTCTGCCGTCAACGTTGCCGCCGATATTCCGACGGTCATCGACGGCAATAATTTTACCGGCAATTCGGGTGCATTCGGCGGCGCGGTCAACCTCGGAGGCAGCGAAGGCTCGGACACCGAAACGGCAACGGTCAGCAACAATATTTTCTTTACCAATCAAGCGACAACGCAGGGCGGCGCATTGAATGTCTTAGACCGTGACGTGAATATTTTCAATAATGTTTTCTCGGCAAATACCACGCAGGGCGACGGTTTCGGCGGCGCAATCAGCCTCAATGCCGCCTCGACGGAAAACGATACGGAGGTCAATCTGACGAATAATACTTTCTATTTTAACCCCGCCGACGCGGCCACCATCGGGGCATTTGCCGATGACAACGGCGCGGTATTGACGACGACGATTCAGAATAATTTGTTTAGTTTAAGCACCATTTCCGATTACCAAATCGAGGGCGGAACGCCGACTTTAGTCACCAACGGCGGCAACGTTTCGGACAATATTACCTTGGCAAATTTCCTCAATGACTTCACCCAAGAGCATTTAGCGGGCGGCGAAATTATGTTTGTCGATGCCAACGGCGGCGATTACAACCTCCTCGAAGGCAGCTACGGCATCGGTCGCGGCGTGGCGGACGGTGCCCCCGAAACGGACATCGAGGGCAATCCGCGCGTAGCAACCATCGACGCGGGGGCTTACGAGTCGCCGTTTGACGACCCGACAGCCGTGCAAAATGTGGTTGCAAATACGGGACAATTGACCTTAGCACCCAACCCGATTCGCACGACGGCGGTTTTGAATTTTACGGAAGATTATCGCGGTGACTTGACCGTCGGCATCGTATCGGCTGCGGGCGAAGCGGTACGCGTTTTTACCGCCGAAAAGCAAGGCGATATGTTTGCTAAAGAATTGAATGTGAGTGATTTACCCGTCGGTAATTATTTCTTGCAGGTGCAATTCGGGCAACAAATTATCGTGGATAAATTTACGATAATTCGTTGATAAAGCACAGCATACAGGTCGCTTTCCCGCCCCGTAGCATCGACTTTAGTCGATGAGCTAACAGATTTAGCAGGTCTCGACTTAAGTCGGGACGCTACGGGGTTTGAAGTCCGATACTTTTCGATAAGTATCGGACTTTTGTATTTTACAAAATAAACATTCACGGCATAAAAAGATTTAAGTGAGTGCGGTCGGAAATTTCGTCTGCTTTTACCGTTTTTAAAATTTAGTTTACTTGAAAGAAATCGAAAAAATTATTGCTGAATACCAAGCCGTCGATTGGTCTCGGGAAAAAGCCGCACTCGGCACGGTCGTCAAAGTCGAAGGCTCGGCATACCGCCGTATCGGCGCGCGGATGTTTGTTAAAGACAACGGAATGTGGGTGGGCGGTATCAGCGGCGGCTGTTTGGAAGGTGACGCCTTGCGGCACGCACAAAAGGCGATTTTACGGAATAAGTCGTCGATTGTCGTGTATGATACAACCGAAGACGACCCGCACCAAATCGGCGTCGGTCTGGGCTGTAACGGTCGCATCGAGGTGCTGTTTACGCCGGTTGACGGTAAAAATGCGGACAATCAAATCGAGTTTTTGCGCACGATAACCGACAAAAGAGAGGCGAGTGTTTTGCTGCAAATATTGAGTACCACCGCCGTAAATTCAGACCTGCCGGGGCGGTTTTTTACGAAATCGGATTTAAAAAAATTAGCGGAAATATCCGATATTCCCACAGCGATTTTCCGGGAAAAAATCAACTACGCTTACCGCCGCCGCAAGTCGAAAGTCTTTGACGTCAAAAACGAAAAAGGGGAGGCGTTTGAGATTTTGGTAGAACTCATTCGCCCGAAAATCAAGCTGATTTGCATCGGTGACAATTACGATGTCAATGCGATGTCGGAAACGGCGGAGGTCTTGGGTTGGGAACTCGTTGTTGCCGGAAAAATGCGGAAACTGGGAAAGGTCATTCACCGCAAAGCCAAGCGGGTATTCGCTTTGGAGCAAATCGACGCCATAGCAATCGATGACTTCACGGCCGTCGTACTGATGTCGCACGACTATAAAACAGACCTCGATGCGCTAAAAAAACTGTTGAAAAAAGACGTGCCGTACCTCGGTCTTTTAGGTCCGAAAAAACGGATGCAGAAAATGCAGGAGGAATTGGACGCGCAGGGTTTTAATGTCGATTTATCGGAAAAAAGTAATATCTTCGGCCCGGTCGGTTTGGACATCGGGGCGGAGAGTCCGGAGGAGATTTCACTGTCGATTGCGGCGGAGATTGTCGCTGCTTTTCGAAAGCGGGAGGGGGGATTTTTGCGGGAGAGGGAGGGGAGTATTCATGAGCGGATTTGACGATTTACGAATTACGATGTACGATTTACGAGGGGCTTTCGTGATTTGTTTTGGCTTGTCGTAGAATTTGATGTTAGCATAGTTTTTCTTTGAGTTTTAAATTCCGATTTTTATAACTATTTACACTGTCAACCGTCAACCGTCAACCGTTTTTAAAATATCCAACGCCACATCAATAATCATATCCTCCTGCCCGCCGACCATACCGCGTTTGCCGAGTTCTTCAAGGATTTTGCGGGACTCTAAACCGTATTTCTCGGCGGCGCGTTCGCTGTGTAATAAGAATGAAGAGTAAACACCCGCGTAGCCGAGGGACAATGTTTCGCGGTCCACGCGCACGGGACGGGTTTGCAGCGGTCGGATTTCGTCGTCGGCGAGGTCGGAGAGTTTGTATAAATCGGCGTTGTGTTTGACGTTCATCTTGTTTAAGACCGCTACCAAAACCTCTAAAGGGCAGTTACCCGCGCCTGCGCCCATGCCTGCGAGCGAAGCGTCCAAGCGGGTCGCGCCGTGCTCCATGGCGACGATGGTGTTGGCGACGCCGAGCGATAAATTGTGGTGGCAGTGAATGCCGATTTCGGTTTTGTCTTCCAAAGTGTCGCGGAAGGCTTTGATTCTGTCCGCCGTTTCGTGCATTAAAAGTGCGCCTGCGCTGTCGGTGACATACACGCAATCCGCGCCGTAGCTCTCCATCATTTTGGCTTGCTCCGCTAATTTGTTCGGCTCTGCCATGTGCGACATCATCAGAAATCCGCTGACGTCCATTCCCAATTTTTTTGCCGCTGCGATGTGCTGTGCTGAAATATCCGCCTCGGTGCAGTGCGTTGCGACGCGTACCGATTCTACGCCCAAATCTCTCGCTTTTTTCAAATCATGGATGGTCGCAATGCCCGGTAAAATCAAGGTCGTAAGCCGCGCGTGTTGTAGTTTTTCTGCCACACCTTCCAGCCAATCCCAATCCGAATGCGCGCCGAAACCGTAGTTAAAACTGCCGCCCGCGAGTCCGTCGCCGTGCGCGATTTCAATGGCATCGACCTTCGCCGCATCCAGAGCAAACGCCAAATCCTGTATCTGCTGCTTACTGTATTGATGACGAATAGCGTGCATGCCGTCGCGGAGAGTTACGTCTTGGAGATAGACGGTTGACGGTTTTTTTACGGTTGACGGTTGACGGTTGTCGGTTGACGGTCGGTTTTCGCTTGATTTCATCGTGTAACTTTTGATATTGCTTTTTGTTCTTTGATTATATATTTTAGAAGACGTTGCTTCAGAGACGCAACCGTCCACCGTCCACCGCAGAGCTGTTAAGTACTGCAATGGATGAAAATTTAAAAAGTTTTAAGCTCGAATAAAAAGCAGGTTTGGCAAATAATTTTTGGCTAATTGTTTTAAATTTGATGAAAAATTTGTTTCAAAAATTTAATTTTCTGACCATTAGAGAGAACTTAACAGCTCTGCCGTCCACCGTCCACCGTTCTACCGTCCACCGTCAAAACCGTCCACCGTCAAAACCGTCCACCGTTCGTTCCGCTACCGCGAGTGCCGCGCTCGTCATAATATCCAAATTTCCGGCGTATTCGGGCAGGTAATGACCCGCGCCGCGCACTTGCAGCAGCACCGTTGTTTTCAGACCGTG
>JAHDCG010000227.1 GCA_020629965.1 Saprospiraceae bacterium | reverse complement strand
TCAAAAGACAGAAATACAAAAGCCTCGCAATCAACAAATTGCGAGGCTTTTAATTGATCCGATTATAAGGCAAAAAGCCGTAGCTGCCTCTCCCCTCTTCCCTCCTCATCAGGAAACAGACACACAAAAGCCTCGCAATCAACAAATTGCGAGGCTTTTAATTCAACCCGAATACAAGGCAAAAACTGTAACCGCCTCTCTCCTCTCCCCTCTCCCCTCTCCCCTAATTAGAAAGCATCACCGGCATCACCAGCATCAAAATTTCCTCTTCCGTCGAGTCGTCGTTCGGCAGTAGAATGCCGGCGCGGGTCGGGGTCGAAAGTTCCATTTTAACCTCGTCGCTTTCGAGTACGCCGAGCATTTCGATGAGAAATTTCGCGTTAAAACCGATGGTCAGCGGGTCGCCTTCGTAGGTGCAGGTCAGTTGTTCGGTCGCTTCGTTGCTGAAGTCCAAATCCTGTGCACTGATGGTCAGACTCTCGCCCGTGATATTCAAAATCACTTGATTCGTGGTTTTGTTAGCGTAAATGGCGATACGTTTCAGCGAGTTTTGTAAATCCGTGCGGCTGACCGTCAGCAGGTTCGGATTATCGACGGGAATGACCGCGTTATAGTCCGGGTATTTGGCATCAATCAGGCGACAGACGAGATTGGTATCGCCGAATTTGAAAAAGGCGTTTGCTTTGTTAAAAGAAACCGTGACGGCTTCCCCCTGCGGCAGCGCATTTTTTAATAAGTTCAACGCTTTTTTCGGCAAAATGAAAGTCGTAGATACCTGACTGTCGATGTCTTGAAAGGTATATTTCACCAATTTATGCGCGTCGGTGGCAACGAAGATGAGTTTGGAAAAATCGACCTGCACGTACACGCCCGTCATGGCGGGGCGCAGTTCGTCGTTGCTCGTCGCAAAAACGGTTTTATTGATACTCTGCATCAGCATTCCGGAGGGTACGCTCAGACTATCGACCGAGTCGGGCTGCGGCAAATCGGGAAAATCCGCGCCGTTTTCGCCCGCGAGACGGTACTTTCCGTAAGCGGAAGTAATTTCGATACCGAAATTTTCGTCATTCACCGAAAAAGTAATCGGTTGCTGCGGCAAGGCTTTCAGCGTATCCAACAAGATTTTTGCGGGCACGGCTACTATGCCGTCGCCGTCGGACATGACCTCGATGGTGGTGTCGATGGAGGTCTCCAAATCAGTCGCGGCAATGGTCAGTTGATTGTTTTTTATGGTAAAAAGAAAATCTTCCAATATCGGCAAAACGGGATTGGAACCGATGGCACCGCCCGCCATACTGAGGCGTTTGAGCAGTTCGGAAGAAGAGACGCTGAACTTCATATTTCTTTATTTTGCAGGTTCTTTGATTAGATATTAACTTGTAAAATGCTGTAAAACAGCATCTTACAGCTAAAAATTAAATTAAAAATCAATAAAACGAAACGCTTTTCATTTTCGTTTCGTCTTATTGATTTAAAGCAAAGATACCGTAAATTCGGAAATATTACAAATTTTAATTTTCCACAATATGTTGAAAGGAATGTTGGTAGTTGTTGGTTGGTGGTTGATGGACAGTCAGAGCTTTGATTTTGAGATGTGTGAAGTTGATATTGACTCCTCTCTTCGCAAAAAACGAAAGCTCTCGTAAATCGTACATCGTAATTCGTACATCGCGTGCCGTCCATCAACTACCAACCACCAACCACCAACTAATAAGCAGTAACCTTCACCTCCGTCCGTCGGTTAAACTCATGCTCCGCATCCGAGCAATCCACGCCGTCCGCGCAGCGATTACGCAGTTGGTTTTCGCCGTAGCCGAAAGCATTGATGCGGTTGTCGGCGATGCCGCGCAGCACCAAAAACTCTTTGGCACTTTGGGCGCGACGCATGGAGAGTTCCATGTTGTATTTTGCCGTGCCGCGACTGTCGGTGTGCGCCACGAGGTCGATTGTCATCGTCGGATTTTCGCGCATAATGTCAGCCAGTCCTTCCAGCTCCCGTGCCTCTCCTCTGCGGATGGCGGACTTGTTAAAATCGTAGTATAAATTTTCCAAAACAATCACGGAACCGGTGCGAATCGGCTCTGCGGTCAGACTGACGGCGGGCGCATTTTCGACGGCGGAAAAGGAAACGGAAGGGTCGAAAGTGCCGTCTTTCAAGTCGATTTTTTGACCGGAAAATTGACGACCGGGTGCCGTAACCGTGAGGTCGTAAATATAATCGGAAGGCAAGCAAACGCTGTAAAATCCTTTAGCGTCCGTCCTTACTTTTTCGGTTTTACCGGTGGCTTGGTTGCGAATGCTGATTTCGGCATTTGCCACACCGACATTCTGTGCAGACACCGTACCGCTTACGTCTCGGCAGGCTGCGGGCGAGAGGGCGATGCGCAAATCGCTGCCGCTTTTCAAGTCACCGGAGGTCATCAACTCGCCGCTGCGATAGCCGTCTTTACTCGCCAAAATGAGGTAGCGTTTGCCGGCTTCGAGGCGTTGTACGCTTTCGCCGTCGGCATTGGTACGCACGTCCGGGCTGCCGATGGCGGCGGCGTCTTTACGGCGCAGTTTCATGACCAATTCGGTTGCGCCCTCGGCGGCGGGTTGCAAATCGACAGCGTAGGCTTCGTTGCCCGCCAAAAAACCGTCGGCGGCTTGCTCTAAAATACGGATTTCGGCATCGGGAATGCGGGCTTCGGTCGTTTCGTCAAACACGATAAAACGGGTGTTGATTTGCGCCTTTTTGCCGAGTCCGTTGAGACCGCTCGGCACGGTAAAGCGGTAGATATCGTCTTTGCCTTTGCCGTCGCTGCGCTCGGAAGAGAAGTAGCCCGTGTCGCCGGCTTCGTTTAAAATAAAACTCAAATCATCGCCGGGCGAGTTGAAAGGTTCGCCCAAATTGATGACCGCGCCCGCTGAATTTTCGTTCGATAAATCACACATAAAAATATCCAAACCGCCGTGTCCGGGGTGTCCGGCGGTAGAGAAAAACAGCGTGCCGCCGTCGTGGATAAACGGAAAAACTTCGTTCTTTTCGGTGTTGACGGTCGCGCCGAGGTTGACGGGTTCCGACCAACGATTTTTGACCCGCGAGACTTTGTAAATGTCAAAACCGCCCAAGCCGCCGGGCATATCGGAGCTGAAATACAACGTCTTGCCGTCTGCCGACAGACTCGGGTGCATCACGCTGTATTCGTCGCTGTTAAAGCGCATTTCGGTCACTTCTTCCCAGTCGAAAGGACCGCGTTTGGCTTCGTAGATTTTCAAGCGATTCACGCCTTTGCTGTCGGCTTTGGTGATGCCGTTTTCCATGTTGCTGCGCGTGAAATAAATGACGTCGCCCTCGCGGGAAAAAGCGACCGGTCCTTCGTGTGCCTGTGAGTTGATATTGACGGAAAACTGCTGCGGTTTGGCGGGATTACCCTGCCCGTCGAGTTCGGCGTAAAACAGTTCGAAGAAAGTCTCATTGATGTTTTTATCAATCGCACCCGCCTTGTGCCGCGAGGTGACATAGACCAATCCGTTTTGGTAAAAAGCGGGCGAAAAATCGAGATTAGGCGAATTGATGCGCGACAGATTGACGATTTGCAGGTCGCGGTCGCCTTCTTTTTCGTAGAGTTTATCTTTGGCTTTTGACTTGGAGGTACTTTGTTGGGCGCAGACGGAAACGGCGCAGAATGCGAGAAAGAAGAGCAGGAAACGGTATTTCATGTTTGAAGTGCGAGTCTGTGAAAGTTTGGTTGTTGAATTGCAAGGACAAAAGTAACGAAAGGCGGCGGGATGTTATTCTGTTTTCTTGAAAATGTTACGGAGAGAATTTTTTACGCTGATTCGTACCTGTCCCGTACTTCAGTCGGAATGATTTGATATGATTTTTGTTGACAGCAGGTCAATTAAAATCGACGCTACGGTGCGGGTACTGATTTATCTAAAGATTTTCTACCTTTGACAAAAAAACATGAAAGTAAAAATCTGTCAACACTTACAAGCCGCCGCCGATACCGACAAAACGGCAAAAGACTACTGCGAAGAATGCGTCAAAACCGGCACCGAGTGGGTACACCTGCGCACCTGCCTGACCTGCGGCAAGACGCACTGCTGCGACAGTTCGCCGGAGCAGCACGCCACTAAACATTTTCAAGCGAGCGGGCATCCGGTCATCAAATCTGCCGAGCCGGGCGAGACGTGGCGGTGGTGCTATGAGGATGAATTGATGCAGAAGTAAGAATTTTGTTTAAAAGTTTAGTTCCGACAGCTATCGGAAATAATCGTTTAGCAGCAACAAGGGCAGACGGACGTGCAAACGCCTAAACCCGTCAAAATCTTAAACAACAAAAAATGAATACACTCAACACCAACGTACCCCAAGACCTGCGCCGCGTCATCGGCGGAGAGCCGACCGATTTTATCGTCAAAGCCAAACGCGACCGATCGAGGAGTGTCGGGATGGCGGGGCTGATTTTCGGGTTATTTTGGACGGGTTTTATCAGCATTTTTTGGGTAGTCATACTGACTCCGCTTGTCATGTCCGGAAAGGTAGATTTTAGTGCCGACGGCAAGCACGTCACCGCAACGTGGGATAACATGGAGCCTCTGCTCGTGCCGGGTCTGATTATCGGTCTGTTTACGCTCATCGGTCTCGTCATGATTATCGGCGGTATTAGGTCGCTGCTGCGCCGGGGCGGGTGGTTTGCCGCTACCCGAGACCGCCTGCTTCATTACCGCAAAGGCACGATTACGAGTACGGATTGGGAGCAGTTTACGGGCAATACAAAAGTCAAAAGTAAAGGAGATTTAGGCAATATTACCTTCACGCTGCGCACGGGAAAGGCAAGCGGCAAAAACGGTTTTCGGCACGACGAAATCTATATGGCGGGCGTGCCGAATGTGTTTGACATCGAGCGCAAATGTCAGCAAAGGATAAAGGAGAATGACCCGACACCGGCGGCGGGGACGGAGTTATAGAAATAAAAGGGGCAAGCACCGAGGGAAAAAATTAAAAAATACGGTGAGGTACTGTAAGGGGGTGCTGAACGCGGATTTTCCGGAGGATACGAAGGGGCGGATTAGGGAGGTTTTGGAAGGGTGATTTTTTATTTACCCAAAGATTAAAAAAACGAAACCCGGTAGTTTGATTGCTCAGAGGCTACCGGGAATAAGGTAAGGCAAAGGTAAGGAAAGTGGGGTTGAGAAACAACACCGCAGCGAATTTTCAGTAAAATGGGGTCTTCCCCGACCCCGGCGGCGCGATGATGTGCAGATGTCTGTCCTCCAAATGCCTGTCCAACTCTTCGAGTACGCGCCGTTGGTAGGCAC
>JAHDCG010000073.1:5110-30728 GCA_020629965.1 Saprospiraceae bacterium | reverse complement strand
CAATGAGATTTGCGATTGCCGTACCGAAACTGCCCGAGCCGATTATTCCAATCATAGGTTGGTTAGTGGTTGATGGTTGGTGGTTGATGGATGATTTTCGCTTTGGGGTGCGGCAAAGCTAAGGAAAAACCGGTTAAGGGTTTAGACGTTTAGGGATTAAATTACGCATCCTTCTAAACGCCTAAACTTCTAAACGACTAAACAACGTTATACCTCACTTACCTCACTTCCGTCTCCGTCGGCTGCACCCAATGCCGCTTCTCATTTTCATAATACAAATAAGCCACCGACGCGGGTGCCTCGAATTTTCCGGCAATATCCGCTTTTAAATCCAAATCTATTTTTCGCTTTTCCTGCGCCGCAAGACCTCGAAAATACAACACCAAATAATTGTCTTTCAACTCGTAGTAATCAATAATTTCGCGCTCCGTCAAACGCTGCAACTGCTGCGGCTGCAAAGTCAGACCGGCGGGAATACCGACGACCGCCATCGGGTTGGCGACGTCCGCATCCGTAACGTTTTGCAACTCTGCCGTGTAGCGCACCGTCTCGCCGACCGCTGCGGATTTAGTGCGTAAATCGGTCGTCAGATGCAGCGCACAATCGGGCGCGGAGGGCGGTTGCAATGTTTTATATCCCACCGACAGCGCGAAAGGCAGCGAGGATTTCTTGTCATCGAAATTAACCTCGACTGTGTGTACGCCGGGGGTCAGGCGGTCGGCAAAATCGGCAAAAGTGATTGCACGCATTGAACCGTTAAAAAGGTTTAGTCTTTCGACCGTTTTGCCGTCTATGACCAATTCCGCAGCGCCTTCCGTCTTGTCGGCGGGATGTTTTTTTGTGTAGGCAACGATGGCTTTTAAAGCCAAAACCGTGGATTGGGTGTTGCCGTATCCGTAGTGATTTTTTGCCGCGTAGATGTACTGTATGCCGTCTTCGATTTGACTGCGATAGCCTTCCGTGCGCAGCATTGCCATGAGGGTCAGCGCGGTTGTTTCTACCGTCAGCGCCTTGCCTTTGGAATGTGTCATACTGTGGGTTTTACCTTGCCAAACGTCCGCTTCGTTTTGCATTTGCGACAGCTTTTGCAGTAAATTATTTGCGCGTTTATCGCTGATATTTTGCAAGGTCAAAACGGTAAGCGCGGTGATGTACGGGTCTTGTGTAGCGAGCGCATCGCGGTACGATTTTTCGATTTCCTGCGGAATTTCTGCGCCGTAGCCTGCCTCCGTCAGTGCCCACACGATGTAGGCGTCGCCGACGGGCGTTTGTGCCGCCCAAGAGTGCAGGGCGCGTTTGCTGTTCGTCCAACCGCCTGTGCCGTCGCGGCGACCGAGCAGCCACTCCGCCGTGCGATTTATCAGGTCTTTATCGACGGGAAAAACGGCTTGCATATCGACAAATTGCATCAGTCCGTAAGCCGTCAAAGCCTCGTGTGCAGGCGGTCTGCCGTACCAATCGAAACCGCCGCCGCTGACCTCGTAGCTTTTCAATCGCTCGTAGCCGCTGCGCAAATATTGCAGAGCCTTTTGCTCGATTTGCGGACGATTGCGGTCGGTGCTGCGCAATAAATCCAAGACCAACAGGTTCGGGTAGTTACTGCTCGATGTCTGCTCAAAACAACCCGTCGGTTGGCGCAGCATTTTTTCGGCAGAGCTAATCAAGTCGTCGGTCGCGTCGGGATAAATGCGCAGATTTGTCGTCACCGAACCCGCGACCGGCTTGTCAATTTTCAAGGTAAATTTGTTGCGCGTACCACGACCGGACAGCACTTCGTTGACGGGAAATCCGCGCTGTAAAACGCTCACGTCTTGGGTGAAGGCGTCGGTTAATTCACTCGTCGCAAAGCGGAGAGAAATTTCTCCGTTTTCCGCGTCGTTGTTGACTTGCAGCGGTAATTTCAGTGTCCGTTTTTCTTTTGGATTTAAGGTAATTTCCGTCGGCAGGTCGCCGAGTATAAAGCCGGTCGGCACGGCGATGTTTAGTTTGCCGCGCAGTTGTTCGGCGGTGTTGTTCATCAGCGTGACGGGCAGTTCGATGCGGTCGCCGGTCATCACATTGGTCGGCACTTTGGTCGTCATGGCAAAAGGCAAAATCGTGTAGAAAGTTGCTTCCGTTCTGCCGATACCGCCGGCATCGGTCATGCCTTCGACGGTGGTGCGAAAGGTGGTAATTGCGTCGCTGTTGTAAAATTCTACGCTCGCTTTTCCGTCCGCGCCGACTTGCAGCAGCGGTTCCCAAAAAACGGTCGTGCGGAAATCTTCGCGCAGGGCGGAAGCCTTTTTGCTCTCGTATTTTGGTGTGTAGAAAGTGCGGGCGCGGTAGAAGCCTTTTTTGAAATTGTTGGCCTGCTTGTACTCACTAATAATACGACTTGCTCGTTTGAAAGCCGCAATTGACCGCCGGTTTACTTCTTTAGTTTCATATAAACCAAAGGCGAATTGAACTTTTGTTACTCGTAGTTGGTCAAAGAAAAAGGAAGAATTATCCGGCTCGACAAATTCACCGCGAGCGGCGCGGTCGGATAATTCTTCGACAAAATTCTCAAAGCTATTGATTTCTGCTTCCAAAAGTTTGCGCTTGGCAACTTCGGAAAGTCCGTTTTTCGTAGTGACGATAATCGCCCCGTTTTTGCCGGTCGTGCCGTATCTTTCCGTTGCTTTTTCAGCGTTTAGAACTTCGACTTTTTCTATTTGGTCGGCGGTTAAAATTTCTTGTGCGTTAATAGTCATTTGTGTGTCGTCAATGTAAAAAAGAGGGTCAGCAGTCTGTCGCGGTCGTAAATAAACCGGGTCGGTTTTAAATTTATCGACGGCAAAATTTTGGTTGATTTTCGGCTTGTTTTTCTGTTGCTCAATTAAATTTCCCGCTACGCGCACTCCGTCGATGTAGTAATATGTCGCATCGCTGCGCGAGCCTCTGATGCTCACCGCATCGTCTTCCTCCGCAGAGCCTGCGCCGGCCGGCTGCGAAATGATACCTGTAATATCTTTAGTCGGTCTCTTCGCAATTTCTTCCTTTATTTTTTTAGCTGCTTTCTCCTTTTCTCGTTGCTCGTAGTACTGCAATCTCTTTGGTTCCGGCTCGAAAGCGATGCGCGACCTTGCGGCTACATTGTCTTGCAGGATTTCGGGTTTGAGGGGTTCGGGATTTATCTTTCCGGTTAAACCCGGACCTTGAGTGGTATTGTCTTGCTCCACTAAAGGCACTTGATAATCAATGACTTGTACCTCCTCTAAATTTATTCCTGAAAATAACTCCGCATTGTGTACCGTGGTCGTTTTTCCGTTTTCAACCGTAATCTTCTCTAAAATTATTTTTTCGTAGCCGACGTAAAGAACTTGCATATCGTATTCTCCGGGTTCAGTTTTCATCAGGAAATTTCCGTCAAAATCTGTTTGCGTACCCATGAGTAAGACACCGTTTTTGTATAGAACAACATCGGCAAACAGTAAGGCTTCGTCGGTTTCGAAATCGGTTACTTTTCCCGAAATACCCGTTTCGCCCTTTGCAGAAGTACAATCAGCGACATACATCGATACGGGTCCGGGCGTATAGCGATAAAAAGCCTGTGTCGTCGAGCCGATTTTTACGTTATAATTTCGCGTGCCGATTTTTACTTGCGCACTATTCTGCACATTTAGGTTGCCTATCGAAAATTCAAAATACCCGTTCTCGTCCGTTTTTGTCTCCCGATTATTAGCAAGATAAACAGTTTCACCAACCACCGGTCTCTCCTTCACATCACGTACATATCCACCGACCACCGCCCGTTCCGCCGGATATTCCCCGGCCGCAACCGCCTCCTCTTTCACCCACTTAAATCGTCGCCATCCTTGCGTCATCAGCAGTAAGTCCAAAGCCCGGTCACGGTCGATTTCCTCGCCGGGTCTTGCGGTTTCAAAATAAAAATTCGGCTCGTGAATGTCGCCTTTCACATCGGATTGCAGCAGCATTTGGGCTAAAATGTGCGGCTGTTTGTCATCGACGTAGGTCAACTGATTATCATCGGCGACGGCAAGGGAAAAAGTGCCCGCGACGGGTTTTCCCGCGTCATCCGTGACGGCTACCGACATTTTCACGTGTTCGCGCGGCAGGTATTTTTCTTTGTCCGTCGTGACGGCGATATTGAGTTTTTTATCTTGATTGACAAATACCAAACGCTCGGCGAGGGCATTGTCTTTGGTATCAAAAAGCGTCAATTGCACGATGCCGACGGGCAGATTTTTCGTCGGAATTTCGACGGCGGTTCGCCCCTCCTGCGCTTTGATTTTTCGGCTGTAAAAAACCTCGTCGCGCGCCTGTGCGACCAATACGAGTGTTTCCTTTTCGGCGGTCAAAATATCGACGAGCAAGCGGTCTTTTTCCTGCTTTTTAATTGACAAAGATTGGCTGTTCCTTTTCGCCTGCGGCAAATTATAAACCGTGTTAATGCCGACGGGCTTAGTGATTTCCGCCGTGTAAAAATCATCCGCCGTCGGAGTCAAAGCAAAGGCTCCGTGACCGGCGTGATAACTTTTGAAAGCACGGACAATTTCGCCTGTCGCATTCTTCACAACTCCTTCAATATCAGCGGGTTCTCCGAACTCATTGACAGCTTTAAATGCCATTCGATTTTGCGTACCGGCAACCGCTTCTCCGCCTTCGGGGAAGAATTGCAGGTCGATATTTCCGAGGACAATCGGCACGGGACGCGCGATGGATTCTGTCTGTCCGTTGTGGTTTAAAAGGACGTTTAAGATACCGTCGTTGGTGTTTAAATCATTGGGTAAGGCAAAGGTGATTTCCGCGTGACCGAGGGCATCGGTTTTGCCGGTTATTTCCTCAAATTGTTCACCGCCGAGACGGATAACCGCCCGAATTTCTTTGCCCGCCAAAGGCGTATTTTCAAGACTGTTGACATCGAATTTTGCCGTCACCGCATCGCCCGCCCCGTAGGCCTCGCGGGCAAAATCCAACTCCATGCGCAAGCGCGGCAAAACCGTTTTTTGCACTTGTATTTTCTTCTCGAAAAAGGTCTCGGTATTGCGTTGATAATTCGTGTACGCTTTTAAAGTATAAGTGCCGCCGACCGTTTGCGGATTGAGCAAAATATCGCCTGCTGCCGCGCCGTTTTCGGTAATCAAAGTCAGCTTTTTTTCCGTATTTCCGTTCGGGGCAATCCATTCGACGTAAACCAATTCACTCTGCGTACTCGGACGCAAATCACCCGCGTTGCGCAGATAAACCGTAAACCAAATACTCTCGCCCGGTCGGTACAAAGTGCGGTCGGTGTGCAGGTAGGTCTTCTCGGTAGCGGGGGCGGAAGGGGCTAAAGTGAACGAGTATTTTTCGGTCTCGGCAAAAAGTGTTTTCTCGGTGTTTTTTGTAACTGTAAAGTCGGTTGATTTTGTAGTTTTTTTGGTTTGTGTTTTCTTTTCGGCGGTTGTTTCTTGTGTAGGTTTTTCGTCCGCTGCGGCAGCGATTTCTTCGACTTGCGGCGTTTGCGTTTCGGCAATCGGCGTTTGCGGATTTCCCGTATCGGACAGACCGAAATACAGTGCAAGTAAAATTAAAAGCACAGCGGCTGTTGTAATTAAATACAGCAAAAACGGCGGTTTGGGAGAAGCCGGTTCGGGCAGCAGTTTCTCCATTTTATCCCAAGCGGCGGGGTCGAATTCGACCTCGTAATTATCGCTGAGTTCACGCAAACGTTTGTTATCGTTTTTCATATTTTTTTCGGTGTCGCGGGTAAGGGCGACTTTTTATGTTGGTTGATTGTTTAATTTTTTGACAATCAATAGCTTTTTGAATTGGCGTTCGGGGGGAGACGCGTTTTCCCGCGTCTGTACAATATCGATTTTCGCTTTCTGTGGTTTGGTTATCCGAAGTTTATTGCTTTCTCCCGAGCAAGACGTCGCAGTGCAACGTCTCTACGGCGGATCTTCGCTCGTTGGTTTTTCGATGGTTTTTGGCTGTTTCGTTTTTTTCACGGCAGAGACGCGTTCTCCCGCGTTTGTACCGCTACACTCCCCTAAAAACGCCGACGGCATAATATCTTACAGTCCGGTATGCAGTTTCGAAGGAACGAAATGCCGGGTGAAACCGGGAAAAACGAAATTCACCGCCCCTCTCTTCTCTCCTTCTCTCCTCTCTCCTTTCAATAATACCCCGCATACTCCTCCAATCCCCTCAACATCTCCCGCATTTGTTTTTTTCCCTGTGCCAAATGCCATTTCGAGGTGTTGATATTGATGTCTAACAGTTCCGCGATTTCTCGGTGTTTGTAGCCGTCCAAGACGTAGAGCGAGAAAACGGCGCGGGTGTCGTCGTTTAATTTTTGGACGGCGGCGTAGAGGTCTTCGGCGGTCAAGTTGTCAAGGGCGGTCGGCGGTATTTCCGTTTCCTTTTCACTCTCGAAATCCATCGCTTTGCGGTAGCGGGTCTTGCTGCGCACGTAATCTATCGCGCTGTGAAAGACGATTTTGGCGACCCAACCGGTGAACGAACCCGTGGGTTTGTAGTCTTTTACTTTCTCAAAAACCTTCAAAAACGAGCGGTTCAGCACGTCCTGCGCTTCCTCTTTATCAGCCGTGTAGCGCAGACAGATGACCGACATGCGCCCGTACAAACGGGTGTACAGCAGTCGCTGCGCCGTGCGGTCTTGCCGCCGGCAGCCCTCGATGAGGTCTGCTTCGTTGCTGTTTTTGTTGTAGATCATGCTTTGAGTTTTCCGCCCGTTTTTGCGGCGGTTTTGTCTTGCCTCGCGGCTTCACGGCTAAGAACGAGAGATTTATTCGGTATAGTTGGTAAAGGTTTGATATTTTTTGAAAATGTTTTTTAAGACGACTTAAAAGTCGCAGTTACTAAACACATCGCAAAAAAGTATTGATTTTTTATGGAAAAACAACGCACCTGCTGTCCTTTACACCGCACACACCTTTTTGCAGTTTACACAACAAAGACGACTAGTCACGGCGTATTTCACGCGCCCGACTTCGGCAATTCGATTTATTTTCGGATTTTTGCCAACCGAACGCACCCTTCCGTAGTCTTTCCCTTTGAACAAAAAATATTTGAGTCACCTTCTTTTTGAACGATATGTAAAATTGGGCGCGGTTATGCCGTCGTCAATTTGCAGCGTTACGCTTTCACAAGAAAACTTTAAACAATTATTTCTCCGTCACGCTGATTGAGAAATTATAATTGAATCTAAAAAATAATCATGAAAAAAATCTTACTCGCTTTTTTTGCACTCGCTTTTACCCTGCCGACTTTTGCGCAGGAATGTACGCCCGACCCGCAGTTTGCGGACAGTATCGGTGTCTATCCGTTGCCCTACCTCGAAGACGAAGGCACCGGCGGCATTCCCGACACGGCTTGCCTTAATACTTATTACGAAACGACTTTCAGCATTCTCATCGACACCTTTAGCTTCGGTGCTTTTAATGTAGATCCGGACTCTTTGGTCATTACTGCGGTCAATAACCTGCCCGCCGGTTTGACTTATGCCTGCGACCCGCCAAACTGCACTTTCTATCCGCAAGAACCCGGTTGTGCGACTATTTACGGTATTCCGGAAGGCGATACGGGTGAGTTCAGCCTGTCTATTTCGGGTACGGCTTACGATTTTGTTCCCTTTGACGTAACTTTCCCCGATGCCACGATAGCCCCGGGCGAATACCTGCTGTATGTGCGCCCCGAAGGCGACGCGAGTTGCAACAGCATCATCGACGCGGTACAATCTCCGACGGCAATCGACGCAATCAGTATCGCCCCGAACCCGTTCAGCGGTCGCACACAACTCAACGTTACTTCTACCGCTGCGGGCGATTACCGTTTCTTGGTTTCCGACCTGTTGGGTAAGACCGTGCTGAACCAAAATCTGCGCATCGTTGAAGGCGAAAATACCTTTACGGTCGATGCACAAGACTGGGCAAAGGGCATTTACATTTATACTTTGGGACAGGGTGACAGAGTGATTAGCGGAAAGTTAGTGGTAGAATAATCAGTATGCTTTCCCGACAATAACGAAAAACGGGTTGCTTCGCACATCAGCGAAACAACCCGTTTTTTATTTTCTTGTCGATGAAAAAAGATAAAAAGACCGTCTGAAAAGTAAATCAGAAGTATTGACTTCCCAAAATCTACGAGAGCAAAGTCCGTACTCTCCCATCAACCATCAACTACCACCTATCAACCGCCATAGGCTTCCTGCCAAGCCAAAACCCCGCCTTCCACATTCGTGACGTTGGAAAAGCCTTCGGCTTCCATAAACATGGCGGCACGACCGCTGCGGGCACCGCTGCGACAGTGCAGAATGATTTCCGTGTCTTTTTTGTCTTTCATGTCCGAGATCGCTTCCGGAATTTCGCCGAGCGGAATCAGGGTAGCACCCAAGTTAAATTCGGAAAATTCGTGCGGCTCGCGCACGTCGATGAAGAGAAAATCTTCGCGGGCGTCGAGTTTGCGTTTGAGTTCTTTTACGTCGATTACTTTCATAATTCAGATATTTTAAGTTTTGTAATTTAGGGTTCTGCAACCTGTTTTTTTTCTGACGTCGCAAAGGTAAAACAATTAAATTCTTTGCAAAAGCGGTCGGTCTTTTTAGTACGACAAATCGAGACAAATGCAACTTTCGATACAACGAAGCCGCGCCCTTTCCCGTTGGTATCGCGTACCTTTGCCGAATAATTTAAACCCGCATTATGTTCCGTCATCTTACCCTGTTTTGTTTGCTGCTGTTTTCCTTTTCCGCTTTTGCACAGCAGGAAAAAATACCGCTTATTTCGTTGCACATGCCCGATACGCTGCACAAAAAACGCTTTTGGGTGTCGGCGGGTGCGGGCGCTGCGATTTACGGCGGCTTCTCGATTGCTCTGTGGAATTTTTGGTACGCCGAATACGAAAACACTTCTTTCCAATTTTTTGACGACCGAGGCGAGTGGGAAAATATGGATAAAGCGGGTCACATGTTCACGACCTACAACGAGGCGCGGTGGCTGTACAACGGCGCGCGGTGGACGGGCATAAAACGCCGAAAAGCAGCGTGGACGGGCGCGGCGATTGCCTTCGGGCTGCAAATGACCATCGAAGTCATGGACGGTTTTTCGGAAAAATGGGGTTTTTCGCTCGCCGACGTCGGTTACAATACGCTCGGTGCCGGTCTGTTCGTCGGGCAGGAATATTTGTGGGAAGAGCAGCGGATTATCATGAAAGTTTCCTCGAATCGCGTCAATCACCCGGACGTGCCGGTGCGCAGTCTCGACGGCGGCACGTCGGTTACCTTAGCGGAGCGCGCCGACGACCTGTACGGCGAGACCTGGGCACAGCAATTTCTCAAAGATTACAACGGTCAAACCATTTGGCTGTCCGCCAATATTCATTCATTTTTGCCGAATAAAAAGACGAGTAAATTCCCGAAATGGCTCAACGTGGCGGTCGGTTACGGCGCCGAAAACATGTACGCCGGCTACGGCTATGACTTTGAAGACGAAGCGGGCAATGCCTACCGCGTGGACGCTGCTCAGTTTCCGCGCTACAATCAGGCCTACCTCTCGCTCGACATCGACCTGACGCGCATCCCGACCAAAAGCCGCCTGCTGCAAACGATTTTCGGCGTGGTAAATTTTATTAAAATACCCGCACCGACGCTGGAGTATAGTCGGGTAGAGGGGTTGAGGTTTTATGGGTTGAGGTGAGGGGATTATGACGTTATTTAGTTGGCGCGAGGGTCGTCTCTTTAGTTGGCGCGAGGGTCGTCCCTCGTGCCGCACATAAGCCCGCCTCCGGCGGAATCGCAAACACTGACTTCAAGTTTCTTCACCCCCCCGCCGGAGGCGGACAAATACTGCGAACCTTAAAAGGCAAGCGAGGCAAGAGCCTCGCCCGAACTAAAAACAAAAACCGCCACACTCACCAACAAAATCTATGAAAAAACGTAAAAAACAAAAAACCACCCCCTCTCCCCCGCCCCCCGTCATCGACACTATGAAATACGAGCATATTTTCAAAATTCTTGCGGGCGTTATCTTGTTGCTGATGCTCATATTAGCATGGCAATCCGGCATCAACGGCGACGATAAATTTCAGAATGATTACGCGGAGAAGCTGGTGGATTTTTATCTGAGTTTCGGAGCGGACAAGGCGGCGCTGCACGTGCCCGCAGGCAATATGCATTACTACGGCGGCTTTTTTGACCTGACGACGGGCTTGGTAAATCGGCTGCTCGGTTTCGATATTTATGACGCCGGATATCATAGGGTGCGGCATTTGTTTAATGCGCTGTTCGGTTTTATCGCGCTGTTTTTTACGGCATTGACCGCACGCAAACTCGGCGGTATCAAGGCGGGTATTTTGGCACTGTTGTTCATGTTTTTGTCGCCCCGTTTTTTGGGTCACGCGCTGATGAATCCCAAAGATATTCCCTTTGCGGCGGGTTATATGACGGCCGTTTATTTTCTGCTGCGGCTGTTTGACTCGATGCCGCGCCCCGCTCGGTCGGACATGCTCGGCTTTACGCTCGGGGCGGCGTCGGCGATTGCGACGCGCGCGGGCGGACTGATGCTCTACGGCTTTCTCGGTCTGTTTTTTCTGCTGAATTTTTTTGAGAAAAAACGACAAAAAACGGAGTTTTCTACCCAAAATCTACTGCTCGCTTACCTCAAAACGGGCATCATTTTAGTCTTGGCATCTTACATTTTAGCTTTGTTATTTTGGCCCTTCGCTCTGGTCAATCCCGTGGCGCACCCGCTCGAAGCCTTGAGTGAATTTTCTAAGCTCGGCGTGCGCATCCGCGTCCTTTTTGCGGGTGATATGATAATGTCGGACGCCGAGCCGTGGTACTACGCACCCCTGTGGATGTGGCGCACGATTCCGCTGTTCGTGACGGTCGGTTTTTTCGGTTTTCTTTTATTTTTAGGCAAATACATCAAAGCGGGTAAATCCCTCGCTGTCAGTCTGTTATACTTCGCTGCGTTGTTTCCTTTGGTCTATATCACGACCAAAGAAAGCCTGCTGCACGACGGCTGGCGACACTTGCTTTTCGTTTATCCGCCGGTGACGGTTTTAGCGGTTTTATTTTGGATAAATCTCGAAAAAATTGCCGTCGATAAAAAGATTTTGCGCTACGCCGTGTACGGCATTTTAACGCTGCTGATGATTGAGCCGGCGTGGTTTATCGCCCGCAATACCGCTTACCCTTACGTCTATTTTCAACCGGCGGCGGGCGGTCTGTCCGGCAATTACGGCTACTACGAAACCGACTACTGGGGTCTCAGCGTCAAACCCGCCGTCGAGTGGCTGGAAGACAGCGGTGTCCTCTCCGAAAATATGACGGATACCGTGACGATTGCCACCAATTTCTTATACAACGCCGAGGTCGAACTGCGCAAATATCCCAAAGTCAAAACCCGCTACACCCGCTTTCAGGGTCGCTATTCGACCGATTGGGACTACGCGATTTTTCCGACGCGCTTTATTAATGCAGCACAGTTGCGCGGTTCTTTTCCGCCGACCAAAACGGTGCATACGGTCGCGTCCGGCGGCGTTCCTCTGGCGGTGGTGGTTTATGAAAAAGACAAATTTACCTACCGCGCCGAGCGTGCTCTGATGCAGCGCGACACGATTTATGCGCTCGACCAATTTCAAAAAGAACTCACCTCTTACCCCGACAATGAACAGGCCTGGCTCGGCATGGCGGATGCTTACTACGGCGCAAATGACTACGAAAAAGTGCTGTACAGTGCCGACCAAGCCCTGCGCATCGCTCCCGAGAATGTCTCGGCGATGTACTTTCGCGGCTTGGCTTTGGCAGGCATGAACCGCCCCCGGGAAGCCCGCGAAATTTTCCTGCGCGCCACGAAAACCGACGCAGAGTTTTATATTGCGTACTTTTACCTCGGCGTTTTGGCAATGGAAAGCGGCGATTTAAAAACGGCTTTGGAATACGCAAAGACGACTTTGGAAATTAAACCCGATTTTAGAAACGGGCAGCTCTTGGTTGCGGAGATTTATAACCTGGCGGGACAGAAAGAAAAAGGGGATGCGTTTTTGAAAAAAATGGAGAAGTTTAGGAGGTGAGAGGAGAGAGCGAGTCTGAAGTCAAACGGGAGTCTAACGTCTAAAATCTAATATCTAACGTCTCAAAAATAATTCATGAAAAATCTAACCTTCGTACTTTTAGTCCTCGCCGCTTTCGGCACCACCGGTTGCAGCGTCAGCAAGAGTCTTGCGCCTTTTACCGAGGCCTTGACGGCTGCCGCAAATTCTAATCAGACGGCGGAGCAGAAACTGGAAATCCTTGCCGTGACGACGACCCGTGCGCTTTCGGAGTCTTTAAAATTTGTCAATCCTAAAAAGACGGTGCAGTTTATCGAAGCGTTTTCCAAGCAAAACGAAAAGTCGATTACCAAAATCGTGAACGACATCAACGGCGGGGTAAGTCAAATGAGTCTGACGGACAAAGTCGGCTTTTACGCGAATACGGCACAGCAACCTTACGTGAAAGAATTGAAAACGGAAGTGCAAAATGTGGAGCGAAAAGTAGGCAGAAAAATCAGGACTTTCTCACTCATCGGCAAGTTTTTAAATGTGCTGAATCCTTTGAAAGGCTAAGATGTTCTTTGGTAAAGGGGTAAAAAAAAGACAGGGTAACTGCTCGAGAGAGCAGCACCCTGTATAACCCCAAAAAACCAAATGAAAACAATCTTTGAAAACAACTCTTTCGGAGTAAAAAGAGGTTTTCGTCATATCTTTACAAAATCGAAACGAGGTCGATTTTGTCTGTTTGAAAGATTAAACGCAACAGCAAATGTATTGTTGGATAAAATTAAACTAAATTTTTCAAACTTTACTTTTTGTCGTCGTTCATCATTGAGACGGCTTATTTGAAAGAGGTCACAATTTATGACAATTTTTTTTTAAAAAAAAAATGCAGCGTTTGAGACCGGATTTATAGACGATTTTGTAGTCTCGTTAAAAGCCGACTAATTTCAAACTTGCGGGTACAGTTGCTTTTTTTGCGGGAGCAAAGATATTACAAAAAAACCAAACCGGGGGGAAAGTTGTTTCTGTTATGCAAATTTTAAACACGTCTAATATAATTCAGCAACGGTTTTCGGCAATTTTTTCCGGAAGTTTAAGCAAGCTAAACTTCCTAAACTCTTAAACTACAAAAACATACTGTGGCAAAAATCAGAAAAGTATTTATTTGCTCTAACTGCGGCAACACCTCACCGAAATGGATAGGCAAATGCCCCGCGTGCGGCGAGTGGAACACCTATCAGGAAGACATCATCACTAAGGAAACGCCGGCGGAGAAAAAACGCGCGGCGTGGCAGGGCGTCGGCAATATCAACCGCGACCCTAAACCCGTCCCGCTGACGGAAATTAAAGCAGGTGAAAAACGCCGCTTGGTCACGCCCGACGGCGAACTGAACCGCGTACTCGGCGGCGGCATCGTGGCGGGCAGTCTGGTACTCATCGGCGGGCAACCCGGCATCGGTAAGTCCACCTTAATGTTGCAGGTTGCGCTCGGCGTTCCCGCTAAGGTACTATATGTGTCGGGCGAGGAAAGCGAAGAGCAAATAAAAATGCGCGCCGACCGGGTCGGAGAAATCGCGGCGGATTGCTTGATTTTAACGGAAGTCAATACCGCGAAAATCCTCAAATTTGCGACGGCGGAAAAACCCGATTTGCTCGTCATCGACTCCATTCAAACGCTCGCTTCGCCGCACATCGAGAGCACGCCGGGCAGCATTTCGCAGGTGCGCGAATGCGCCGGCGACCTGCAACGCTTCGCCAAAGAAAGCGGCATTCCCGTCTTCATTATCGGGCACATCAATAAGGAAGGCTCGATTGCGGGCCCGAAACTTTTGGAACACATCGTCGATACGGTGCTGCAATTCGAGGGCGACCGCAACTACACCTACCGCATTCTGCGTACCATTAAAAACCGCTTCGGCTCGACGGACGAACTCGGCATTTATGAAATGCAATCCGACGGGCTGCGCGAGGTCAGTAATCCTTCCGAACTCTTGCTTTCACAAACCGAAGAAGAAATCAGCGGCAGCGCGGTCAGTGCTACCATGGAGGGGATGCGCCCCATGCTCATCGAGACGCAGGCCCTCGTCAGCACGGCGGTGTACGGCACGCCCCAACGCTCGGCAACGGGTTTCGACCTCCGTCGCTTGGGTATGCTGTTGGCGGTTTTGGAGAAACGCTGCGGTTTTCCTTTTGCCCAAAACGATGTGTTTCTCAATCTTGCCGGCGGCATCAGAGTCGATGACCCGGCGATTGATTTGGCAATCTTGAGCGCATTGATTTCTTCACTTTTAGACGTTTCCGTACCGAATGATATCTGCTTTGCGGGCGAAGTCGGTCTGTCGGGCGAAATCCGGGCGGTGAGTCGCATCGACCAACGGGTGCAGGAGGCGGACAGATTGGGCTTCAAAAAGATTTTTATTTCTAAGTACAATACGAAGGGATTGGATGTCTCGAAATATTCCATTGAAATTAAGACGGTGGCGAAGATTGAAGAGTTGTATCGGACGCTGTTTGAGTAACCGCCGGCTTCAGCCGGTCGTGGGAAGAAAAGCGATTGTTGTAACTTGGCAGCAGTCGTTTTTTTTTGCAAAAAATTCGCTTTTCAGACGACTTAAAAGTCGCTGTTACTATGCAAACCCGGACGGCATTTTAACCAAAAAATCCGCGCAAAAATTCCTGCCCCCCGTTCACCATCCACCATCCACCGTCCACCCTCCCCAAAAACTTTTTCCGATTTTCTTTAACATTTCGGCGAAGGTTTGATAATTTGCAGCCTGTCCCGTCGTTAGTGATTTTTATTTTGCGACGAGACCGTGAGAAAACGCCGGAAGACGGAATTTGCGACTACCGCAATATCCGTCCGCATCTCTCCGTTTTTTCAATCGAACAAAACAAAATTGAATTTCCGTATAAAAAAATCGTCCGTTTTCACTCAAACTATTCAGAAAAACTACCGGATGATTTCTTAAACAAAAAACTTTATGTTCACTGACTTTCTTTTCCTTTTCCAGACCGCTAACCTCGACACCGAAGAACCCGTCGAAGAGTCACTCAATCTCATCGGCATCATCAGCGAGGGCGGTGTTTTGAGCTTTGTTATTGTCGGCGTGCTGATGGTACTTGCCGTCATCGCGGTGTACATTTTTGCGGAGCGATACTTCAACATTTCGCGGGCGACGCGTATCGACGAAAACTTCATGAACAACATCCGGGCGAATGTCGGCGCGGGCAATATTTCCGCCGCACGCGCCTTGTGCCAAAACACGGACAGCCCCATGTCGCGTATGGTCGAAAAGGGTTTGATGCGTATCGGAAAGCCGCTGCGTGACATCGACGCGGCCATCGAAAACGTGGGTAATCTCGAAGTTTTCAAACTCGAAAAAGGTCTTTCTACGCTCGCTTCGATTTCGGGTGCGGCACCGATGATTGGTTTTTTCGGTACGGTGACGGGTATGATTCAGGCATTTTTTGAAATGTCAACGGCGGATAACGTCACGCCGACCGTGCTTGCGGGCGGTATTTATCAGGCCCTGCTGACGACGGCATTCGGTCTGCTCATCGGTATCATTTCTTTTGTCGGTTACAATCTTCTGGTAGCGAAAGTAGAAAAAGTGGTCTTTAAAATGGAGCGCACGACGACTGAATTTATGGATTTGTTGCAGGAGCCGGGTTCGTGAAGAACAATATCGAGGTATTCGGAATAGTCCGTGCTTACTCACAGAGTGACTCACCTATCTTTCAAGAAAGTCACCTTTTGAGTAAGCACGGACTCTTCTTGATTTAATTCGCAATCGCAAATCCAACTTCCACGAAACGCGGTATCGACTCGGTGCCTCGTTTTTGCATTTAAACCATCGTAAAAATGGGATTGAAAAAAAGAAATAAAGCCAACGCGGAGTTTAATATGTCTTCTTTGACGGACATCATTTTCCTGCTTTTGATTTTTTTTATGTTGACTTCCAATTTGGTACAAATCGACCCTTTCGAGCTGCCCGTCAGTGACAGTCAGACGGTGGCGGCGACCTCCGTCGTGGTGCAAATTCGTAAGGACGGCGAGATGACTTTGAATAATACGGAAATCACCAAAGCCGCGCTGTATCAGGGTTTGCGCCTCAAAAAAGCGGAAAACGATAAGCCGGACGATTTCACCATTACCATTGTGGCTGAAAAAGGTGTGCCTTTTTCCAAAGTAAAAGATGTGATGGAAGCGGCGGGGAGATTGAAGGCGAAGGCAATTATTGCGACGCAGCCGGTGAAGAAAGGGTAGATAAAAGTTCCTGTCGTTTTATGCAAATCTTTCGATTGAGTTTGACGTATAAGACTCAGTGACAACAGCAGAAGAAAATGCAACAAAAGCATCAACAATGGTTCAAAAACAGCTCAACAATTAACCCTGATACGGCGAGACTTACCGATACGAACACCTTTGCTCTTATATTAGTAAACTCCGCCCCCGAACTTCATCACCCACGCAAGACTAATTTATGAAATCACAAAAAAACACAGCCGATGAGTTAGCAGAAGTGAAACGGAAGTTAGCGGACAAGGAGGTCGTTTTCGACAATATTTTGGAGGGCACGCTCGCCGGATATTGGGATTGGAATATTCCCGAAAATACGGAATATCTGAGTCCGACTTTCAAAGCCATGTTTGGCTATGAAGACCATGAAATGGAAAACAGTCCGGAAAGTTGGCAAAAGATTATTCATCCGGATGACTTGCCGGGTGTGTTCGATGTGTTTCACGCGCACGTGCAGTCGCACGGCAAGGTTCCCTATAACTCGGAGGTGCGCTATTTTCATAAAGACGGGTCGATTGTTTGGGTTTATTGTCGGGGCAAAGTTATCGAGTGGGATGAGGAAGGAAACGCGGTACGCATGGTGGGTTCGCACGTGGATATTACTAAATTAAAGCAGGCGGAAGACACCGAAAAATACGCAAAGTTGCTGGAGAAAAAGAACCGGGAATTACAGCAATTTGCCTACGTGGCTTCCCATGATTTGCAAGAGCCGCTGCGCACGATTAAAAGTTACGCGGAGATTTTAGAAGAAGATTACCAAGGACAATTAGGCGGTGAAATCGATACCTATTTGCACTTTATCAAGCAGGGCGCGACGCGAATGAGCAGATTGGTAAAAGACTTATTGGATTACAGCCGCCTGGGTTCGGAACCGGAGAAAACACAGGTCGATTGCAACGCTGTTTTGCAATCGGTTAAAGAAGATTTGCAAAAAGTGATTGATGATACGGAAGGTAAAATCGATGCGGAACATTTGCCCGAAGTAATCGGACGCGAAACGGAATTGCGCTTGCTTTTGCAAAATCTATTATCCAACGCTTTAAAATTCAGGAAGGCTGATACGCCGCCGCACATTCGCATCACTTGCGAAAAGGAGGGCAGTATGCACAAATTTTGCGTGGCGGATAACGGTATCGGTATTCCGCAGGAGTATCAAAAGCGAGTTTTTATTCTTTTTAAAAGGCTGCACGACGACCGTAAGTATCAAGGCACAGGCATCGGTCTGGCACATTGCCAAAAAATTGTCGAAGGGCACGGCGGTGAAATTTGGTTAGAATCGAAAACAGGAAAAGGAACCGAAGTCTATTTTACCCTGCCGGCTGCGACAAAATCAAAAGAAGGATAAAAGTGCATACTATGTTTTTGAATGATGAAACATTTGACTTCTCCGATTCTATGGTCGCTGAATTAGCGGAAATGGTTAACTCGGGTTTTATCTGCTACATTCATCTTAAAACTAAAAAAATTAAAACCGTTCTGATTGCGGATGACGGCTTTGATTATGACGATGAGGACGATTTAAACGCGAAAGACCTCCGAGAAATAGAGGAAGACCGCATGAACTTTGCCAAACTCGATAAGCCGACCTCCCGCGAAGGTTACGAAATCATGGAAGAGTTTGCGCAGCAAGTCAGCAACCGACGCGCACAGGAAGCCCTTTATAATGCACTTGACGGCAGACGACCGTTCCGAAATTTTAAGGACACCGTTGACCGTTACGGGGCGGTCAGGCAGGAGTGATTTGCCTTCAGAGATAAGGCGCAGAAAGAACTCGTGGAGCGGCAATTGCAAAAACTCTTTCGAGCGCATTATTACGGCGGACTGTATGCGAATGAAGAGGAATAAAATTGTTAAAAATCAGCCAAAATGAAAAGTGACGAAAAAATATTGATGCTGCATCCGCAAGGAAAAAAAGGCGTCAACATTGCGCGTGGAAAGTATGATTTTATCAAGAATTTTATCGTGCAAACGCTTGAAAAGCGCGGCGAAATGAGCTACGCGGAGCTGAATGATTTGGCGAAAGAAAAATTGAGTGCGGATTTTGACGGCAGCGTGCCGTGGTATGTGGTGACGGTAAAAATGGATTTGGAAGCAAGAGAAATCATTGAGCGGGTGCCGAAATCGAGTCCGCACCGGGTCAGAATGAAAGCCGACTCAAACGAAGAAAAAATTTAAACTAAAACAAAGTGGGATTAAAAAAACGTTCAAAAGCCAATGCGGAATTTAATATGTCGTCACTGACCGACATTATTTTCCTGCTGCTCATCTTTTTCATGTTGACCTCTTCGGTCGTAGCACCGAATGCGCTCAATCTGAAAATGCCCGGCAAAAGCAATAAAACCGTCACCGCCGACCGACAAACGGATGACGTGAGCATCGACTCGCGCGGCAATTTTTACTTTAACGGCGTAAAAACCGGTCCGCAAAATCTCGAAGCCGAACTGCGCAAAAAAGCCCGCCGCGAGCGCAGCGGCAAGTATAAAATGACCATTTCGCCTAAAAGTGACGCAAAAACCGAGGACGTCGTGACAATTATGGACATGGCAATGCGTTTAAATATCGACGGAATTTTGGCGGCGGAGAAGTGAGGAAGGATGTTGAATTGTTGAGTTGTTGAATCGTTGAAAAACCCCGCGAGACTATCCGGCTTTCAAGTTTTACATGTTCAACAACTCAACGGTTCAACGATTCAACAAAATCTAAACAAAATTCAGATTATGCAACTCATCACCACCATAGAAGAAATCAGAAATCAGAAAAAGGCGCGGATTATCTCCGGCGTGTTTCTGCTTGCCTTGATATTGCTGATGATTTGGCCGTTTATGACCTACATGGACCCGCCTCCGGGTCAGGAGGGCATTATGGTTAATCTCGGTATTCCCGACGTAGGTCAGGGTGACGAGAACATGCCCGAACAGGATGCCGCCCCGCCCGCCGCCGTTGAAGAACAGGAAGAAGAAGAGGTAACACCGCCGCAGGAAGAAGAACAAGAGGAACAGGAAGAGGTGCCGGAAGAACCGAAAAAACCGGAACCCGAAGTTGACCCGCGCAAAGAAATTATCGAAAACGAACGCGCGGAAGCCCTCGCTCTGAAAAAGAAAAAGGAAGCGGAAAAACGCGCCGAAGACCGTAAAAAGGCACAAGAAGCCGCAGCCGAACGCGCTAAAAAAGAAAAAGCGGCGGAAGAAGCGCGTATCGCAAAAGCAAAAGCAGACGCCGAAGCCAAACGCCAAGCGGATGCCAAAGCCCGTGCGGAAGCCCTCGCCAAATCACTCGGCGGCGGCAGCGGCGGCGGCAAAGGGAATACCGGCAAACCCGGCAATCAAGGCGACCCGAACGGCAACCCCGACTCGGATATTCTGACGGGTATCAGCACGGGCAGCGGTCGCGTCGGCGGCGGTCTGAGCAATCGCGGTGCCACCTCCAGCCCCCGCGCCAGTAGCCCCTGCAACAACAAAAGCGGTACGGTCGTCGTCAAAATCTGTGTCGATGCGGACGGGCGCGTAACCGATGCCGACTATACGCAATCTCAATCCACGACCACCGACAAATGCCTGCGCGACGTGGCTATCCGCAATGCCAAGCGATGGAAATTCAGTACGGGCAACGTCGATAAGCAATGCGGTACGATTGCTTATAATTTTAAAGTACAGTAAGCCGGTTGATAGTTGGTAGTTGGTGGTTGATAGTAAAATATTCTCTGATTAAGGGGTACTCTTTTTGCGAAAAGTGATATAATTCGGTGAATTTTAAGGAGTAAATAAACTGCCGGCAGACAAACGGGCTTTGAATATCCAATTCAAAGCCCGTTTTAATTTTCGTAAATTCGCAAAAAAAGAGGTGCAAACCTCGAAAAAGGAATGCACCTGACTATAAACAAACAAAAAACATTAGTTCTTTTCGGCGGCAAAAATTTTAACTTATTTGCGCGCCCCGTGTTTCAATGATAAAGAAACCGGAGTTTTTGAAAAGTGTTTAAAAAATTTCGGAAAAAGTTTAACAAGAATATTTCCGTCTGAAAATCTCGTTTTCAAATTAAAATGGACAAAAAAGACAATACCTATTTTCTCGTCGGCGGCACTGCATTCGTCCTGCTTTTCGTTATGCTCGGCGGGGTCGTCGCACGCATGATTGTGTTGGTCGGTACGGTGATTTTGCTGTCTTATTTTATTGTAAAATTCGTCGCCTTACTGCGGCAAAAAAAGGAACAAGTACCGCACAGTGCGGGTAAAGAGAGTGATATTGAAGAGAAAATCGACTACTGCGAAACGCAAATCGGAGTTAATCGCGGTGAGGTGAAAGCCATACAGCGCGAAATCCGCGAACTCGAAAACGACCTCGAAGGCACTTATCCGCTCAACACCGAAAACCGCACGGAAACCGAAAAACTCCTCGCCGGCTTCCGCAAAGAATTGAACCTGCGCGAAGTCAAAATCGACTTTTTCCGCACCTGCACCCGCAAACTGCGCACGCTGCTGCATAATCACCGCCTCACCGAAAAGCTGTTTGCCAAGAAACGAAGACTGCAAAAATTGCAAGACAAAAACGTGGAGGACATCGCCGAAATGGAAAGCATCAAAAGCGATATGACTTACGAATCCAACTATTTGAGTACGATAAACCGGTTGTCTCTCCGCATGTACCGCACGGAAAGTGTACGCGACGCGGAAGAAGTACACGAAGAGTTAAAAATTATTACGCGGGAATTGAAGGAATTGTGAAAAGGTTGGAAAAGGGTTGTAAAGAGGTTGGATTGGTTGGAATGGTTGGAGTTGTTGCTACCTCTGAAAATCACACCCATCAACCATCAACCGTCAACCGTCCACCCTCCACCATCCACCGTCAATCGTCATTTCAAAAGCGTCACATTCCCCTTAAATTCCGCCTCCTCGCCGCCGACGCAACGCACCCGCGCGTAGTACGCATACACATCCGGCGCAAGCGGATTACCGTCTAAAGTGCCGTCCCAAGTCGCGCCGACCCGGTTGCTTTCAAACATCATTTCTCCCCAGCGATTATAGACCGTCAGATAGCTTTCTTCAATAAAATTACCGAGAATGCCGAAGGTTTCGTTGTTGCCGTCGCCGTCGGGCGAAAAGGTATTCGGGATGAAAATAAAAGGATCGATGCACTCGGCTTCGGTGACGAAAACGCGTACCTCGGCGATATTGGTGCAGCCGTCCGCATTTTGGATTTCTACGGTATAGGTTGTCGTTTCGGTCGGCGTGGCAATCGGGTCGGGAATATTGGTCGAAGTCAGCGAACCGCCGGGCGTCCAGTTGTAGATAAAGTTGTCGTATTCCGTGCTGAACAGTTGCGTACTTTGCCCCAAAAACAGACTGTCATCGGCGGCGGAGGCGATGAGCGGCGGGGTAAAACTGAAGAAGTTGACCGTGGTACTTGCCGTGGCTTCGCAGCCGAATTGATTGACGGCGACGGCGGTATAAACCGTGGTTTGCGACGGACTGACAAGAGCATCGCCTTCCGCCGTGATTTCGATAATCCGGTCGGCGGGCTGCCAATCTATCGTGAGAACATCGCCGGGCATTTGATTTTCAAGCGATAACAACAAGGTGTCACGCTCGCAGATAGTAAACTCACCCGTCAGATTTATGAGCGGCGTGCGGTTAAAAATTTCGAGGCTATCGGTCAAAAAGCAACCGAACTCGTCGAGGCGGCGGGCGTAAATAAATGCGCTGCGCTCGACGGGTACAACCGAAACGGTGTCGGCGGTACTGAAAATATCGGTAAAATCTGCATCGTTCGACCATTCAATATTTCCGCCGGGAACAGTATTTAATTCCAAAGCCTCTCCGCAACTTTCCGTCTCGCCGAGAATTTCGAAGTCGCCGACGGGCGGTACGAGAGCCGTTACTTCCCTTTCAATTTCACATAAATAACCGTTGCTTTCGTCAGAAATAATGACGCTGTAAACGGTGGTTGAAAGCGGATTAGCAAGCGGATTGGCAGCATTTGCATCATTTACAAAATCGGCGGGCGACCAAGTGTAGGCGTAATTCGGATTAAAATCGGGGTTAAGAAAGACCGATTCGCCCGCGCAGACCGTGACCGTGTCGGCGAGATTTTCTTCAATCAATTCGTAATTAAAAGTTTGAGCCAAAGTATCCGTGCAGCCGTCTTCGGAGGTGATAACGAGTTGCGCGGTGAGCTCGCCGCCGGCATTGACGGTCGTTTGCGTAACGGGCGTGTTGCCGGTGTTTCCGTTGCTGAAAGTCCAGGCATAGTCGATAATCGTGCTTTGATTATTGCTGCTTTGGTCGGTGAAGGTGACGGTCAGCGAGTCGGTGCATTCGGTGACTTCGGCGGTAAAATCTACGACTAAAGCGGGTTCGCCGACCTCGATTTGCAGGGTCAGCGGCTCGGCGCAGTCTATTTCGGGAGGAAAGAAAAGCGTGACCGTATAAACGCCCGGATCGGGATAGGTGTAGGTCGGATTGGTTTCGGTGCTGACGTCGTCGGTGGTGGTCGGGTCGCCGAAGTTCCAGATATAATACGGCGCATTGATGCTTTCGTTTTGGAAGAAAACGGAGTAGCCGCTGCACTGTTGTGAACTGACAAAAGTCGCTTGATTGGTTGAATCGACGGCGGCAACCGTCACCGTGTCGATGCGCTCGCAGCCGAATTGATTTTGGGTCGTGAGGTAAAAAAGGTAGCTGCCCGCCGCGTCGAAAGTGACGGAAGGCGTCGCGGTATTTTCGCCTTCGGTAATATTTTCGGTCGGCGACCACGCGTAAGTCAGCACGTCGGTCGGGTCGTCGTTTTCGGCAATAATTTGCACCGTATCGGTCGGGCAAAGTAAAGTAACGGGCGCGACGGAAAGGTTGACCCCGTTGCCGGTAATCGTGATTTCATCGAAGGTGCCGCAGCCGAATTCATCGCGGGCTAAAAGGTAATAAGTCGTCTCGCCGAGCGGGATGACGGTCGGGCTGACTTGCGTAGAAAAAATATTGTCAAAGTCGGGGTCGGTCGCCCAAAAGTAAAGTTCCGCATTTTCGGCAACGGCGGTCAGGGTGACTTCGGGGTCGCAAGTGGTGTAGTCTTCGCCTAAGTCAACGGTGACGGGCGGCGGCACGTTAACGGTGATTTGTCGCTCGGTCTGGCAGCCGTTTTCGGGGTTGGTAATGAGGACGGTGTAGGTAGTCGTCTGGGTCGGCGTGGCGAAGGCATTAGGCGCATTCGGGTCGGCGAGAAAATCAGCGGGCGACCATGCGTAGGTGTAGCCGAGGGTGAAATTCGGGTGCAAATTCACGCTCTCGCCGGCGCAAACCAAGACTTCCTCGGCGACGAGTTGCTCTTCGATGACGTCGATTGCTACGGGCAGTGTCACCGCTGCGGTGCAGCCGACAGCGGAGGTAACGGTAAGCGAAACGACGGCAACACCGTCGGTCGCTGCGGTAAATTCGGGATTTTGTAAATCGGAAATTTGGAGGTCGCCGTCGAGCGAAAATTCCCAATACCAAGCCGTGATTTCGGACTCGGAAATCGTGCTGTTATCGGTAAATTCCACAATGAGTTCATCTCCGCATTCGCCGTAGGCAAAAGTAAAATCGGGAGTCAGCGGATTGGGAATGAGGGAAATTAATTGCGTAGCGGTATCGACGCAAACGGTCTCGGGATTGACGATGAGGGTGACGAGGTAATTCCCTAATTCATCATAAGTAAAACTCGGGTCGCTCGCCGTAGAGGTCTGACCGGGGTCATTTTCCGTATCAAAAATCCACAGGTATTCGTCGGCATTTTGGCTTTGGTTGAGAAAATCTACGGTGAGGTCGTCACACTGTACCTCGGGCGCAAAAAAGGCGGCACCGGGTTCGCCGCAGTCGCCGACATTGTACTGAAAATCGCGGCGAGTGACGCCGATAAGTTCACCGTCGCGGTATTCTTCAACGCAGATTCCGACAACGTACTGCCCGATAAACTCGGGCGTACCGGTCAAAAAACCCGTCTCGGAGTCGATGGTCAGCGGACTGTTGGCCCCGTCGAGACCGTTGAGCATATCGTTGACCCCGAAGCCGTCTTCCCACACCACATCCGGGTAGGGCGGCGGGTTGGGCGGCTGCGGCATCGGAATGTCTTGGTCGGCTCCCTGATAGGGTGCGCACAGGCTGTACACCACGCTGTCGCCGTCGAAATCGCTCACACTTTGGTCAAAAAATATCGGAAACCCGGCGCAGATGTAGAGCGGCGGCCAAGTGTTGAATTTCGGGCTGCTGTTGCACTCGTTGAGGGCGGTTTCGCTGATTTCGGCGGTGTAAGTAGCACCGGTGGCGAGCGGCTCGACGATGTTATTGATGGTGACATTGCGGCAGCATCTTTGGTACGCCAAAATGTAACCGCCCGGCAAAAAAGGCAGCGTGCGCACGGCGGTATAGGTAGTGGTGTGCACGCAAACATCGGGCGGGATGGTCAGGCATTCGCTGACGAGTACGGGATTGAGGGTGTCATTGAGCGTCTCATCGAGCGGAATGAGAATTTGGTCGATGTAGGTGTTGGTCTCCGCACTGAAAATACCGACGGAGGCGGGGTCGTCGAACCAAGCCTGCGGGCTGCCGTTGAAGCAGTCGCGGAAGATGGTGAATTGGATTTCGTACTCATCGTCACCGAGGCAGGTATAGGTGATTTCACCGCCGACGATGTGGGTGGCGCGGGCGGTGGTCGCGGTGAGGAGGGCGAAGAGGAGGAAGAGGTAGTTTTTTAGTTTGATGATAATTTTTTTTTGTCGTGTGTGACTGCGATTTTTTACGCCGGATTTTTTATGATTTTCACTGAATTTATTTAGCAGAGAGCCGTAATAAAGACCCCCCGACCCCCGAATCGGGGGAGTATCTATTTTCAAGATTCAAATTCGTTTTGAATTGATATTCGTTTTCAGAAATTGCAAACCTTAAATGTCGATTTTTATCCAAAATAAGAGAACCGAGAAATTCAGGAATTACCCCGCGAACCCAAGCGCGAAGAAAGTTCCCCCGATTCGGGGGTGAGGGGGCTGAAGACGCACTGCAAAAGCCGTAATGAAAAACCCCCGACCCCGGAGCGGGGAGCATCTGTTTTCAGAATTTAAATTCGTTTTGAATCAATATCCGTTTTCAAAAAGTGTAAATCCTGAATGTTGCTATTTTTTAAAATAAAAAAACCAAAGAACCCAAAAATTCACCATAAACCCAAGCGCGAAGAAAGTTCCCCGCTCCGGGCCTGTCCCGACTTCAGTCGTGGAGTTAGGGGCTGAAGACGCACTGCAAAAGCCGTAATGAAAAACCCCCGACCCCGGAGCGG
>JAHDCG010000073.1:0-5010 GCA_020629965.1 Saprospiraceae bacterium | reverse complement strand
GGGGCTGAAGACGCACTGCAAAAGCCGTAATGAAAAACCCCCGACCCCGGAGCGGGGAGCATCTGTTTTCAGAATTTAAATTCGTTTTGAATCAATATCCGTTTTCAAAAAGTGTAAATCTCGAATTTCGTTTTTTTTGCAAAGCGAAAACTAAACACTTAAAGAATTACCTTAAACCCAAGCCCGGAGAAAGTTCCCCCGATTCGGGGGTTAGGGGGCTGAAGACGAACAGCACCCCATCCCACGCAGTAAAAATAAGCAACAATTTAACCCGACCCAAAAATACACCTTAAAATCGTTAATTTTGAAACCTTTGCGACGTATCGACCGCTCGTTTTTATCTCGGAACAGCGTTTGCAGGAAAGGATGTATCTTTGTGCTTGTATTATTAACCGATTATTTTTTGAGATATTAGATGTCAGATTTTAGACGTTAGACTCCGTACGCACTTGTGCAAACGGCAAATCTAAATTCTAATGTCTAAAATCTAAAATCTCTCTCCCAAACACATCCCTTGAACATGACAAATATAATCCGCTTGACCGCTTTGGTCACTTTACTCGGCTGTTTCCTAACGGCCGCCGCGCAGGTTGCCTCCCCTGCCCTGCCCGTTTTTTCCGATAAAATTTCTTTGCAAAAAATTGAAACCGTTGCTTTGCCCGCGTTGGAGAAAGCGCAGGTTAGTGCTGCGCGGAAGGTCGAAAATCCTCTGTATTCGCTGCCCGTCGGCGTTAATTTTTCTTTAGAAAATGCGGGTACCTGGACGGATTTGGCGGGCGGTGACCGAGTTTGGCATTTGCGCATTGCGAGTCCGGAAGGGCGCGGGATTGCGCTTTTTTATGAAGATTTTTACTTGCCGGCGGGGGCGCGACTTTTTATGTACGATGCGGAAAAAACGCAGGTGAAAGGAGCTTACACTTCGCGGAATAATCAAGCGAGCGGGAAGTTTTTCACGGGTTTTGTGCAGAGTGCGGAGGTAATTGTGGAATATTTTGAGCCGGCGGAAGCGGCGGGCGAAGGTCGGTTTACGATTTTTCGGGCGGACCAAACGGTGCAGTCGGCGGCGCAGGAAAAAAGTGCGCTGATGTTGGGTTTCGGGACTTCTTTGGACTGCGAAGTGAACGCAAATTGCCCGGTCGGAAACCCTTATGCGGACTTGAAAAACGGGGTTTGCCGGGTGATGATGACGGTGGAAGAAGGCACGGCTTGGTGTACGGGCACACTGCTGAATAATATGCGCAACGACGAGACGCCTTACGTTTTATCGGCGTTTCACTGTACGGATACTTACACGCCGTTGTACGATTTGTGGCGTTTCGATTTTCATTATGCGGGCGCAAATTGCGAAAATCCGACGGCGGAACCTGCGGCGCAGTCGCTCTTCGGGGCGATTTTTCGGGCGGGCAGACAGGACACGGATTTTCAGTTGGTGGAGATTGCGGAAGACATTCCGGCTTCTTACGGTCTGCAGTTTAACGGTTGGGACAGCAGCGAGGCGACGCCCGAGCGGTTGACTTTGCTGCACCACCCTTCGGCGGATATTCAGAAAATTTCTTTGGATACGCACAGTTTGGCGGTACACCCTTCGCCTTTAAATTGGAACAACGCGGTGACGACGCCGGCGGGCTATCATTTTGCGGCGACCTTGGATGTAGGTACGTTTGAAATCGGCTCGTCGGGCGCGGCTTGGTTTGACGAAAATCAACGGGTGACGGCGCAGTTGCACGGCGGCTTTCCGGGTTGTGAAGAGGCGACGATTTACGGCGGAAGGCTGTTTTACTCGTGGGACTCGGGGGCGTCGGATGCGGAAAATCTTGCGCCGTGGCTCGACCCCGATGCGACGGGCGCGGAGTTTACGGATGCACTCCCGCAGGCGGGCGACGAAACGGCAACTATCAGCGGCACGATACTAACCCAAAACGGAGACCCCGTAGCCGGCGTAACGGTACGCGCCAACGGCAACGACGCGATGAGTGCGCTGACGGACGCGCAGGGCAATTACAGTCTCGAACTGCCGACGGGCTTTTCTTACACGGTGAGCTACGAAAAAAATTACAATCCCGCCAACGGAATTGCGACTTCGGACATCGTCAAAATCCGCCGCGTGGTGCTGACCTACGAGGAGTACCCGGACATTTACACCCGCATTGCGGGCGACACGAACGGCGGTCTGTCCGGCCCGACGACGGGCGACATCGTGGTCATTCGTCAATTGATTTTAGACCCGGAAGCGGGCTTTTCGAGCGGCGTAGCTTCGTGGCAATTCATCCCCGCGCTCTACGTTTTTCCCGATGCAAATAACCCCTGGGCGGAGCTGATACCGAGCGGCATTTTTGTAGAAAATTTGACGGAAGATGTGAGCGGTGTCGGCATTGTGGGGATTAAGATTGGGGATATGAATGACACAGTTAATAGTCTTGATTAGTTGTCGGTTGTCAGTTGCCGGTTGACCGTGCGTACTGACAACCGGCAACTGACAACCGACAACTAACCGAAGTCTTCTTCGTCGCCGAGGTTAAGCTTTGCCCCCGCCAGCTCATTAAAAGCGTGCTGTTCGCCCTGCGCTTTGGCGATTTCCATTCCTTTTTTGTAGGTGTTAAATGCCGTGGGGAAGTCTTGTTTCACTTCGTATAATTTGCCGAGGTGGTAGTAAGTGCCGACGTAATTTTCGTGCTTTTCGGTGAGGTAAAGGTATTGCGTAAGCGCCTTTTCGGTGTCGCCGGACTTCTCGTATTCTTTGGCGAGGGCGAAATGCAAAAAGGGGTCTTGCGGGCTGTCTTTGAGAAAAGTTTGGATTTGCGTGAGTCGGTTGCTCATATAATTTTTACGTTTTGGTGGCGGAGTTCTTCCGTATAATTTTCGACGGTAAAATCGGTCGCGTTAAACTCTGTGCGGCGTTCCGTTTTCATTTCTTTCCTTTTGATGCACTTCAAAAAGCGGCGTACATCGTCCGGACCTTCGAGTAACAAACCGGGAACGGGAACGGTTTCGCCCGCCTCGTTTTTTGCGACCATCGTGAAGTACGACGAGTTACAATGCTTCACAAATCCGCTCTGAATATTCTCGCTCTCGACCCGAATGCCGACCACCATACTGCTGCGTCCGACGTGATTTATCGAGGCTTTGAGCGTTACCAATTCCCCGATTTCAATGGGATTACGAAAGTCCACGGTATCGACGGAGGCGGTGACGCAGTAACTTTGGCTGTGCTTGGAGGCGCAGGCAAAAGCGATTTGGTCCATTAAAGACAAGATGTAGCCGCCGTGGATTTTTCCGCTGAAGTTGGAATGCGAGGGCTGCATGAGAATGGACAGGGTGACCTGAGAGTCGGTTATTTTTTTGAAGGTCGGCGGCATTGGATTTTGTTTTTGGGGCGAAGATACGGGGGAGTTTTGTATATTTGGGGGAAACTTCAAATATTCAACCGTCATCCTAAAATTATCGGCAAATGAAAAACCTTACCCTGCTTTCGTTAATCGTCATCTTTTTATCAGCTTTGTCCTGCAAAAAGGAAGAAGTTGAAGTTATCAGAACCGTGGAGGTTGAAGTCGAAGAAGAACCTGTATTTCAAAAACTCGGGAATTACTTTCCCTCGCACAGTCGATTTTACAATTTACAAGCCACGGACGACTTTTTGTACATTGTGGGCGAGAAACTGCGCGGCACTATTGAACTCGGCGACAGCATCCCTCAATTTTACGGTGTTTTTAACAGGACGGTTTATAACTCACTGCCGATGTCCGATGATTTAATGGTCGATTTAAACGATTTTGACATAGAATTTTACAAACTCGGCTATAAATCAAGTTTTGGAAACTTTACATACACTACCTCCGTCAATCTACCGGAAATTGACGATGATATTCAACTGCCCCGTTTAAATTCGGTCGGTTATTCGGGTACACAAACCGTCATTTCCGGCAATCATGTTTTATACCCTTACCGCAAGGTAAACGACGACACACTGAGATTTTGCATCTTTGACTTAGACCTCGATTATGACAGCCCCGAGGGAGAAATCAACGTGACCTCCAAAGATTTGTTTGCCTTCGAAAGTGCACGCTTTGGTCTTTACAGCCGAGCTCATTACGCGGTGGATGACGGTTTTCTTTTTCAAACATCGACTATGAACTCTGTTTCTCGAATCGAAATTTTCAAAATAACTTATACGGGTGAAATTATGCAAGTCGGTGAGCAAAGGATGATTAGTTTTTTCTCTTTTGCCGGCGATACCTACGGAATTAATGATACTCAAATCTTTAAATTCATACCTTCCGAAAATCGCTTTTTTCCGGTGTATAGTTTTGACTATTCAATTTTGAGATTTTGTCAATTTCGCGAAATTGACGGACAATTATTCGGCTTTGTCGAAGACAGAATATTGGTCTTTACGGAGTGGAATACGGAAAGATTTAAAGCAAGAGAAATCAAAAAGCACAATCTCGCAGGATTGACAATAACCGACCTCGAAAAATTCGGAGATGACATTTATATCTCTACGTTTAACGGCATTTTTAAAAGAAATTTTGCTGATTTTGCGATTGATATGCAGAAGTAAGTCTTTACAGAGTGCTTTTAAAATTTCTGAATTTACGTTTCCGCACTCCCGTCGGAAGCTAATCAACACAAAACCATGCAACAAAACTTCCCCTACCAACCCAACCCCGTAGAAAAAGTCCTCATCGCCTCGATGCGCATGAGCGTAGAAAAAGAACTGTATCACGTCTTAAAATTATTTCGCCCGCAGGCGTATGAGGTATTGGACACGGACTACGCGTATTCAATTTTAGCCGACCAACTCCCCTATTTCGTGCCGCCCGCCACCTTGGAGCAGGAAAACCTGATTTGCTTTTTGTTTAGGGCAAAAAAGAAAACGGGCGAACACTGTCGGTTTATCCTGCAACTGTTTTTTATCGGCGATGCTAAGTTTCAGTGCGGCGTGGCTTGGGTGCCGGACAGTCCGCATCCTTTGAGTACAGCGGGGGCGCGGAATTGAAGAGATTTTATTTA
>JAHDCG010000226.1:2194-5313 GCA_020629965.1 Saprospiraceae bacterium | reverse complement strand
TGGCATTTTTAGGTCGGTTCACCTTCAAAGCATCGCGGACTGTATTGCGAAAAACTCCGCGTTCCTGTCTCTCAAGGTTTGCGTTCAAATCTCTCTTCCCTTAAATCGACTGATACAAATTTATTCCGAACCAAAACCGATGTTCCGCCGCGTCGCCGTCGATGAAGGAGCTGAAACGATAATCTAAGCCCGCTTCCAGTTTTTTATCTGCCGGAAATTTATAGCCTAACAGCGGAACGAACCGAATTTCGAGGTCGTAGTCACCGCCTTCCAAAGCATTCAGATATTCGTTGTTGATTTTTAAATAAAATTCATTGACATCGACGGACTGACCGTTGAGGGCAATTTCGGCAGCAAGGCGGTAGCGCAGCCGAAATTCCGTATCCGCGTCCGGCTCGAAAGTCTGGTCGGCGGCGATGCGGTGGGCGAGTTTAAATTCCCGATACAGTTTGGTCGCTATAAACTGCTGGATACTGCGATTGATAATCTTTCCGTCTTCGAGGCGCAGCAGATAACCGAGCGTCAAAGACTTATCAATCGCGATTTTTTTGGCTCCGATGAGCGAAAAATCAGTGAGTAAATAATCATAATCAAGCGCATTTTCCGCACCGAAAGTACCGCCGCGCAACTGCTGCCGCGACTCGGTTTTGAAGTTTAATTTGTAATCGCCCGGCAGTTTTTTGTCAATAGTGACTGCGGGTAAAAGACCTGCGCGGTAGCTGCCTTGTGCGTTTACACAAAGGGTAAAAACCGGAAGAAAAAGACAGGAAAAAAGGAAAATTTTCATAGCAGGAAAGAAATTGGAAGGCAAGAGGCAACGGATAAACAAATCAACAAATAACCGAATAAACACCCCTCAATATTGCAAATTATTGGTGTTTTTCAGCACGACCTCGCTCTTTTCGATAAACTCACCGCTTTCATCAAAAAGATATTCAAACCTTTTGTAAATACCTTCCGTTTTTGCGTTCATCACGATTTCGTAATTGATGGTGACAGCGGGGTCGGGGACGTCCGTGCGAAGGGTTGACAGCATATTATTTTCCGCACCCGTGTATTGAATTTGCACTTTGTCAATGCGATATTTATCGTAAACGGAGTAAAAATACGCCACAATATTGCAGCGAATATTCTGCTCGATGTCGGTCATGTCGATTTCGATTTCCGCATCTTCGAGCCGACCGTCGGGTGAAAATTCAACGCTGTATCGCTTGCCCTTATGCTTGGTTTTTGCCTCGACGGAGGTGCTGTTTAGCCCGATTTCTCTGTACCATTTTACCTTTTTTGTAAAATATACGGAGTCGATAAAAGTGCGGGCTGCGGACGGAATTTGCGTGTCTTTAATACGAATTTCGCTCTCAAATTTAGTTTGGGAGAAAGCAACGGAAGTCATTAAAAACAAAGCGGAAAAAAAAGCTGTTTTGGTGAGTTTCATATTTTCTTTTTTGGTTGACGGCGGACGGCGGGGCATTTCATCGACAAAATCAACCAAACCGTTCAATCCGCACTTCCGCATCCGGTGCCTTCCCTGCTGTCAAAAAATCCGTCATTTCTTTCGCAAAATACGGCCCTAACGAAGCCCCTTTCGTGCCCAGTCCGTTGAAAATACCGACCTGCGGAAACTCCGGGTGCAGCCCCAAAAACGGGCGGCGGTCTTTGTTGGTCGGGCGCACGGCGGCTTTGTGTGCGACGATTTCAAAAGGCACGGTCAGCGCATCGGCGAGGCGGTCTTTGAGGTACTGTTTGCCCTCGGCGGTCGGGTTGTTGTCATCATAATGCCACTCGTATTTTGAACCGACCCAGTACAGGTCTTGTTCGGGCAGCGGCACGATGAAAATGCGATATTTGAACATTTTGGAAAAATCCGCGTCGGGAATGCGGACAATCAACACCTCGCCCTTCGTGCCGACCCAGGGCAGATACGACCAAAAGGGATTTTTGCTGCCCGCCTCACCGTCGCAGAAAATGATTTTTTCGGCTTGCATATCGCCGTATTTTACACCGTCATCGAGTAGTTCTAATTTTTCAAAATTAAATTTTTCTAAAGTAATCCTTTCTTCTCGCAGCAACTTTTCGCGGTAGGCGGCGACGAGTTTGTGCATCTCGGTTTGGTAGGCTTCCGTGACCTCGCCGTAGCCGTAAATTTTCGCGGTTTTATCGGTGAGTTCGGCGACCTCGGCTTCGTCTGCCATGTAGGGGCGATAGCTGTCATCGCTGAGCCGGGCGTGCCAGTCGTTTTCTTCTCCGCTGTTGAAAAGGGAGCGAATCAGGTTGCGTTTGTGAAAGAATTTTGTATCCAATTCTTCTTCCAAATTGCGGTAAGTTTCAACGGCAAAAGGAATAAGCGACTCGACCCGCCAAGACCGCACGTAACGCCTCCCGGTAATCGGATTGATGACTCCGGCGGCAACGGTACTCGCCGCTCCTTCGTGTTGATTATCAATGACTTGTACGGTTTTGCCTGCGCCTTGCAGGAAGTGCGCAAGCAGGGTGCCGGCGATGCCCTGCCCGACGATGAGGTAGTCTGAAGGAGTGGTTGAAGTGCTGATTTCTCTAATGTTGAAAAGGTTAATTTTTGTGTTTGCCCGTGTGTTTTTAGTTAGATAAGCGGATTGCGCTGATTTAGCAGATTTAGGCGGATTTTTTTTAAAATCCGCTAAAAATCCGCCTTATCCGCTCCATCCGCGAATCTATTTCCGGCTCACATCGCTTCCAACTCCGCCCGCATCTTTTTCGTCATTTTTGCTACTACCAAATCGTAGCTGTGGTCGATGAGTTCGCGGATGAGTTTGTCGGACAATTCGGACTCCAAGACAATGGAATTCCAGTGTGTTTTGTTCATGTGCCAAGCGGGTAAAACGGACTCCGGATACTGCTCGCGCAACTCAAAAACGCGCTCCGGGTCGCATTTTAAATTCATGCTCGTCGGCAGCCGTTCCAAGGACATGACAGCAAACATTTTTTCTAATACTTTGAAAACCAATGCTTTGTCGTCAAAAGGAAAACCTTCGGTCGTCGCTTTTTTGGAAAGTGCGTATTGGCGGGCGGTTTCTAAATCCATGCTTTTTGAGATTTTAGATTTTAGACGTTAGATTTTAGACTGCATGTGTTTCTTGTGC
>JAHDCG010000226.1:0-2094 GCA_020629965.1 Saprospiraceae bacterium | reverse complement strand
AAATTACCTAACTTCGCACTTCAAAACAGCAGCAAAAATATTCACAAATACTGCGATAATCACCGTTCGATTATCCGCTTTTTTACGTTTCTATGCAAGAATTTTCTTTCACCTATCTACTGCTGTTCACCGCTTTAGCGGCACTTCTCGCCTTTTTACTCGGTTGGCTTGTTGCCAAATTACGCTTCGCAAATCAAGGTATTCAGCCTGCGGAAGTGGAAAAAGACTACGTGCGCAAAGAAGTTTTTACCCAACTGCAGGAGCAAGCCGACGTGCTGCGCGAAGATTTGCGCGAGCGCGAAACCGACCTGCGCGAAACCGAAAAATTGCTTGCCGCCGCCCAAGCCGATTTGCACCATTTGCAGGATAAACTGGAGGCGCAACAGGGCGATTTTACCAAATTGCAAGACCAAAGCAAGACGGTTTTTGAAAATATCGCCAATCGACTGCTGGAGGAAAAAAGCGAGCGTTTTGCCCGGCAAAATCAGCAGCAGCTACATGAAACGCTGACGCCGCTGCGCGAAAAAATCAATGAGTTCGAGCAGGGTATTAACGCTAAATTTACCGACGAAGCAAAAGACAAATCGGCGATGCAGGAGCAAATTCGCCAACTCGCCGCCCTCAATCAGCAACTCAGCAGCGATGCCAAAAATCTCGCCTCCGCCCTCAAAGGCGAAAGCAAAACGCAGGGCGACTGGGGCGAGTTTCAACTCGAAACGCTGCTCGAAAAATCAGGCTTGGAAAAAGGAACGCATTTCGAAACCCAAAACAGCTACCTCGACCGCGACGGGAGACAAAAGCGACCGGATTTTATCATCAATTTGCCCGATAAAAAGCACTTGATTATCGACTCGAAGGTCAGTCTGAAATCCTACGAAAAGTTTTTTAACGCCGAAACCTCCGAGGAGCAGCAACAGCATTTAAAACGCCACATCACGAGTCTGCGCAACCACATCAAGGACTTGAGCAGCAAAAATTATCAGCAACTTTATCAAATTAATACGCCCGATTATTTGCTGCTTTTCGTCCCGATAGAACCCGCGTTTACCTGCGCCCTGCGCGAAGACAACAGCCTGTTTAATGAAGCCCTCGACCGCAATATCGTCATCGTCACCACCTCGACTTTACTCGCCACGATGCGCACGGTCAACTACATTTGGAAACAGGAAAAGCAAAAGAAAAACGTCATCGACATCGCCCGTCAATCGGGACTTTTGTACGACCGTTTTGTCGCTTTTGTCGATGATTTGAAAGCCGTCGGTCATCGTCTCGACAGCGCACAATCCTCGTGGCACGACGCCATGAACAAACTCAAGCACGGCAAACGCTACGGTAATACGCTGATTGGCAGGGCGGAGCGGATTAAGGCACTGGGGGCGAAGGCGAGTAAGTCGCTGCCGGCGGAGTTGTTGGAGGAGGAGTGAGTTTTTTTTACGCTGATTTACTATGATTTAACGTTGAATTTTGCTTTTGACTTGCTATGAAACATTAGTTTGGTTTTTGGCGTTTGATAGTGGTTTGAGAGAGGAAAAGTCGTGTAAAAGACCCCCCGACCCCCGGAGCGGGGGAGAAAATTCGTTATTGAATTAAAATTCGTTTTGAATACAGATTCGTCTTTGAAAAAGAGAACCATAAAATTAAAGATTTAATGCGAACTTAGTCCCGGAGAAAGTTCCCCCGAATCGGGGGTCAGGGGGTTAGAGACGCACAGTAAGAGCCGTACTGAAAGCCCCCGACTCCACGACTAAAGTCGGAACAGGCCCGGAGCGGGGAGTATCTAATTTCAAAATTTGAATTCGTTTTGAACTTAGATTCGTCTTTGAAAAAGAGAACTAAAAAAGCCGAAATTTACCGCGAACTCAAGCCCGGAGAAAGTCCCCCGCTCCGGGGTTAGGGGTTTAGAGACGCATGGAAAGAGCCGTACTGAAGACCCCGGAGCGGGGAGTATCTAATTTCAAAATTTGAATTCGTTTTGAACTTAGATTCGTCTTTGAAAAAGAGAACTAAAAAAGCCGAAATTTACCGCGAACTCAAGCCCGGAGAAAGTCCCCCGCTTCGGGGTTAGGGGTTTTAGAGACGCATGGAAAGAGCCGT
>JAHDCG010000225.1:3818-5332 GCA_020629965.1 Saprospiraceae bacterium | reverse complement strand
ATGACTTTGCCACATCTCCACCGCTCAACTCCCCAACCTCCAAACCTCTTTACTTCTTCAGCAGTCCGCGCGAAATCACCAGCTTCTGTATTTCCGAAGTTCCCTCACCGATTGTACAGAGCTTGCTGTCGCGGTAAAATTTCTCCGCCGGGTAGTCTTTAATATAGCCGTAACCGCCGAAAATTTGCACGGCTTCAGTACTGACATCGACCGCCACTTCCGAAGCATAATATTTTGCCATAGCCGACTCCTGTGTGACGGGTTGGTGGGCGTCTTTCATTTTTCCTGCCGAGCGTACCAAGAGTTCCGCCGCGCGGATTTTGGTTGCCATGTCCGCTAATTTGAAAGAAATCGCCTGAAATTTGCTGATACTTTTGCCGAATTGCTCGCGCTCCTGACTGTACGCCAATGACGCTTTAAAAGCACCTTTCGCGATACCCAACGACAGAGCGGCGATGGAAATTCTGCCGCCGTCCAAAATTTTCATGGATTGGATAAAACCTTCGCCGACTTCGCCCAAAATTTGGCTTTTGTGAATGCGGCAATTTTCAAAAATCATCTCCGCCGTCTCACTCGCACGCATACCGAGTTTGTTTTCTTTTTTGCCCGCTTTGAAGCCCTCCGTGCCGCGCTCGACCACGAAAGCCGTCATACCGTGGCTGTCCAAAAGCTCGCCCGTGCGGGCAATGACGACCGCGCAGTGACCGCTTTTACCGTGCGTAATGAAGTTTTTTGCGCCGTTTAAAACGTAATAATCGCCGTCTTTTTCCGCCACCGTGCGCATTCTGCCCGCGTCGCTGCCCGTGTTGGGTTCGGTCAGTCCCCAGGCCCCGATCCATTCACCCGTTGCCAATTTCGGCAGATATTTTTGTTTTTGCTCTTCCGTGCCGAACATCAGGATGTGATTGGTACACAGCGAGTTATGCGCCGCTACGCTGAGTCCGATACTGCCGCAGACCTGCGAAATTTCTTCGATAATCGTGATGTATTCCGCGTAGCCCAAGCCGCTGCCGCCGTACTCTTCCGGCACCAAAACGCCCAAAAATCCGTACTGACCCATTTCGTGAAATAAGTCCATCGGGAAATGTTGCGTTTCATCCCATTCCATAAAGTGCGGACGTATTTTGCTTTCCGCAAAATCGCGGGCACTGTCCTTTATCATTTTTAAATCGTCGATTATTTCGTGCTGTGCTACCATTATTGTTTAGTTGATGGTTGGTGGTTGATAGTTGGTGAATTAACGGTTATCTCGCAGGGGATTTACGATTTGCAAGATTGTGATTCTTCTCTCTGACCAACCCGTTATTATTAGAAAACGCAAAACTACGCAAAGTTTTTTGCATAGTTGAGCGGGGAAGTAAAAAGTGTGTAATTATGCGTCGTTTTACGAAATGCAAAACAAACAGGAGTCCGATTTGTTGCTTTTCGCCGGTCAAAAACGTTTTAGTATTCCTAAAGACGAAAACGCCGTCGTATTTTAAACGGCAAAATGTATCTTTGCGCGAAATTGAAAT
>JAHDCG010000225.1:0-3718 GCA_020629965.1 Saprospiraceae bacterium | reverse complement strand
GACAAACCTGTTTTATGAATCTACAACGACTGTTTATTTTTTGCACTCTGATGCTCCTTTCTCTTTCTGCTTTTGCCCAAAAAGGCGGCACGGTGCGCGGTAAAATTTTAGATGCCGAGACGGGCGAACCCATCGCTTTCGGCACCGTCGCCCTCGAAGGCACGACCTTCGGCGCGAATACCGACCTCGACGGCTTTTTCAGTATTACCGGTATGGAAGCGGGCGATTATAACCTCGTTGCCAGCTACGTCGGCTATGCCACACAGACCATACCGGTCACGGTCGGTACCGGTATTGTCTATCAAAATATTCAACTGCAAACGGGGGTAGAACTCGAAACCGTTACCGTCAGCGCGGAAAAAAGCGCGGCGACCAATACCGTGCAGATTTCAAAAGTTATCGTCACACCCAAGCAAATTCAATCGCTGCCCTCGGTCTCCGGCGAGGCGGATATTGCGCAGTATTTGACCGTGCTGCCGGGGGTAATCAATACGGGCGACCAGGGCGGTCAGTTGTATATTCGCGGCGGTTCGCCCATCCAAAACAAGATTTTGCTCGACGGAATGACGATTTACAACCCGTTCCACTCCATCGGTTTTTTCTCCGTTTTCGAGACCGAAACCATTCGTAACGTCGAGGTTTTGACAGGCGGATTTAACTCCGAATACGGCGGTCGCCTTTCGGCAATCGTCGATATTACGACCCGCGAGGGCAACAAAAAACGCTTCGGCGGCGTGGCTTCGGGCAATCCTTTTATGGCAAAACTGCTGCTCGAAGGACCGATAAAACCACTGGATGAGCGCGGCGGCTCGATTTCTTACATGGTGACGGGCAAGCGTTCTTTCATCGACCAAACTTCGCGCACCTTGTACAGCTACGCGGAAAATGCCATCGACACCACCGGCGGTTTGCCTTACAGTTTTCAGGATTTGTACGGAAAAGTCAGTTTTTCGGCTGCCAACGGTACGCGCACCGACCTGTTCGCATTTAACTACCAAGACGACGTAAATTACAGCGGTGTCGCCGACATCGGTTGGAATGCGACGGGCGGCGGGGTGACAACCAAGTTGATTCCGCCAAACTCTAACCTCATTATCGGGGCGCGTTTTGTCGGTTCGGCTTACCAAATCGAACTGAACGAAAACGACGGCAGTCCGCGCGACAGCCGCATCGGTGACTTTTCGGGGCAGTTGGATTTCAGCTATTTCGGGCGCAACAGCGTGATAAAATACGGTCTGAACTTCGCGGCGATTACCACCGATTTCAATTTCAGAAATTTCCTCGGCAACACCATCAGTCAAAACAATAACAACACGGAAGTCGCCGCTTTTGTCAATACGCAGTTTAAAGTCGGCAACCTGGTACTCGAACCCGGTGTGCGCGTGACGGGCTACGTGGCACAAACGACGGAGGTGGAATTCGAGCCGCGTTTTGCCGCGAAGATGAATCTGAGCGATAAATTTCGCATCAAATTTGCCTCCGGTCTCTACTCCCAAAACCTTATCGACGCCCGCAACGAGCGCGACATCGTCAACCTTTTCGCGGGCTTCCTGAGCGGTCCGGAAGAACGTCTTTTTGAACCCGGCTCGGACGATGAAGAAACCGACGACCGTCTGCAACACGCCGTACATGCCATCGGCGGCGTAGAAATCGACCTCAGCGACAAGCTGACCGCCAACATCGAGCCTTACTACAAAGGCTTCACGCAACTTATCACGTTAAATCGCAATAAACGCACCGCCGCCGAGCCGAATTTCGTGACCGAAACGGGCGAAGCTCGCGGTATCGACTTTTCGTTTCGCTACACGAGCAAGCGTTTTTACGGCTACTTCGGCTACTCTTTGAGTCAGGTGACGCGCGACGACGGCGAGCAGGAATTTCCGACCAATTTCGACCGCCGACACAATATCAACTTCCTCGGTTCGTACAAACTCGACGAGGCCGGTAAGTGGGAGTTGGGCGCACGCTACAACTTCGGTTCGGGCTTCCCGTTCACGCGCACGCAGACTTTTTTCACGCAGTTTAATTTTAATGAAGGCTTAGACACGGACATCACGACCGAAAACGGCACGCTCGGCATCGAATTTGAAGACCGACTCAACCAAGGTCGCTTGCCCGATTACCTGCGTTTGGATTTATCCTTAAAACACATCATCGAATTCAGCGAAAAAACCTCTTTGGAGATTACGGCATCGGTCACGAATGTCAATAACCGCGAAAATATTTTTTATTTTAACCGCGTCACTTATCAGCGCGTAAATCAGTTGCCGATATTACCGAGTTTGGCGATGGCTTTCCGCTTTTAGTAACTGCGACCTTCAGGTCGTCTGAAAAAAAGACAGCTAACGCGACCTGCGGTCGTTTTCACGACGACTTAAAAGTCGCTGTTACTACTCACATAAAATCTGCTCACGATTAAACCCGTGAGCAGATTTTATTTTACTAAGGAGAAGGAAACTGATTTAAGCATCCTCAAATCCGCCGCGAGCTAACCAATAATCCATCAACCATCAACCACCAACCATGCGTATCATAGGAGGAAAATTCAAAGGACACCGTTTTAATCCGCCCGCCAAGAACTGGCCGACGCGCCCGACTATGGACCAGGCGAAGGAGGGGCTTTTCAATATTCTCAACAACAGTTTGGATTTTTCGGAGGAAAAAATGCTCGATCTTTTCGGCGGTACGGGCAATCACTGTTACGAGTTTATCTCGCGCGGCTGCACCGATGCGACCTACGTGGACAAGCACCCGCCGGCGGTAAAATTCGTGCAGGGCATTGCCAAAAAATTGGACATCGAAGATAAAATTACCATCGTGCGCAGTGATGTTTTTCAGTTCATGCGCCGCACGACCGAGAAGTATGATTATATATTTGCCGGCCCGCCGTACCCGCTGCCGATTTTGGATACGATACCCGACGAGGTTTTTAAAAATGATATGCTGCGTCCCGGCGGTTGGTTGGTGATGGAACACAACCCGAACCACAATTTTGAGAATCACCCGCGTTGGTTTCAGTCGCGCAATTACGGCACGACGATTTTTGCATTTTTTGCGCTGCCGAAGGAAGGGGAGGAGTAGGGGAAACGACTCAAACAATTCAAACTATTTTCAAACCACTCAAACAAATTTTCTTGCGCAAACTATCACTAAAAGAACTCGACCGCACCGACGTCGCCGGCTTCAAAAAGCAGGAAAAACACCCGATTGTCTTGGTCTTGGATAATATTCGTTCGGGCTTAAATGTCGGTTCCGCCTTTCGCACCGCCGATGCTTTTGCTTTGGAAAAAATCTACCTCTGCGGCATTACGGCACAACCGCCGCACAAAGAAATTCTGAAAACCGCCATCGGTGCAACGGATAGCGTAGATTGGGAATATTCTGAAAAGACGACCGATGCGCTGCAAGAATTACGCGCTGCGGGCTATCGGATTTGGGCAGTCGAGCAGGCGGAGGGTAGCACGGCATTGCAGGATTTTCCCTTGGAAAAAGGAGATAAGGTGGCTTTGATTTTCGGAAATGAAGTAAAAGGCGTGAGCAAAGAGGTGATGCAGGTCGTGGACGGAGCGATTGAAATACCGCAGTACGGCACGAAGCATTCGCTGAATATTTCAGTGTGCTTGGGGATTACGGTTTGGGAGATTTTTCGGAAAATGAAATGGTGATGTACGATGTACGATGTACGATGTACGATTTACGATTGCTTGGAGATAGTGGA
>JAHDCG010000072.1:6978-30913 GCA_020629965.1 Saprospiraceae bacterium | reverse complement strand
GGTTGTCGGTTGTCGGTTGTCGGTTGTCGGTTGTCGGTTGTCGGTTGTCGGTTGTCGGTTGTCGGTTGTCGGTTGTCGGTTGAAATTTCCGAGTTTTTTGGCATTTTACCGGCTTTTCGCAGCAAATAATCTACTGAATTTAAGTTTATTTTACTTGAATTAAAAAGCCGCTTTGATGTATCGAAGCGGCTTTTTCTTGTGTTTGGATTTGTCTTCTTTTGGCTTTAAGCAAATTGTTTGTTATCGTATTAAAAGGATATAGTGCAACGATTTGTTAGTTTTTGACAGTTAAGTTGATTGCGAATTGAGAAGATTTTACGAAGTAAAATCCCTATCATAACCAATCATAAGAATCATAATAATCAGGTTCAAAAAGAAAACTATCAAAGTTTAATAAATTGTTGTAATAGCCGTTAACCGGTCATGCACGAAAAGAGTAAATTCTCTGTAAAATACGGACGTAAACTTCACAAAATCACTCGTAAACCTGCCTTAATCAAACCAAACACCCGTAAAGTCCGCTACATTAACCGTGTACCTACCCCCCGTCCACCGTAAACCGTCCTCCGTCCACCGTCAAAAAAACCGTCCACCGTAAAAAAACCGCTGCGATTAAACATCACAGCGGCTTTTTTTTCAAAAACTAAAAAGACGATTAATCAATGTCTTCCATATCATTTTCTATGTCTTCCATAGTGCGGTTGACATTGGCTTTGAAGTTATCCCAACCTTTTTCCATGTTGTCACCCATGCGGTCGAGGTCTCTTTTCAAGTTATCGTTCGCGCGTTTCAGTTTCATTTTTTGACGCTCCAAGTCAGCTTTCATTTCGTCGCCGGCATCTTCCATTTTAGCGTCGATTTCTTCCATGCGCTTGTCGATGTTCATGCGGGCTTCTTCCATGTCTCTGCGCAGTTCATCGCTTTCCTGACGGATTTCCGCGCTGATGTTTTCACCGGCTCTTTCCATGTCTTCGCCCGCTTCTTCCATGTTGTCTTCCGCTCTTTCGGCGGTAGTTTCATCGCAAGAGGTGAAAGCAAACATTGCTACACACAACAGTGCAAATAAGTTTAATGATAATTTTTTCATGATTATGAATTCTTTTTTGGTTAATTAAAATGAGTAAGAATATTCTCTTACCTTGGTTTGTTATTCAGTATCTGTCACCGCGACCTGATTTGGTCGATTAGTTATTTCGATACCTTCGTTTTGATTTTCTTTAATGTCTGCCAGCATTTTGATACCGATGGGCATCAGTGCCAACAGCAGCTTTTTCAGTACGGAAGAATTATCTCCGTGATGGTGGTGAACCTCTGCGCCGTTTGCATAAACAACTTCGTCATCTTGACCGCTTTCGGTCATTTTTTTAATCGCCAACCCGCCGAGACCCGCTGCTCCTAAAGGCAAAGCAATTTTTTTCAAGGTAAACTCCTTGGTCGTACTGCGCAGTAAACCTACGCTGTGCGAGAGTTCTCTTTTGGTTACCTTATTGAGCAAACGCAATTTTCTTCTTTCCGTACGCAGTTCTTCGAGACTGCTGATTTTAGCTTTTTTCATGGTACTTCGATTTTAGGCTTGGTTAGAGTCGTTTTCATTTTCATCGTGCGTCTCGTACATTTTGGTAATGACAAAAGAGACAATCGGATTGGTAATCAATGATTCTCTCATCAAGTAAATCGACAAACCGATAATAATGTAAAGCAGCGAAACGATTGCAAAACCGAGTGCCCAATTATTCCATAACTGCCCTAAAAACAAGGCGAGCGTCACCGATAAAAACAGTAAAACAATAATGCCGACAATTGCCGATATGATATTTGTCACTACGCCGCTCAATATCTTCGAGCTGCGTTCGGTCACATCCAGTTTTATCATATCTGCCTTTTGCTGCGCATACAGCTTAACGTATTCCAGAGTTTCTCCCGCGTTTTCGAGTAGTTCGTCGGCTTCTTTCATAGTAATTTTTTGTTAGTTATTCGTTTTCAGTTATAAACCTTTAGAGTTAAATATGTTCTGCCGTTAAGGTCTAAAAAAACAAGGGAGAGTATAAAACTTAATGTCCTATACTCTCCGCCGGTTTTATGTTTGCGTCCGCCGATACAGCGGAGAAGCTGCTTAGTTGGATTTGGCGTTAACCACTTTCTCCGCTTTAGCTGCTTTTTCATTAATCACAGCTTTCGCCTTTTCGGCACCGCGCTGAAACGAAGACTCCGCCTGATCGACTTTTACTTCTGCGGTTTCCGCGCCGTTATTGATTTTGCTTTTAATGTTTTCTGCGAGACTTGCCGCGTAAGACTTGCTTTGCTCCAATCCGCCTTTAACGGAAGTCGTTGCGGAGTTCAAAGTTTGCTTACCTTTTGCGGTCAATTCGTTTGCTTTTTCGCTTACGCGGTTAGATAAAACGTTTGCTTGTGTTTTCGCTTTTTCGGTGTATTCGGTCGCTTTATGCGATACAGTATTACCGAATTCGTTCACTTTGCGATTAGACTCGGCGCGAAATTTTTTACCCTGCTCGGTGTTTAACCACCAGCCGGCTGCGGCACCTGCCGCTAATCCTACTACGAGTTTCCAATTATTATTGCTGTTGTTGCTGTTATTACTGTTATTCATGATTTGTATGAATTTTTACGGTTAGAAAAAAAAATATTATTCCGACCGATGCGGAACAAAATTGAGTTAAAGGTTTCGAATGCGCAAAGCATAACTCGGCGCAAAAAAATTATTTTCAGGAGTCTTTATTTTCGGAAACACGACCGTTCGATTTGTCGGATTTTCCGAAGCCCATCTCCTCGGGCTTGTATATTTCGTTAATCGGAAGACCGCCGACCACACCAAAATCGAGTGTTCTGATGGGGAACGGAATGGTAATTCCTTTTTTGTCAAATGCTTTTTTGATGGCAATAATGCCCTGACTGCGTTTGTCGAGATACTGTGCCTGTCCGTGCAGATTTTCCCAGTAGCGCAGTTGAAAGTTGATACTGCTGTCGCCGAATTCGGTGAAATAGCACTGAATCGGCTTCGATGTATCATAATCCACATCGCTCTTTATCGCTTCGATAACTGTCCGTTGTACTTCTTCCAAGTCATCACCGTAAGCTACTCCGCAGTTAATATCCACGCGGCGAGCCGGAGTGTGTGAGAAATTGACCAAAGGATTGTTCAATACATCCTTATTCGGCATAATCACCTCCTGCCCTTCCGGCGTCAAAATGATGGTCGAGCGCAAATTGATACGTTGTATCGTGCCAAAGTAGTCGTTGGTTTTTACCAAATCACCCACTTTATAATACTCTTTGACCGACATGACGATACCCGAGAAAACGTTAATTATCGGATCTTGTAATGCTAAACCGACCGCCAAACCGGCTACACCCGCCGTACCCAATATGGCACTTAATGCGGTGCTTAATTTTAAAATGCTCAATACCGTCAGCAACACCCCGATGATAAAAAGAGCCGTAATGATACTCGACGCGAAACCGGTGACGGTTTTATTGTCGGTAAATTTGTTGAGTACTCTTTTTACATATCGCTGCACAAAACGTGCGGCAAAAATACCGGCTACCATTACCAATGCAGCTAATATGATATTAGGCAAATTTAAAATGATTGCCTCTACCCATCCTCTCAATTTAGCAATTAAATCGCTGAGAATGTCCTGAAAAGAATCGAACATTAAGTCGTTTTTTTGAAGTTAGTTTTGTGATGTATTTGATTGAGTTCAGCGGTAAAACGGAGACCCCTGACAATTTGTTCGTTTTCGGGTAAAAAATTTATTTTATTTTTATTAAAGAAAGGATTTACGGTCTCTCAAAAAAAAATCCCTGAACGCAGAGAACTCAATTTCTTCCTAAATATAAGATTTTTCCTAAAAATAAGAAAAATCATATAGGCCTGTTTCAAGAAAAACGCTTACAACATACTGAAAATCAATACCTTACAAAACCGGCACGCCGTTTGATTGATGTCTAAATGTAAACACTCCCCCTATTAACCTGTTTTTTACCTGTATTACACCTGACTTTTTTAGACTGACTGTTATTTTTTACCCGATTTTACACCTTAATTCTCGACTGTTTTTAACCTGTTTTAATAAAATCACCTCGACTGTAATTTTTTTTTGACTGTTAAACAATATTTATCACCTTTTTTCGACTGTTTTCAAATTCAATAACCCGACTTTTTTTAATTAGCCTGACTGTACTTTTTTATTCGACTGTTACACATTTATTTACACCTTGACTGTTATTTTCTGACCTGTACACCGACTGTAATTTTGAAAACATAAAATCACCCTTTCACTGTTATTTTGAGCCCGTTTCATCGCGGCAACCCGAGCCCCCCGAAGTACTTTGTTGCTTCGGGGCTCATTTTTTTTGCAAAATTGTTGAAATGTTGAATCGTTGAATCGTTGAGCGCACACAAACCATGTATTGTGCTCAGATATTTGGTCAACAATGAATCAGCCGGGTTCAGTTTTAGAACACGTTGATTTAATATTTTGACAGAAAAATTCAGACGTATCTCTTTCCGGTATGATTTTATCGAGTCGTCAAATTTCTTCGAGAAAAAACTCCAAAAATCAAACACCAACGTTCGGTTTTCAACAGTTCAACATTTCAACGATTCAACAATCATAATTCAATCTTCCTCCTCCTTCGGTTTAAAAAAGTTCATCAGGCGAAAACGGTCGCTGTCATAGACATTGACAAAGCGGTCGTTTTTGTAATACAACTTGCTGCTGAAAAGCAAACCGACCGGCTTCAAATAGTCGATATGCCCGAAAATAACCCGCAAAATGCCCATCAGCGGCAACGCTAATATCATTCCGCCGATACCCCATACGGCATTGCCGACCACGAGGGCGAAGATGGCCGCCAGCGGATTCACCTTGACACTCTCCCCCACTATTTTCGGTGTAATCAAATTGCCTTCGATAAACTGCACCGATGTAAACAAGATAACGACCCCCAGCGGTTGCAAAAAAGAACCTGCCGTCGCCACGCTGTACAAAAACGGCAACAGCCCGCCGATAACCGTACCGATGTACGGAATAACCGCCAACAGGGCCGCCAAAAAGCCCCAAAAAAAGGCATAATCCACGCCGAGTATCATCAGTCCGATGCTGTTGAGCGTACCCAGAATAATCATGACAATCAACATACCCGACAGATAGTTTTGCACTACATACCTGATGCTTTGCAAAACACGACTCGCCGTCTCTTTATTTTTTTCGCTCACCTGCGAAATGATAAACATGCGAATGGAACTGCGATAAATCAGCAGTAAAAAAGTATAAATGAGCGTCAATGCCAAAGACGCCAGTACCCCCGTCGAGGCCGTCAGACCGTCGGTCAAAATAGTAATCGGCGTGGTCAGCAGAGTACCGATATTGTCTTCGACGTAGCCGAGGCTTTCCGTTTGCGAAATACCGAATTTACTGTTGACGGCCTGTAAAATTTGCACGACGCCTTCCCGCATCCGCGTACCGATGACGGTGAGGTCGTCCAGCACGTTGACGGATTGCCAGGAGAGCAGCGTAATCAGCCCGACCAGCGGAATAAGTACGGTGATGAAGGTCAGTGCGACCGACCACGTTATGGATAATCTTTTTTCAAAAAAGCTGCTGATAGGCATAAACAGCAAAGTAAACAACACGGCAAATGCTACGGGTTGCAGAATGTCTTGCGCAATGTACAGCACGTAAAAAAACATGCCGGTCAAGGCGACCAAATAGGTCATTCTTTGCAGAGAAGATTTTTGCATAGGTTCTGGTAAGTTCTCGGGAAGGATAGTGCCTCCTCGCAGGGTATAAGGTACGCGGCAGGTCATTTGTTTGTTGTTGCAGAAAGAAAAACTTACTTCACTTCCTTGCCCCAGTCAAATTTAGAGAAAGCTCCGCCTGCTTTGTTTATTTCCTTTTCAATCGCTGCCGTTCGGGGTTTATACGTGCTGATAAGCTGAGAAAAATTTGCGGGAAACATATTTTGCAACACCCGGTGAAAAGCCCCGCGCTGCGTCGGTTGCTCATACCACTGCGCCGGCGTATAGTCCGATTTTTCGGGCGCATTTTGGATTTCTACACTGAAAAGAATAAAAGATTTTTTCTTCAATTCTCCGAAGGCTTTTGCCAGTAAGTCCGGGTCTTTTTTGACCATCGCGGCACAGATTTCATTGCGTTCTTTAATGAAATTGTTCAATAATTCCGCGCGCTTTTTCAGCAGCCCGTCGAGGTCTTTTTTCTCGCGGGCGACTTTCTTTTTGTGCGTGATGACCTTACGCACCTCGTCCTGCGCGGGGTCGGCGTAGTTACCTTTGAGCGCGGAGCGAAACCAGCCGAAAGGCTTGCCTTTTACTTTACCCTCATCGTGCACGCGTTTGGTGTGTCGGTATTGATACAGCATTTTTTCCAAGCCGTAGCTCTCCGCCATTTCTTCAATCATCAACTTTTTGCCGCCCCATGCCGTGAGTTCTTTGAACAAGTCCGGATGCGTCTGTGAAATGCGCACGTCCCCCTCCCCCGTCGGCTTTTCGTTCAGTATTTCCAAAAACGGAATGACCTGCTGCTTTTGTGCTTCGAGCAACGGCTTGGGTACGATTTTCGGTTTGTTTTTTCCGATTTTAAAGCGGTGACTGACGATTTTTCTGCCTTTCTTTTTCGAGGTCTCGTATTCGACTTTGATGTCGGTGTATTTTTCGAGCTGCTGTTTGCATTTGTCCAGCACCCAGCGGCGGTACTCGTAGTATTCTTCGTATTTTCCCTCCACGCCGAGGAAAAATTTCTGTCGCTCCAGCGGTAACTCTACGGTGCCGAGGTACTCGTAGCGTTTCATCAGTTCATAAAACTTGATGGCGTCCGGTGTCAAAAATAAAGTGTACCAAAAATTGTAGCGGGTAAAGTGTTCGCGCAGTTCCAAAAGGTAGGGTTTCAGCTCCGCGTGAAAGCGGAACTGCCAGGTCTTTTTGCGTTTATAATAGCGCATTTTGGAAAACCAAGTGACGGTGTCGCGCACCTCTTCGTTTTCAAATTTTAAAGGGTTTTGCCCGAGTTCGTCCATCACCTTCTCGGCTTCGCGCAGCGTAGAGATACGCTTTTTGCCGTCGATGTTAATAATGCGCTTCAGTTCGTCGTAATCAATGGTAATGCTGCGCAGTTCGGTTTCGTCGTCGGGCGTGACGGCGATGAGGTACAGCACCAACAGCTTGGCGGCTTTGGAGAGGTTTTCACCGACCTCGATGAGGCGGTTCGACTTGCGGACGGAGAGGTTAATACCGTTCATAGTATTTGGGAAAGCGGTGATTTTTTATGTGTATATTTCGGTCTCCATGCAAAAAAAATCACCAGGTTGTTTGTCATCTCTGCGCTTTCGATTTGGCTCGAAAATGCGCTTTCGGGGGGAAAGATAGAGATAAAACCGTAATTCACCAAAGATTCCTGTTTTACGGTTTTAAAATATGCGATTTCGCGTACTTTTTTACAAATCCGATATGGTTTCACAAGACAGCGGTAATTCTACGGTTTTAATTTTCAAGCGAGCATTTCAGACAAGCAAAAAACAGCGGTAGCTCTACGGTTTAAGTTTAGATTCGGTCGATATTTGGCGAAAAGGTGAAATTTTCAGCGGTATTTCTACGGTTTTAAGCAAAAGAGCCGATTTTCCTCCGCTTGCGGTAGCTCTACGGTTTAAGTTCTGTAACTCTACGGTTTAGTGCGGCAGGCTTACGGTTTACGGCGGTATCTCTACGGTGGGCGGCGGTATTCTTACGGTTTAGTGCGGTATCTCTACGGTTTTAATCAAACAAAAATCCGCGCAAAGCCTTTGCTGTATTGGCTTTGCGCGGATTTCAATTTTGCTCCTAAACTATAACTAAGTAAAGAATCTAAAGAATAAACTACTAACGAAAAAACGAGATTGAGTTGTAGTTTTTTTAAATATTTGTTTTTTCTCTTTTTTCTTCGGGCAAAAAGTCTTTAAAAACAAGTTTCTGTCGCGCAGCGGTATCTCTACGGTTTTAAAGCTGAAAATCCCGCTCCCCAAAACCGTAGAATTACCGCTTTGTATTTGCCGCTTTTTCAACTCAAGTCAATTAAACTCTTCTGAAAACCGGAGAAATACCGCAAATCGACGGATTCGCGGCTTAAAATCCGGTTCGACGAAGTATTTTTTTATGATTTATTTTGTGCGGTCATCACAAACCGGAAAAATCGCGTGATTGAAAAGAAATTCCCTTTACTTTGTATGCTTCTTAATAAACTCATCAAGAGCCGCATTTATCATTTCGTCCTGCGAGATATAGGTGCCGAAAAATTTCACGGCGAGCAGTTCTTTCAGCTTTTGCTTCGTACCTATCGGTGTATCGAATGCCATCCGCACGTAGCGCACATCCGCATCTTTCCACGATTTGCGACCGACTTTCGCCGGCGGTATTTCTACGGTTTTCGTTTTTTTGGCGGCGGGCTTGGTTTTGGCGGGTTTCTTTTTTGCTTCCGGTTGCGCGGGCCCGTCGGTTTGCGTTTCTTTTGCCGTTTCTACCTGCTCGACCTCTTTGTACATACGCTTGGGCGTTGCACTCGGCGTCGATTTTTTGCGCGCTTTTAGTTTTGTAAAATCTAATCCTCCTGCCATTTTGTTTAATTTTAATTTTTTTAGAAAAACTTCCTTACCCGCTTGCCGGCATTTGTGATGCGGCAAACGGAGTAAGATTTTACGCTTTTTGAAATGCGGCTGAAAACTTCATTCCCCTCTTCGCTTGAGACGCGTTTTCCCGCGTCCGGACTTACGAAGATTTCCCTTCCCGTTAACACAACATGACGGCATGCGCAACCTTTCCAACCCTTTCTCAACCTTTCAACCCTTCTACAACCCTTTTTACAGCGTCAAAAGATAATAAATCTCATCCCCCAGCGCCGCCATTTCTTCCTTCGCCGCTTTATCCGCGGTGTCGAAAAGGCTGTAAGAGTCGAGGATATATTTGGTGTGAATAACGCGATTTGCCAATTCCGCGTCCAGCACCTTAATGCGGTCTTCCGTCTTAAATGCCTCGCGGAAACTATCCTGCACTTTACTGCTTTTAACAGCCATATTGATGACAATGGCAGTAAGCATGTCCGTATTGCGGTTCATCGCGCTTTTGAGCGTGTCGATGGAGCGCATCAGGGAATTGTAATCCGAGGTCGAGGGTTTAATCGGAATAAGCACCATGTCCGAGATGTCGTAGATGGTTTCGAGTTGCGTGGTCAGTACCGGCGGCGTATCGACAAAAATCATGTCGAACTCCTCGTTGTCGGCGAGGGATTGATAACTCGGCAGATTGTCCTTGTCAATCAGTTTGACGGGCACATCTACTCCTTGGTCTTCCCAGGCGTTGATATTGTCGGTAATAGTTTGCTGAATGTCTTCGTCGAGAATGCCGACGCTTGCGCCGCGTTTGGCGTAATAGCAGGCGAGTGAGTAGGCGACGGTGCTTTTTCCGACGCCCCCTTTAGCGTTGGCTACGGTGATGATAAATGCCATGTTTCTGTACGTTTGTTTAGTTGTATTTCCGAACAGGTGTATTACTGTATTTTCAAACCGTAATACAACTGTATTTTTGTGTAGTTGTATTTTTGTAGGTACGAACGTTTTCACAAAAATACTTTTGTACGTTTTCACAAGTGTATATTTGTGAGTTTGTATTTATAAACTTTTGCACTTTTGTATTATAATTTAAAAATACAAGTATGCAAAAATACACAAATTCATTTATACAAAAATACAACTGTGAAAATATACGTTTGTATTTTCACACTTTTGTATTTACAAATTAAAATTCAGTAATACATTTGTATTTTTGTTTGCTTGTGCAAATGTATGAATGTATTTTTAAACTTCCAAACTTTTAAACGTTTGTATTTTTGTACATAAATACAAATGTTCGATATTGCTAATGATGACAAAAAAAATAAGTCGGGTCAAAACAGCAAAACCGAAGACTAATACCCGAGTAAAACCACCATAATTCTCAAACAGAAAACCTTTTTTGTATTTTTGTACAAAAATTATTAGAGAGTCGTATTTCCTGAACGTAAAACAGTTTTTGTATTTTTGTACAAAAATGTAATTAATTGAAAGATAGGATGTTAAATAGATTTTAGAACTTAGAAATGAAAAAGAAAACCGATAGGGTAGGGGAGCAAAACCCCGGAAAAAGCAAAAAAATGCCGCTTTTTTGCTCTTAAGAAGAGCGACAAAAGATTTGCGGTCGAAACGCTTATCTTTGTGAAAATTACCGCCGGAAAATACTCCGAAATTTTATAAAAAAAAACTGAAAAATTTGTTTTCCCTCTTCAAAAAATATCCGAAAAATCTCTCTTCTTTGCGTGTCGATATGCACTCTCACCTCATACCCGGCATTGACGACGGCTCCAAATCTTTGGAAAAAAGTATGGAGTATATCCGAAAGTTAGCGGATTTAGGCATCGAAAAAATCATCACGACGCCGCATATCATGGGCGAATATTATCCGAATACGCCGGAAATAATTTTGTCCGGTGCGGAAAAAGTACGCACCGAGATTAAAAAACATGGACTGAACATTGAATTTTCCGCCGCCGCCGAGTACTACGCCGACGATTATTTTTACGCTCTTTTAGACAAAAACGCTCCGCTGCTCACCCTCAAAGACAACCTTCTGCTCTTTGAGTTTTCCACTTTCGCGCCGCCGCCCGACCCCCTCGGTCTCATTTTTCGTCTCAAAACACTGGGCTACACGCCCGTACTCGCGCACCCCGAACGCTACGTTTACTATACGGATAAATATTCTGTTTTCTCGCAAATGAAAGAACGCGGCTGTCTGTTGCAAGTCAACCTGTTGTCTTTAGTCGGACATTACGGGCAGTTTCAAAAGAGGCTCGCAAGCCGATTGTTAGCGGACGGTTGCATCGACTACGCGGGCACTGATTTACACCACGGAGGGCACACGGAACTAATACTTAAATCTCTGAACAACAACAGGTTAGGGAAATATCTTGATAAGTATAATTTTAGAAACAGCTCATTGTAAAGACTCGTAAGGATTTGCATAAAAAACCGCGATGCCTTAAAATTATCACTCAAAAATTCTAATCGCCGTAAAATTTTATTAAACCGCACCTAACTTTTTTGACGTATATGAGTTAAACCGGCATAAACAGAACCATCGCAAGCTGTTTATATTTAGATTTCACCAATTTTTTTTCACGACTGACGAATTTCCCGATTTTATTCCCGACGAGTACACCGATTTATATTATTTGATAAATACCCTATACTAATAAACTGTACTCACCTCGAATAGCCCTGAACGGAAAGCCCGTCAACAAATTAACTTAACCATGGTAAAAACGAGACACACCACTGTGCTCGGAAAACTCGCTTCTTTGAGTTTTCTCACTCTCTTTCTCTCCCTCTTTTCTCTTTCATATCTACAAGCTCAATGCGACGACGTGGACGGCGGTAACGTCACCTTCACGAACGGCGACACGGAAGCGACCATCGTCGTGGACGGTGAGGCGGATGTACTCACATTCGCCACTACCGTTGACAGCGAGGATTTCGATTTCACCTACGTCGTCACCGACGGCATGGGTATGATACTCGGCATTCCGCCCGCTGACATGACCGACTTCGACGGCGCGGGCTTAGGCGTTTGCCGCGTTTACGGTTTGTCCTACACCGGCGATTTGACTATCGCTATGGGCGACGACCTTTTCGCAAGCGACGACTTGAGTACCGAATGCTCCGATTTGTCAAACAACCACCTGAAAGTATTTCGCGTAGCCGACGGACAGGCAACCGCCAACACGGTTTATGTTTCTTCCGGTACGTCGGGAATGTTGGGCATTTACGAAGTTTTGGCGGACGGTTCCGTACTCCAAAGCTCTGCTGACGTAACTGCGGAAGATGCAGACGGTATTCACGTCGATACCGACAACAATGTACTGTACCAACTGAACCGCACCGACAACCGCATCGACGTTTACTCCATCGGTGACGACAACGACCTGACTTTGATTGCAAGCTCGACTTCCGATTTTACCAACGGTCGCGAAATCGCGGTAACGGGCAACAAATTAGTAGTAGCCAATGACGTAACCGATGCTAATACCTTCGTGGTATATAACATTACTCCTGCTTCGGTTACTTTAGACAAAACATTTAACGCAGACATCAATCTGTGGGGCGTACACGCCAACGGTAATCAACTGTTCGCTGTGTCCGACAACACGAGCGACATTGCCGTTTACGACAACTTTTTCAACCAACCTGCCGGTGACATCGACGCTTCAGCGATTGTGACCATCGAAGGTTTGGTACGCACCCACGGTATCACTTACGATGCCGATGCGGACAAAATGTACCTCACCGATGTAGGTGACGGCGGCAATCCGAACGACGGTGCTTTGGTCGTTGTACCGAACTGGACTGCTGCAAGCGCAAACGGAACGGTCGATGCAAGCGAGCAAATCCGTGTCTTCGGTGCGGCATCTTTACTCGGAAATCCGGTAGATATTGCATTGGACAAATCTGATAACATGGTCTGGGTGGCAGAGCGCGCTAACGGCGGCGGTCGCATCTTGGGCTTCAAAAATCCCGTACTCAGCGGCGGTATCGCTCCGGCGTACAAGCGTTTGTTTGCGGGTGCGGCGGCAGTATTTGCTTCCGGCGTAGAAGCGGACTTCGACGAGTGCGACTTCGTTGCGGGCGGTACGGTAGCATTGCCCGACGGCAATACCAACACTACTATCATCGTGGACGGCGCTCCGGACGTTTTGAGTTTCACTTCCGCCGGTGCGGAAGGCGGCTCTTTCACTTATGTAGTCACCGACGGCATGGGTATGGTACTCGGTGTACCGCCGGCTGACATGACCGATTTCGACGGTGCGGGCGTAGGTGCTTGCCGCGTGTACGGTTTGTCTTACACGGGCGACTTAACGGTTGCTATGGGCGATATGCTTTTCGACCAAGACCTCAGCACGGAATGCTTCGATTTGTCTTCCAATTCTATTTTGGTTAATCGCGTAGCACCTTCCGCACCGACGGCGGGTTTCTTGGTTTCTTCCAATACTCAAAGCAACATCGGCGCCTTCGCAATTTTGGAGGACAACGCAGTCATTCAAGACACTTTGGACGTGGAAGCGGAAGATGCCGACGGTGTCTTTTACGACGTTGCGAATAACGTAGTTTACCAACTCAACCGCACCGACGGACGCATCGACGTTTACTCGGGTGTTGCCACCGGAATGCTGACTTTGGTCGCTTCTTCGGAAGACGGTATGATTGAAAACGGACGCGAAATTACCGTGCGCGGTAATCAACTCGTAGCTGCCGACGACGTGGACGGTGCCAACCAATTTCACATTTTCGACATCACAGCTAACAGCGTTACTTTTAACAAAACATACAATACGAGCATCAATCTGTGGGGTATTCAAGCCGACGGCAACAGCCTGTTCGCCGTGGTCGATAACTCTGCCGATATTGCTGTTTTTGATAACTTTTTCGGTCAGCCGGACGGCGCGACCGTAGAACCGACACAAACGATTACCATTGAAAACATGGTGCGTACCCACGGTATTCACTACGTTGCGGAAAAAGACATGATGTTTTTGACCGATGTAGGTGCGGGCAGCAACCCGAACGACGGTGCCTTTTTGCGCATCACTCGCTGGTCAACAAAAATCGGCGACAACATGATTTCCGCTTCCGAGCAAATTCGGGTATCCGGCGGCGCGAGCGGTTTGGGTAATCCGGTCGATATTGCTTACGACGACGCCAACGACCGCGTTTACATTGCAGAGCGCGCTAACGGCGGCGGACGTGTATTGGGCTATATCAATCCCGTCGCAACGGGCGGTATCGCACCGACTTACAACGTACTTTTCGCGGGTGCATCCGCTATTCACCTGCCCGGCAACGAAGCGGCTTTCGAAGCCTGTGACTTTGTGGAAGGCGGCAGCGTCGCATTGCCCGACGGCAACACGACGACGACCATTATTGTGGACGATGAAGACGATGTAATCAGCTTTACCTCTACTATCAATCCTGACGGTGCGGGCTACGACTTTACTTACGTCGTGACTGACGGCATGGGTATGGTACTCGGTGTACCGCCCGGCAACATGACCGAATTTAACGGTGCGGGCGTAGGTGCCTGCCGCGTGTACGGTCTGTCTTACACAGGAGATTTGATGGTCGAAGCGGGCGATGCTTTATTCGGCGGCGATGATTTGAGTTCGGAATGTTTTGAATTGTCAAGCAATTTCATCACGGTCGATAGAGTAGAGGAGTCGAACATCAACGGTTTGTTGTTTGCCTCTTCTAACACAAGCGGCGATATCGGTGTGTACAGCCTGCTCGAAAACGGTGCGGCCATCAGCCAAACTTTCGACTCGTCAAACGAAGATGCCGACGGTATTTTCTACGACGAAGCAAACGACGTTTTGTACCAATTAGACCGCACGGCAAGTGTAGTCAACGTGTACAATAACGTACAGGCATCTATCGCGGACGGTTCTGCTTTGAACCTTGTGGCGACATCTACTTCCGACTTTACCAACGGTCGCGAAATCGCGGTCAGCAACGGTAAACTGGTTGTAGCCAACGACGTCACCGACGCCAATACTCTGGTGGTTTACGATGTGGACGGCATGTCGATTACTTTGGATAAAATTTTCAACACGGACATCAACTTGTGGGGTATTCACGCCAACGGCGACCAACTGATTGCCGTAGAAGACAACTCTAACAACGTAGCGATTTACGAAGATTTCTTCAATCAAGACGCAGGCGATTTGGAAGCCTCACAAAGCGTATCGGTAACGGGCATCGTCCGTACCCACGGTTTGACTTACGATGCGGAAGAAGACTACATGATTTTGACCGACATCGGTTCTGCCGGCTCTGCGGGCGACGGTGCATTGGTGACAATCTCTGACTGGTCCGATAAAATCGACGACGATACCCTCAGCACGAGCGAACAAATTCGCGTAGCGGGCGGTACGAGTTTCCTCGGCAACCCCGTCGATGTAGCTTATGACAAAGCCAACCAAATGGTCTATGTAGCGGAACGTGCGCGTGACGGCGGTCGCATTTTGGGTTTCAGAAAACCTGCGGCAACCGGCGGTATCGCTCCGATTTATAACCGCTTATTTGCGGGTGCATCTGCGGTAAACATCGCGGCGGCGCAAATCAATCTGATTGCTTGTGACGATGTGGACGGCGGCACGGTCGCTTTCGCAGACGGCAACACCCAAACGACGATTATCGTGGACGGAGAGGCGGATGTCATTTCCTTCTCGACGACGGCGGATACGGATAACGACGATTATGACTTTACCTACGTCGTTACTGACGGCATGGGTTCGGTACTCGGTGTGCCGCCGGGTAACATGACCGACTTCGACCCGGCGGGTCTCGGTGCCTGTAATGTGTACGGTCTGGCTTACCGCGGTGATTTGTTAGTGACGATGGGTACCATGCTTTTTGAAGAAGATTTGAGTACGGACTGCTGGGATTTGTCCGACAATGCAGCAACCGTTGACCGCATCGAGCCGGAAACGGTAGAAGCGAACTTATTCGTAGCTTCTAACAACCAAGCGCAAATCGGTACTTTCGACATTCTCGAAAGCGGCGCGATTATTCCGGGCAGCTTCGGTATCAGTAACATGGACTCTGACGGTATTTTCTACGACGATGACAACGATGTTCTGTACGTGGCAAACCGCAGCGACAACCGCGTTGACATTTACAACAACGTCAGCACAACGCCGACTCTGGTAGCTTCTTCGACTTCCGACTTTACCAATGCGCGCGAAATCGCGGTCGGTAACGGCAAGTTGATTGTCGCCAACGATGCGGATGACGACAACTACTTCGTAGTTTATGACGTCACGACTTCTACCATTACCTTGGACAAAACCATCAATACCGACATCAACCTGTGGGGTATTCACTTGGACGGCGACCGTTTGATTGCGATTTCCGACAATACGGCGGATGTAGGCATTTACGATGATTTCTTTGCGAATGCAGACGGTTCAACCGTTTCGCCGAGCAGCATCGTGACCATCGAAAACATGGTACGCACTCACGGTTTGGACTACGACAGCGCGGACGATATGTTGATTTTGACCGACGTAGGTGCGGGCAGTAATCCGAATGACGGTGCTTTGGTAGTCGTTATGGATTTTGCCGTAGCAGGTGCAGACGGCACGGTCACCATGAGCGAGCAAGCGCGTGCTTTCGGCGGTGCGGACTTCTTGGGCAATCCCGTAGATGTCGCATTAGACAAGCAAAACGAGCGCATCTATGTTGCGGAACGCGCCAACGGCGGCGGTCGTCTTCTCGGCTTCCTGACCCCGACGGCGAGCGGCGGTATTGCACCGTTTTACAACCGTTTGTATGCAGGTGCATCGGCGGTATTCATTCCCGAAGGACCTTGTGATTTCCTCACGGGCGGTACTTTGACTTTTGACGACGGTACGACCGAAAAATCCATCATTGTTAATGACGGTGTAGCGGACGAATTGTCTTTCATTTCCGACGTAGATGCAGCGGCGGGCGGTTACTCACAGACTTTTGTCGTCACCGACGGTATGGGTATGATTTTGGGTATTCCCCCGGCCAATACGGTTGATTTTGAAACTTCGGGCGTAGGCAACTGCCGCGTTTACAACGTTTCTTATACCGGTACTTTAAACCTGATGCAAGGTGATACTTTGTTCCAAACGGAAATCAGCGACGGTTGCGGCGTAATATCTTCCAACTCTTTGTTGGTCACTCGTACCGAAAACTTCGCCGGCAACGGCGCGGAATTCCGCACGGACAACAGCGCACACAGCCTGACGGAAATGTATCCTTCACCGGTAAGCACACGCTTGACTTTAATCATCGAAAGCGAAGTTGCCGTCGCAGGCATGGTCAATATCTACGACGCAGCCGGTACCATCGTACTGCGCGAAGACGCGGACTTGGCACAGGGCAGAAATGCACTGAATATCGACGTAGCGAATCTGGAAACGGGAATGTACTTCCTGCAAATTCCGGGCGCAAATACTTTGACGAAATTCGTGAAAGCAGCACGATAAGAAATTGTTGCTTAACCCAAACAAGTGAACAAAATTGAGTGAATCTTTGAGGACAGGACGAAAAGTTGCAATGCTTTTCGTCCGCCCCTCGTTTTTGCTCGTGTATTTTGGAAATGAGTTTGCGGTTTATTTAAAATAGAGAAAGGGACATCGAATTGGTTTTCGGTGTCCCTTTTTTTTTGGTGGACGGTGGACGGTGGACGGCAACCACGACCACCCGCGACCACCGAGTTTGTAGAGACGTGGCACTGCCACGTCTAAACCCGGGGAGAAAAAACAAATTTTAGAAAATCAAAACTGCAAATAAAAAGATAAGCTATCGTTAAAATGAACTCCGTTAAATCCCAAAACAACGATTTGTAATTCAACTATAATCATCATCTTTACGAACGGAGCAGATTTTACGAAGTAAAATGAAAATCATATCAAATCATAAGGATCATAAAAATCAGGTTCAAAAAAAATCAGTATTTAAAAATCTAACCCACAAACCGCACCCCAAACCCCTCCCGCACCAAAACCGCCCCCGCATACCGGGCATCTCCAAACCGCACATCCGTCAAAGACAAATCATCCGTCGTTAAAACCTTAACCTCTTCCCCCGGTAAAAAAGCCACTTCAAACGAATCCAAAGGAATCGACAAACCGCCGCCGTGATATTTGATAAAAGCCTCCTTTCGCGTCCAGCAGGAAAAAAAAGCCGCCGCTCGTTTCGCTTTCGGTAGAGCCATGAGTTTCCGCGCCTCATTCGCCGAAAAAAAGCGCGGCGCGAGCTTTTCGCATTCCACTTCCGGGTCGATAAATTCCACATCGACACCCACCGCCGATCCTTCCGCAAAGGCAAAAATCGCCTGCGTATCCGCGTGTGAAATATTGAATTGAAAATTCGGAAAGTCGGGCAAATAAGGTTTCCCCTGCTCGCCGTAAGCAAATACCAACTCCTTCGCCGCCATACCCAAATATCGCCCGCTAAGCACCCGCAAAATACCCCGACCGGCGATATAGCGATGCTTCAAATGAGGAAAGCGGAATCGTTCCGCCCGTGCTTTTTCGTCGTCCGAAAGTTGCGCGTAAAAATTCATAATCTGTTCCGCCGACACGTCCAACTCCTCTCGCCAAACATCAACGGTTCGGGGAAGTAATTTAAAATCAAAATTATGCTTTACTGTTTGCACCGAACTTTTTTTTAACCACAAAAATCACGAAAACTCCCCAACCTCTCAACCCGCAACCTCCAAAACCCGCGCCACTCCGCCCACCGCCGGCTCCGCAAAAATCGTCAAATGTTCCCCCTCGATTACGTGCACTTCCAACTCCCCGCCCGCCAACGCTCGCCATTGTGTCAGATGCCAATTTTTACCCTCGTAATGCGCAAATTGCGTACTGCGAATCAATACGATTTTTCCGGGGAAAGGCTTCCAAGTGTAAGCCGCATAGACCTTATTCAGCGAGTCGATGGTATTTTGCAGTTGAATTTGCGCCTCGCTGCGCGGCTTCGGCACTACTTTTTTGCTGATGATTAGGTAACGACGGCGCAGTTTTTTATAGAGCTGTCGCCAATTTTGGTCTGCCAAAATTTTCAAGAAGCGACGCACCGGTTTTTTCTCTTCTACCGGCACCAAATGTGCGGGCGCGGAGTCCACGATGTACAGCGTCACCGACAGCCCGGCGGCGTGCATTTGGTTCGCCATTTCCAGACAAACCGCGTTGCTGAAGCAAGTTCCGAGCAGCCGATACGGTCCCTCCGGTTGCACTTTGCGCAGCTCGCGGACGTAGTGCGTCGCCATTTCTTCAATCGAAACGTGAAACTCCGAAATCCCGTCCAAACCCGAGGGCTGCACCGCAAAAACCGGTTGGTCGGCGGGCAGATTGCGGGTCAGCGCATTGTAGAAAAACACGTGCGCCCCGCCCGCGTGTACGCAGAAAAGCGGCGTTTTTGTGCCCGTGGCGCGCAGCGGAACGATGGTTGTCCAAGCCGCTTCCGTGATTTCGCCGGTTATCTTTTTTGCTAATTTTTCAATGGTCGGGTGCTGCATCAAGACCGTCGGCGGCAGAATTTTACCCGTTTCTTCCTCCAATTTGGAAAAAAGCTGCATCGCTAAAAGCGACTTACCGCCGATGTCGAAGAAATTCTCGGTCACGCCGATGGGACTGCGCCCGAAAAGTCCTTCCCAGATTTTTGTCAGGTGCAATTCCGTCGCATTGCGCGGCGCGATATAGTCCGCCTGTGCCTGTGTGAAAATCTCTTTTACCGTGCTTTTTTGCGACAAAATTTCTCTCTTTCCGAATGCCGGAATTATCTTTTTTACCTCCGCAAAATTCAACTTTTCTTCCGCAAGCAAATCCAATAACCGCAGCCACATTTCGCGCAAATAGTCATTTTCTTTTTCCGAAATAATGCCCGCATCTCGCCGCAAATCAAAGCCCAAAGCCGCCGTCGGATTGACGCGCAGCGTCAGCGGAAAACCCGAAGTAAAACCGCCCCGAAAGTCCGTCACCGCCAACTCACCGACCCGCAAACCGTCTTTCAAAAAATTGCCGAAGACAAACAAACAGTCGAAAAGCGGACGGTGCGCCGGTAAATCCGTACTGCCGATAATTGCCTCCGTCGTTGTTTGGTCGTAAGCGTTTGCCGCCGTTTGTCGCGCCTGAAAATCCTGCAGCCAATCGCCGATTTGTGTGGTTTCCGGCGGATTGACCCGTGTCGGCAACACATTCATAAACAGCCCCGACATTTTATCAATCATCGGAAAATCTGCCGATCTGCCCGCCGTCGTCGTACCGAAAACCACATCGTCCGTACCCAAAAACCGCTGCATTAACAGACCCCAACCGGCTTGCAACAAAGTACCGATACTCACCCGATTGCGCTGTGCAAAGGCTCGGATTGCCGTCGATTTTTCTTCCGAAATTTGAAAAGTATCGGTCAAAAAGTTGCTGTTCGTCGCCGCCGGATTTTCCGGAGTCAGCAGGGTAGGGGAGGTGAAATTTTGCAGATAGTCTCGCCAAAATTTCGCCGCTTTTTCTGCTCCTTTTTCGTTTTGCTGCGCCAAAAATGCCGGATAGGTCGGCAGCATTCCGAGGTTTGATTTTTCGCCTTTTGCCGCCGCCGCGTATTCCGTCAGCAGGTCTTGCAAAATTAAACCGCCCGACCAGCCGTCGATTAAAATATGATGACAAGCCCATAAAAACAGGTGTCGATTTTCGTCGATTTTCAGCAAAGCAAAATGCGAAATGCCCGGCGCGGAAAAGTCCGGCGGCTGCGCCGCAAACTCTCTGCGATAAATTTCGATTGCCTCCGTATTTTTGCCGGAAAAATCGAGATAAACCCACTCGTGCGCTACTTCCGGGCGCACCGTTTGCAGCGGTATTTCTACGGTTTTCGTTTCGATAACGGTACGCAAAACCGCGTGTCTTTCCGTGGTGCGTTGCCACGCCGTCCGCCAAATTTCCGGGTCGATATTGCCTTGCAAGGCAAATTCCAATTGCAACAATCCTTGGTCATTCTCATTTTGCAAACGGTGCAACAAAAACGCCTGCTGCATAAATGACAACGGATGCTGCGTGACTTGCAAATTCTTGACAACCAAATCATTATCGGGAGTTTTTTCCGAAATCGCCGCCGCTAATTCTCCGACCGTTTGCTGCCGGAAAAGCGCATTAGCCGCAAGCGAAAAGCCCGCCGCGCGCAACTTTGCCGTGATTTTTATACTCAAAACCGAGTCGCCGCCGATGTCGAAAAAATTATCGTGCAGACCAATCGGCGTCACCTGCAAAACCTCCTCCCAGACCGCCGCAATTTTTCGTTCCGCCTCCGTTTGCGGCGCGGCAAAATCGGCGTCTTTTGTCAAAGTACGACCCGTCGGCTGTGGCAATTTCCCGTGTTGGATTTTTCCGTTCGGCAGGCGCGGAAATTCTGCTAAATGCGTGAAAAAAGTCGGCATTATGTACGCCGGCAAAGCATTTTTTAAAGTCGCCCGCACATCCTTTTCCTTCGCATTTTCTCCCGTAAAAAACGCCGCTAATTGTTTCCCGTTTTCCGCCTCGATGACCGTTATGACCGCCTCTTGTACGCCCGCACAATTCTGCAAAACCGCCGCGATTTCGTCCGGTTCGATGCGATAGCCGCGGATTTTTACCTGTCGGTCGATGCGCCCCAAAAACTCGATTTTTCCGTCCGCCCGATACCGCGCCGCGTCGCCGGTGCGGTAGAGTCTTTCGTGCCGATTTTCGGTTAAATTCACCTCGACAAATTTTTCTGCTGTCAAATCCGGACGGTACAAATAACCCGCCGCCAAACCCCGACCGCCGATGTACAACTCACCCGCAACACCCGCCGGCACCGGTCGCCGGTTTTTGTCTAAAATGTAGTTTTGCACATTCGGTATCGGCAGACCAATCGGTACCGTTCCCGTTGCATCTTCCGGCGTGATTTTATGCGCCGTGCACCACACCGTGCCCTCCGTCGGGCCGTACTCATTGTATAAATTTGCCCGGTGCAAAGTCCGAAAATGCGCCCGTACCGTTGCCGGCGTACAAGCCTCGCCCGCCACCATTATCGTGTTTAGACTTTGCAGATTTTTTGCCGCACCGTAGTCGAGCAAAAGGGTGTACAGGCTCGGCAACATCAGCGTGTGCGTCACTCGATTTTCGGCAATAATTTGCGCCAAAGCCGCCGGGTCTTGCTCACTGCGTTTCGGCGGCAAAACGAGTGTACCGCCCTGCGTCAAAGTCCAAAAAATACCCGCAATGCTGCTGTCAAAAGCAAAAGACGACATCAATAAAAATGCCTGCGGTTGCTGCTCGTAAAAGTGAAATCGCGCCGCCGTCGAGTAATATAAATTTTCGTGCGAAACGGGTACGCCCTTTGGTTTTCCTGTGCTGCCGGAGGTGTAAATAACGTAGGCGAGTTGCGAATTTTCAACCTCCGACAGCGCGTTATCTTTTACTTTTCCAAAATTTTCTGCCTTGTTAAATGTCAAAATTTGCAAATCATTTTTACTGAGCTGCGATTGCAAATTTTCCGTTGTCAACACGAGTTCTACCCGTGCATCCGCGAGCATAAAATCCAAGCGTTCCGCCGGGTAGTCGGGGTCTAAAGGCAGATAAGCCGCGCCCGCCCGCAGGATGCCGAGAATGCCGACGAGCATTTCCGCCGACCGTCCGACGTGCAAACCGACAATGTCATCACGACCGATATTTTGCGCCTGTAAAGCCGCCGCAACTTGACGTGACCGTGTGTCGATTGCGGCGTAAGTATAATTTTTTCCCGCTACGGAAAGACAAGTCGTCTCCGGTTTTTCTTTCGCTTGTTTTGTAAAAAGAGTCAGCACATTTTCGCCCGCCGGCAAGTCGATTTTTGTCTTATTGCGCTCGAAAAGCAGGTCTTCTTTTTCGGCGATTGTGAGCATCTCCAAATCCGAAATTTTCGCCTCCGGCTGCGCGACGATTGCTTTCAGTAAATTTTCAAAATGCCGGTGCAAATTTTCAATCGTTTGCGGCTGATAAAGGTGCGTTGCGTATTCAAAAGCCGCACTCAAGTTTTCCCCTCGGTCGGTGATAAAAAGCGTCAAATCAAATTTGGCAACGCCCAAATCGTACACGGACTCGGTCACGGTCAGGTCGGGCGCAAAAAGGGGTAAAGGCTGCGCCGCATTGTACAAAAACATGGTGCGAAACAGCGGATTTTCGGTACCGCTGCGCTCGATTTTCAAGGCTTTCACCAATTCCTCGAACGGCATATTTTTGTGGGCAAATGCCTCGGTCGTGCGTTTTTTAGTGCGGGCAATGAGTTCGGAAAAAGTCGGATTTCCTCTTAAATCGCCGCGCAAAACGAGGGTTTCGTTGAAAAAACCGATGAGTTTTTCCAGCTCCGTTTTATCCCGATTGGTAAAGGGCGTACCGACGAGCAAATCCTCTTGCCCGGTGTAGCGATACAGCAAAATTTGGAAAGCAGCGGAAAACAAAACGAAAGGCGTGACACCCAAATTTTTCGCCGTTTCCTTCAGTTCCGCCGACAGTTTTTCGGAAAAAATCTTGGTCATCGAGGCACCCGCAAAATCGTTTGCGCCGCCGTCTTCGGCATCCGCCGGCAGGGTCGTCACGGGCAAATCTCCCGCGAGTTGTTGCAGCCAAAAATCGCGGTCTTTTGCCTTGGTTTGCTGCGTTTTTTGCCAATAAGCGTAGTCGCCGTACTGAATGTCTAAGGGAGAGATGTGCGTATTTTCACCGGTCGTCAATTCGCGGTAGGCGGCGGCGAGTTCTTCGTGCAGCAACAGCAGAGACTGCCGGTCACCGATGATGTGGTGCATGGAAAGGAGGACGGAGAATGCCTTGTCATTGAGTTGAAAAACGGTGACGCGCAACAAGGCATCGTTGCTCAAATCGAAGGTACGCCGCGCCCGTTCGCGGGTGAGTTCGGCGAGTTTTTCCCGTTGTTTTTCTAAAGTCAAATGCGATAAATCGACCGTCTCGACGGGAATGATGACATCCGGCGAAATGTGCTGCGCGACTCCGTTTTCCGTCTCCCGAAAATTAGTACGCAGCACGGAATGCCGCTGTGCGACGAGTTGAAAAGCATCGGTCAGCGCGGTAATATGCAAAGCCCCCCGAAAATCATAAACGTGCGCGTACTGATAAAACGGATTGTCGGGCTGCATTTGCTGCAAAAACCACAAACGCTCCTGCCCGCGCGACAGAGGCACCGGCACTCCGGCGGGGCGGGGCGAAATACGCACGACAACCGCTGCTTTTTGCTTGCGGGCGCGCCAAAGGTCGAGGGTGTTTTTCATAAGACGGTTGACGGTTTTACGGTGGACGGTTGACGGTTT
>JAHDCG010000072.1:0-6878 GCA_020629965.1 Saprospiraceae bacterium | reverse complement strand
TTACGGTGGACGGTTGACGATTTTACGGTGGACGGTTGACGGTTTTTACGGTGGACGGTTGACGGTTTTACGGTGGACGGTTGACGATTTTACGGTGGACGGTTGACGGTTTTTACGGTGGATGGCTTCTTGCCTTTCGATTTTTGCCGCTCGGCAGCATTCGTAATGCGATTATCGGAGCGGGATATTTTGTTTGCAAAATGTTGTTTGCCGTTTACGCCCGAGACGCGTTTTCCCGCGCCTGTACAAAACCGGGATTTTACAAATTCCGAAATATTATATTTTTCTCATTCCTGTCGGCTTTGTAGAGATGTGCAATTGCACGTCGAAGGTCAAACTGGCGATATTGAACTCTGCTTTTCACTCTCACTTCGGATGTCGAGTACGACGTCTCTAAGTGCAAAGGGTCGCAGGTTAAGAAAATTTGTGACGCTTGGAAAACGACTCCAACGATTCCAACCATTTCTAACGACTCCAACAACGTCAAAACATCCCAATCACCCTCCAAAAATAAGCCCCCAGCGGCAAATCCACGTCAAAACCCCGTTCAATCGACCAATACAACGAAATAAAAATCAGCAACACCGAGCCGTACACCAAAATTTTCGGATAGACCTTGAACTTGCGCAGCAAAAATAAAAGCGGAAACACGGCGCAGATAATCAGCACCTGACCGACTTCGACGCCGACATTAAAACCGAGTAATGACAGCACCATGAAGTCGCCGCTCAGTCCTTTTTCGCCCAACACGCTCGCAAAACCGAAACCGTGGAACAGTCCGAAAACAAAAGCGATTATCCACTCTTTGGCTTTAAAAATCGGCGTAATATTGTGCAAGGCGGCTAAGGCAATGGAAAAAGCAATAATGGTTTCGACCCACCGCGAAGGCAGCGTGACGATTTCCAAGGAAGCCAAAGCCAAGGTAATCGAGTGGGCTATAGTGAAGAAAGTAATGATTTTCAGAATGTAAAAAAACGCGGGTTTGAAACGCGCGACCGGTCGCCATACGGAAGAGTAGGAGTCATCCGCCGGCTCGGTTTCGATGTTCTTTTCGTCGCGCAGGCGGACGACGACGGCGGGCAAAATGAGAGCGACGATAAACAAAATATGGTCTAAACCAATCCAGATATGCCATACGCCGAGTTTGATGAGTGCCCAAAATCCTTTCCAAATGCCTTTCTCGGCAAGGGTCAGGGTTTCGGTGCGATTATCGCCGCCGAAGATGTTGGTGATGAGTGCCTGATTGTTGACGATGCCCGCTTTCCAGTTGTACTCGACGATTAAAACGCCGCGTTGGGTGTCTTTTTCGTCCAAAAAAACATTGTATTCGATGTCGAGTTTTTCGGGCAGTGTTGCAACGTCGTCGAGTTCAAAATGACAGCGGAGGAAATCTACGGTTTCGTTGAGCGACAGGATTTCCGGCTCGATAAAACGTATCGGATATTGTTTGCCGTCGGCGGAAAAACGCACTTTTTCCTTAATGTATTTTTGCAGGGTCGGCAAATAGGTTTGCAGTTCGTCCTGCTGCAATTCTTCGTTAATATCGAAGCCCAGAATTTGGTTAATATCCGCACCGGTGACTTCTACGCGACCGCCCATCGCTTCGCCGTAGATACGCATGTAGAGGTAAGAATGGTCGGGTTCGTGCGCCGCAAGATTGCCTGCTGTGAGCAGTAAAAGAAGAGCGAAAAGGTATTGGTAAAATCTTGTCATTTGTGTTGTTTATTCGTTTATCTGTTTATTCGTTTATGCGGGGTTACGGCAAAAGCCAAATAAACAAATAGCCGCATCAAAAAATAAACATCCTTTCAAGACAACTCCGTCATCTCCCGAAACACCGAATTCGTCTCCTGCAAAGAAAAATAATCGCCGCGCGCCGTGATTTTTCCTTGTTCCAAAAGATAAATGCAATCGGCGTGACGCACCGTAGAAAGTCGGTGTGCGATGATGATGATTGTCATATCGTCCGGCAGATTTTTGAGTGAGTCGATGATGCTTTTTTCCGTGATGCTGTCGAGTGCGGAGGTTGCCTCGTCGAGTACCAAGACCTGCGGGTTGCGATACAGGGCACGCGCCAGACCGAGTCGCTGTCGTTGTCCGCCGCTGAGTCGAACGCCGCGTTCACCGATTTGGGTGTCGTAGCCCTCGGGCAGTTCCGCGTCGATAAAATCGTGAATGTCTGCCGTTTTTGCCGAGGCGATGAGTCTTTTACGGTCTATTTTTTCGTCTGCCATTCCGAGTACGATATTGCGGGCGATACTGTCGTCAAACAGGAAAACCTCCTGCGGCACGTAGGCGAGTTGCTTTTGCCAAGCGGCTTGTTTACTTTTGTCAACTAATTGATTATCAACGTATAAACCCCCGCCGGTCGCATTGAGCAAACCGACGATGATGTCGATGAGCGTGGTTTTTCCCGCACCCGTCGAGCCGATAAATGCGACGATTTCGCCTTTCTGAATGCTTACATTAAAGCTGTCCAAAACCAACTGCGGCAAATTCGCGTAGCGAAAATCGACCTTGCGCAGCGCAATATTTTCGTGAAAGGGGAGGGGCGCGGCGGTGTTTTCCAAAGTCTGCGCATTGTGCAGAGCCTCTTCCAAATCCGGGCGCAATTTATCCAAAACCGGCGCGTAGTGCTTGATGCGCGAAGCCGCCGTAAAGGCCCGTTGCAGAGCCGGCAGCAGCCGAAAACCCGCCACCGCATACAGACTCAAACGCGGCAAAGCCTGTTGAATATTTCCGCCGGAGGTGTATAAATAAAGCGTCACCGCCAAGATGCCGCCGAAGGCAAAAATCTCCAAAATGTAGCGCGGCAGAGCCATAATGATACTGACCTTTGGCTGAATGTGACAAAAATCGTCGGAGGCATTTTTGTAGCGTTTGTAGAAAAAGTCCTGCGTGCCGCTGACTTTAACGGTTTTGATGCCGGTGAGCAGTTCGGCTAAGGTCTTGTAACGCAGCAGATTTTTTTCGATTCTGCGCTCACCGAGGCGGCTTAACAGCTTGCGTTGCGACAGATAAATCAGCACGTAAGCGCCGCCGAGTACGCTCGCCATCGTAAAAGCAACGCGCCAATCGACCCAAACCAAGAGTCCGAAAATCACGAGCGAAACCGTGCCTTTCGACAGCAGTTCCAATATCGGAATCAGCACGCCGCTCGTCAGTCCGTGTACCTCGCCGACGAGATACGCCCGCAGTTCGGAGGTGTTTTTGTGCAAAAAATAGCTGTAAGGTTTTTGCAGGTAGGTGCGCAGCAGGCGCGTGCCGAGGTTGTGCGCGGCTTGCCACGAGAACTTAAATTGCAGCCAGACGGCAAAGGCGGAAAAAAGATTGGAGACGGTAATGAGCAAAATGACGCCGCAGCCCGCCGCGAGTAACATGCCTCGGTGCGACCGGAAGCCGAAAAACTCGTAAACGCGCGTCAGTTTCGAGCTGTTTTCGATGGCGTTTTCTTCGGCGAGCAACTGCATAAACGGCAAAATTGAGGCAATGCCGACGATTTCCAGAAAGCCCATTAACAGGATAGCCAGCAGCAACCACACAAATTTCAGTTGCTCGCTGCGCGAAAACACAGTCCGTAGTTTTTGTAAAATATTAATTTTTCGTAGAGTTTGGTTAGCAAATCAGAACGCCGCAACTTACGAAGGTTTTGCGCTTTACGGGTCAATCGGCGACAAAATTACTTTTTTCAGACAAAATAAATATGTAAAGTTTCCGATTCAAGACAAATCAAAGTTTCCGTAACGTCAACAAAAGACAGACCTTTGCGTTCCTCGTGAGTCTGTGTTAAACCGACTTACAACCGGATTGCGTAGGTATTTTCGAACCTGACTTTAAACTTAAATCTAAATTGATTTGCATGAGAACCAACCTTTTACACTCTCTTTTCTTTCTTTTACTGCCCGTTCTTGCCTTTTCGCAGGAAATTTCGGGAACAATCACCGACACCGAAAAAACCCCGATACCGGGTGCTTATGTCTTGAAATCTTCTACGGAAATTCATACGCACTCCAATGAAAACGGCTTTTTTACCTTAAAAAATGTCGCCGTCGGCGATACCGTTAATTTTATTTTCCTAGGTTTTGAAACGCAGCGCATCGTCCTTAAAGATTTGCAACCGTTGAAAATCGAACTCGAAGAAACCGCTTTCGACCTCGGCGAAGTTGTTGTCGGGCAGTCTTCTAAGCAAACCAACCTCGTTTCCGATATTGATTTAAAACTCAATCCCGTTGTTTCTTCGCAGGAAGTACTCCGCACCGTGCCCGGTCTTTTCATTGGTCAGCACGCCGGCGGCGGTAAAGCCGAGCAGATATTTTTACGCGGTTTTGACATCGACCACGGTACCGACGTTGCCCTCACCGTGGACGGCATGCCTGTCAACATGGTCTCGCACGCTCACGGACAGGGCTACGCGGATTTGCACTTTGTCATTCCGGAAACCATCGAAAATATCGACTTCGGCAAAGGCACGTACTACGCCGACCGCGGAAATTTTGCCACCGCCGGCTACGTGAGTATGCGCACCAAGGACAAACTCGACGCTTCGCAGGTCAAAGTCGAAGTCGGTAGTTTTAATACCTTGCGCACCGTCGGTTTGCTCGATTTGGTCAGCAGCGAAAAACACAACGCCTATATAGCTACCGAATTTTTGCAAACGGACGGTCCGTTCGAGTCTTCGCAAAATTTTAACCGCGCCAATGTGATGTTGAAATACTCCGGACAGGTCAGCGACCTCGGCAAAATGACATTTACCGCCTCGCACTTTACCAGTAAATGGGATGCTTCGGGTCAGATACCGCAACGCGCCGTGGACTCCGGTCTCATCACGCGCTTCGGTGCCATCGACGACACGGAGGGCGGACAGACTTCGCGCACCAACATCGCACTCGGTTTTAACCGCACGATTAACAATCAGACTTTCGTCAAAAACACGGTTTACTACTCGCTGTACGACTTTGAGTTGTTCTCCAATTTTACTTTCTTCCTGGAAGACCCGATTAACGGTGACCAAATTCGTCAGGTGGAAAGCCGCCAAATCTTCGGTGCCGAAAGTCAATTCAATCACTCCTTTTTTGTCGGTGATAATATCTCGACCTTGTTTCAGGCCGGTGTCGGTCTGCGCTACGACAATATCGACGGCAACACCCTCGCCCGCACGCTGAATCGCAAGACGACCCTCGAAGAACTCAGCCTCGGCGACGTGGATGAAACCAATCTTTTTGCTTATGCCAAAGCCGAATTCGACCTCGGTCCTCTCCTGGTTGAACCCGGTCTGCGCGTCGATTATTTCAACTTCAACTACGTCGATAATCTGCAAACACTCTACAACACCCAAGCCGAACAAAAGGCTTTTGTCAGTCCGAAATTGAACTTCATTTATAACGTCAACCGCGATGTGCAGTTGTTCCTCAAATCCGGTATCGGTTTCCACTCCAATGACACCCGCGTGGTGGTCAGCGAACCAAATCGAACCACTCTGCCCGCCGCTTACGGCGCAGATTTAGGTACGATTTTGAAGCCGACAAGACGCTTAATTTTCAACGCCGCGCTGTGGTATTTGCAACTCGAACAAGAATTTGTTTATGTCGGTGACGCGGGTATCGTAGAGCCTTCCGGGCGCACCCGCCGTATGGGTGTGGACGTCGGCGCACGTCTGCAAATTACCGACAACCTTTTCGCCAACACCGATTTTAACTACGCCATACCGCGCAGTCTCGACGACCCGGAGGGCGAAAATTTCATTCCGCTGGCACCGACTTTGACTTCGGTCGGCGGTCTGTATTACAAAAGCAACAACTTCAATGCGGGCATCAATTACCGTTGGCTCGCCGACCGCCCCGCCAACGAAGACGACAGCATCACGGCGGAGGGCTACTTGATTACCGACTTGAATGCGAACTACTCGTGGAAGAAAATCACGCTCGGTTTTGTCATCGAAAATCTGTTTGACCAAGACTGGAACGAAACCCAATTTGCTACGGAAAGCCGCCTGCGCAACGAAACGGAAAGCGTCGAGGAAATTCACTTCACGCCGGGTACGCCTTTCTTTATTCGGGGGAATTTTATTTATCGGTTTTAGGGAGGAGAGAGGGGAAAAGGAGAGAGGAGAGAGGGGGTGAGTTGTTTGATTTTTGCGAGGAAAGAGGAGAGGAGAGAGGATTTAAGAAATAACTCGAGGGGAAGAAATTGAAATTTTTAAAACAATGAATTACAAAACAACAACGAAAGGAGAAAGAAATCAATCGGATTTGGTGACCGCTGAGTACCGGCTCTTTCTCCTCTCCCCTCTCACCTCTCTCCTCAAAACAACATGAACTTCGCCCCGCAAAAAGAGCACCTCGCTTTCCAAGAAAAAGTAGCCGCTTTTGCCCGCGAGGAGTTGCAACACGACATTATTGCCGCCGACCGTTCGGGAGAATTTCCGCGCGAAAGTTGGAATAAATGTGCGGCATTCGGTATTCAAGGCTTGTCCGTCCCGAAAAAGTACGGCGGCGCGACGGATGAAGTCGAACTGATGCGGGCGGTACTGGCGATGGAAGGATTGGGGCGCGGCTGCCCGGACAACGGTCTGGCTTTCGCGCTCAATGCGCAAATGTGGACGCTGCAAATGCCGCTGTATCATTTCGGTAATGAAGCGCAGCGCGAAAAATATTTGCCGGATTTGACTTCGGGAAAGAAAATCGGCTGTCACGCGCTGACGGAACCGGAGGCGGGCAGCGACGTTTTTGCGCTGCAAATGACGGCGAAAAAAACGGAGGGCGGCTACCTTTTAAACGGCAAAAAACGCTATATCACTTTGGCTCCGATTGCCGATGTCGCGCTTGTTTTTGCCAATCTGAATCCCAAACTCGGCAAGTGGGGCATCACCGCTTTTTTGG
>JAHDCG010000224.1 GCA_020629965.1 Saprospiraceae bacterium | reverse complement strand
AACTACAACGCAATGACCGCAGATACCGAAGGAAACTTATACCTTGCCGGCGGATTAAGATTTGCGATTTACAACATATTCTCGGGAGTATATAACGTAGTCGGAAATTTGCCGGAAGGAATGGGGTCTGCGGGAGACTTAACTTTTAATAAGGGTGAATTATACCTCGCTTCGCAAGACAACAGAATGGTTCGAGTTAACATTGAAAATCCGGAACAGAGTGAGATTGCGTTTGTATCTGATACCGGTGGAGATGTTTTTGCTATTTACGGAATTACTACCTTCGTTGTTGATTGTCAGGAGTCGGTTACTTTAGCTGCTGCTCCTTCCGGTGAATTTTTTACGGTTGATTTTACAACGGGAAATCTAATTTCTGCCGGCTGTAATTTGACAGGTCAAGTCATCTACGACCTAACCACCGTACAAGAATTTCAAGCCTCCGACTGCGACTTTTCTCTCGATTTGGATAGCAACAACAGCAGCGGAGCTACGGGGACAGATTACCTCGACACGCTCTGTGTGCAGACTGCCGCCGCCGTCGCCGTCGCCGACGTCGATGTTACTTTGGTTTCCGGTTATGCCGTTGACTCGGTGACCGTAGCCGTTACCGCAGTCGGCAGCCCCGATTACAGCGAGAGTCTGACCGCAGCGACCGTGCCGGCGGGTCTCAGCGCAGCGGGCAGCGGCACGACTTACCTGCGTTTTACCCCGACGGATAACACTATCGCGCCGAGCAATACCTACGCCGAGGCATTGCAGGCGACCGAGTATCTGCTGACCCCGGTCGGCACGACCGTACCGTCGCAGCGTACGCTCGTCGTTAATGTGTATGCGAGTGACGCGGACGAGGTCTTGACGGCTCACACGACTCTTTATTTCGAGCAGCCCGAATCGGCCGGAGCGGATAACGCTCTCGATGTCTGTGCGGACGCACCGGCTTTTGCGCTGACCGATTTACTGTCAGACGATGCTGTAACGGGGGGGACTTGGTTACAAACGACCGCCGACGGCGACTTGATTTTCGACCCCGCTGCCGAGCCGACCGGCGTCTTTTATTACGCGACCGCCGGCGTTTATTGTCCCGGCGACACGGCATTTATCAATATCGGCGTGCAGCCCTTACCGACCCCGGACTTGGGCGATAACCAAAATCTATGTGATACGGAAACTTATTTGTTGTCTCTGCCGAATGACCCGACGAGTGTCTATACTTGGCAAGACGGCACAAATAACAATACGTTTTCTGCTGAAGGCTCCGGAACTTATGCCGTAACGGTAACGAATGCGGCGGGCTGCACGGAGACGGACAGCGTCGAGTTGACTTTCGGTACGAGCGAAACCGCGACGCAGACCGTGCAGCTTTGCACCGGAGAAAGTTACTCATACGAGGGGCAGACTTACACCGCCGATGCTTTGCTGTGCAGTACGTTCGGCAATGCGGCGGGCTGCGACTCCACGGTTTGCGTCAATTTGATTTTTACGGAAAGTTTTTCCGCCGATGAAAGCGCGGTCATCTGCGCGGGCGAAAGCTATCCTTTCTTCGATGAAATACTGACCGAAGCCGGCGTTTATACCGAAAGTTTTACGACCGCAGCGGGTTGTGACAGCCTACTCACTTTGACGCTCGATGTGCTGCCCGCCGCCGAAATCTTCTTAGATACACTGCTGTGCGCCGGCGAAAGTTTTGTGTACGAAAATACCGTTCTCAGCGCGGAAGGCGCGTTCCCGTTCACTTTCACAAGTACACAAGGCTGCGACAGCACCGTAGTCCGGCAGGTGACGACGGCTGCGCTGCCGACCGTGAGTATCGCTGCCGACGGCGAAAGCTGCGTGGACAGTATCTTTAGCCTGACCGCCGAAAGTGCAACGCTGTCTGCCGACTATCTGTGGAATACAGGAGCGACCGACGCCGAAATTCTCGCGCAAACCGCAGGCAGCTACGCCGTCACCCTCACCGACGAAAACGGATGTACGGCGACCGACGAAATGACGGTTTCGCCCTCCGCGCCCGTTGATTTTACGCTCATTTCGGAAAATGTCTCCTGTTTCGATGCCGACGACGGTCAAATTTTAATTGAGAATATTTCCGGTGGAAATGCACCTTATATTTCCGAAATATCAGCAACGGATGAAAACATCGACGATTTTAACGACTTACCCGCCGGCATTTATACCGTGACCGTGACCGATACAAACGGCTGCACCGCCGTCCGCGAAATCATCCTGACCGAACCCGAATCGCTCTTTGCGGATATTTTAGTACCGCAACCGGAAATATACGTCGGCGACACTTTGACTCTTTCCGTTGCCACAAATGCGACACTCGCGCAGATAAGTTGGAACGACACCCCGCGTTTAAACTGCACGACTTGCCCGACTCCTTTACTGACCGCCGTAGAAAGCATGCCGATTTTTGTTACCGTCACCGACGAAAACGGCTGTTCGACAACCACTTCGACCCAAATACAAGTATTGCCCCGCAGTCGAAAGATTTTTGTACCGACGGCATTTTCGCCGAATGACGACGGCATCAACGATGTGTTTTACATTAACGCCGACGAACGGGTAAGTCAAATCACCCGTATGCCAGTTTATGACCGTTGGGGAAATTTATTTTTCACCAATGAAAATATCAATGCCAACGAACCCGCCGCCGGCTGGAACGGCACGGTAAACGGCAAGCCCGCCGACAGCGGCGTTTATGTGTGGTTTGCGGAAATTATTTTTGCCTACGGCAGCAAAGAGACGATTAGCGGAGATATGTCGCTTTTGGATTAAAAAGAAAAATACAGTAAAATGCCCGCGTTATTTAGTTACGGCGCGGGTGTTTTTTATGAACGGCGATTAATGTGTCAGAGCAAAAACGAAAGACTCAAAACGTAAATTTTCCCTACATTTACAACACGATAAAAAAGCAAAGCAATCCAATGACCGCCTTCCCGCCCACCACAAAATTCAAATACCCGTGGCGTGCCTACCAACGGCGCGTACTCGAAGAGTTGGACAGGCATTTGGAGGACAGACACCTGCACATCATCGCGCCGCCCGGCTCGGGGAAGACGGTTTTGGGTTTAGAAACCATGCTGCGGTTAAACCGCCCGACCTTGATATTGGCACCGACCTTAGCCGTGCGCCGACAGTGGGTCGATAGATTTTGTGAACTGTTTGTGCAAACCGAAAAAGTACCGGCGTGGATTTCCGAAGACATTCGCAAGCCGGGAGGGAAAAAGGAGAGACGGGCAAATATAGAGAAAAATAGTTGCCGTGAGACGGCGAATTCGGATAAAAATTAAATTCCGCCTTGTTTCCGATTTTCGCCTCGCCGACAACATCAATTCACAGCTGTTTCGGTTTCTGTTTTCGCTCGCTGCACCAAGCCCTCCGTCAGCAGGCGGGCCGTTTCGTTGCAAGCCTGCAGACCGTAAGAATACGGACGCACGCCCATAGTGTGCGTAAATGCCGCATTAAGAATCCGGTCGTTCGGCTGTCCGTCTGCGCCGATAACGCGATAATCAGGCGTGATGTCGATGCCGCCGGAAAGGTAAAAAGTCGTACCGTTTTTCCGAATAATATCTTCCGGGGATAGGTCTGCGGTTTTTGCTTTTTCGGATTGTGCAAATGCCGCCCGTGCCCGCCGTACCGTGCCGTCTTTTTTCAGCGACGGAAACGGAAAATGCGCCCAATCGACGGCTTGTTGACCACCGCAGGACACAAACATGCGGTACTCGATTTCTTCCGTGTTATCATCTGCATCGGTAACGGTAATTTTGGTTTTGCCGCCTTCCGTTTTGATGTTTTCCAAGTCGATTTTACCCGCTTTTAATTCCAAATGACCCGAAGCGTGCATTGCCAACAGCATTTTCGCCGAGGGCAGGGGCATGGCAGCAATGATATTCATGAGAAAGGGCATGATTTTCTGTTCGAAGAATAAGCGGTCTTCCGCGCACAGCAGTTCCGCGTGATAATTCAGGCAGTACATCAAGTCGTCGGTCACTTCTTTCCAATGAATCGGTTTATCATTTTCGACCGAGTCCGTCGCCGGTTTCAGTTCTTCGCGCATACCCTCGAAGGGTTTTTCGTGCGTATGTCGCTCGGTCATTTCTTCGATAAAATCCGAAAATTTGTAATCGTCACCCGCCAAATGCGTACACATATCTCCGTCTCGGTCGGCATTGAATGCTTTTTCTAAAGCGGGGCGACACACCTCGTCGAAAAACACGGAGAGACGCAAAAAGCCGTTCTCGTCTTTCAATTGCAGCAAGTCTTCCCGATTTACATGCCGATAAATTTCCCGCATCGGATATTTTTGTTCGTACTGTAAATGCGGCAGCCAACCGTTAGCATCGTGCAGCACGATTTTAAAACCTTCGGCTTCCGGGTACAATTCAAAAATATATTCGTCGCTCTTTTCTTTAAAAATACCGTGACGGTGCGACAAAGAAGACACGACATCGAACGCGCTCAGGGAAGACCCCAACAGACCGACGGTGAAATTGTAAAAACCCGACTCGGGGGGCAGCAACTTAAAAATCGGCCACGGCGAGGCGTAGTAGCCGTGCTCCGGTCGATCGGACTCGTAAAAGTAATGTCCCGTAGCCGTAATGACGCGGTCGGCGAGAAAAGTACGCCCGCTTTCGGCGACCAATTCTACGCCCGTGCCGAGGTCTTTGAGGTCGGTCACGGTCGTGTCGGCATATTGTTGAATTTCGACGCCGCGCGCCTCTATTTTTTTGACAAGTTTGTTATACTGCGCCTGCAAATATTTGCCCAAAGCCAAGCGATTATAGACTTCCGAGTCGCTGATTTTTACATCGGTCAGCTGCAATTCCTGTAAAACAGACTCCTCCTGCGCCCGGAGCCAATCGGCAAACGACTCGACCAATTCCGGTATTTCTTCCGAAGATATATTCGAACGATTATAAATATCGGTAGTTTTCGGATTGTAAGGCATGCCCATCCCCATGCTGTCGTATTTCTCGAAAACAGCGAGGGTTTTTAGGTTTTCGGAGAGCGTATCGAGATGATTTAAAATATTTTTCAGCAGAAAAACGGTCGTCGCGCCGCTGCCGATAAGAGCGAGAGAAATCGGATTTTGCATGATGTCTGTTTTTACTTTCACGAAGGCAAAAGCATATTTTTTTGGTAGAAATAATCGACCGGAAAACGGGGCGAAAGGGGGAGATGTTCGTTTGGAGAAAGGGGTTATTTTCTCTCTTGCACAGTAAGAAATGTGATAAAAAGTAGAATGCAAAAAAAAAATCAGAGTTTCCGAATTTTCCTTACATTTACCGGTCAGAAATGTAACAGTAAAACAATGACTGCCTTTCCGCCCACCGCAAAATTCAAATATCCGTGGCGTGCCTACCAACGGCGCGTACTCGAAGAGTTGGACAGGCATTTGGAGGACAGACA
>JAHDCG010000223.1:2598-5414 GCA_020629965.1 Saprospiraceae bacterium | reverse complement strand
ATCGTAATTCGTACATCGTACATCGTACATCGTACATCGCACCGCAAAACTATATTTCGCCTTCCGTCGTTATTTATCCGCAAAACAAATTTTACTTTCGTCAAAAACGGAAAACCATGGTAAATATCAGATTTGCGGAAGAACGGGATTTGCCCGAAATCATCCGGTTATGTGCCTTACACGCAGCTTACGAGCAGGCGGATTACGATGCGACGGGCAAAGCGGCAGCCTTAAAAAAGCATTTTTTCGGAACAAGACCCGCCGCCCGTTGTTTGGTAGCGGAAACGGGTGAAAAACTTTTGGGTTATGCGACTTACGCGCCGCAGTTTTCGACTTGGGATGCGGACTTTTATTACTACATGGACTGTCTTTTTTTGCGCGAAGAGGCGAGAAGTCAAGGTATCGGAGAGCAGTTGGTAAAGCGCATTGCGGCAGAGGCACGTAAGGAAAATTGCCCGCTGATACAATGGCAAACTCCCGATTTTAACGTGCGGGCGATTAAGTTTTACAAGCGCATCGGGGCGGTTACAAAACGTAAAGAACGCTTTTTTTTGGATGTAAAATAAAAACAAATTGTAAGTCCGGCAAGTTATTTGGTCGGCACCTATATAAAAACTTTATCATATTTGCGGCAGCAAATAAAGCAGAGAAGTTGACGCAGTAAGTCAACGCTAAAAAAGAAGAAAAATGATTGAAACGGATATTCTTATCATCGGTGCCGGTCCCTGCGGACTTTTCGGCGTATTTGAGGCGGGATTATTAAAACTGCGCTGCCATTTGGTGGACAGTCTGCCGCAACCCGGCGGACAATTAACGGAAATTTATCCGAAAAAACCTATTTACGATATTCCGGGTTATCCGTCTGTTTTGGCGGGTGATTTGGTGAAAAATCTGATGGAACAAATCGAGCCGTTCAAGCCCGGTTTTACGCTCGGCGAGCGCGCTGAAAGCATCGAAAAATTAGAGGACGGTCGCTTCAAACTGACCACTTCACGCGGTACGGAACACGTCGCGCCGGTCATTTTTATCGCCGGTGGTCTCGGATGTTTCGAGCCGCGCAAGCCGCCTATTTCCAATATCACGGATTTTGAGGATAAAGGCGTGGAATATATCATTAAAGACCCGGAAATTTACCGCGACAAAGAAGTCGTCATTGCCGGCGGCGGTGACTCTGCCCTCGACTGGACGATTTTCTTGGCAAATGTCGCAAAGCGCGTGTCATTGGTACACCGCCGCACGAGTTTCCGAGGCGCTTTGGACAGCGTAGAAAAGGTACAATATTTGGCGAAAGAGGGTTTAATCGACCTGATTACCGAGGCGCAGGTCGTCGGTCTGAAAGGCGCGGACAAACTCGAAGAAGTCGTCATCAAGCACAAAACGGCGGGCGAAAAGTCGCAAAAAACCGACCATTTCATCCCGCTTTTCGGTCTTGCACCCAAACTCGGTCCGATTGCCGAATGGGGTCTGAATATCACTAAAAACGCCATCGACGTCGATACCCGCGACTACTCGACCAACGTCCCCGGTATTTTTGCCGTAGGCGATATAAATAACTACCCGGGCAAACTAAAACTGATTTTGTGCGGTTTTCACGAGGCAACGATGGCGGTACAGTCGGCGTTTAAAATCATTCACCCCGACCAAAAATTGTCGTTTAAATACACGACGGTAGCGGGTGTGAACGGATTTGAGGAGGCAGCGGCGTAAAGCGGAGAGTAGAGAGTAGAGAGTAGAGCCGTCGGGCGTTTAAAGTCTAAGTCTGAAAGAGGAGAGAGCCGCTGAGCAGTCTAAAATCTAATATCTAACGTCTAACATCTTACAACATTGGTAAAAATAACCGTCATCGACCGCGAAGACCAACCGCACGAGTTGGATGCGCCGACCGATATGAACATGAATTTAATGGAGCTGTGCAAGGCTTACGAGTTACCCGTCGAGGGGACTTGCGGCGGTATGGCTTTGTGTTCGACCTGTCACTGTTATGTACAGAATGACTTCGAGCTGCCCGAGCCGTCGGAAGACGAAGAGGACATGCTCGACCAAGCCTTTTTTGTGGAAGATAATTCGCGCTTAGGCTGTCAAATTAAACTGACCGACGACCTCGACGGTTTGAAAGTGAAATTAGCACCGACAGCCGGTTAGGCTTTTCGCCCGGCTTGCATTATTTTTGCGCTTGCTTTGCGAAAAATTTCAGAAAAAATATTACTTGATTTGCGTTAAGTGTGAAAAGGTCGAAGCGAAAAAGCCGAGATTTACCGCAATATCAGAAACGAAGAAAGTTCCCCCGCTCCGGCCTGTCCCGACTTTAGTCGTGGAGGGTTAGGGGCCGATTAACACACTTTCTTAAATCAAAAAATCCCTGCTCTATGGCAATCATTATAACTGACGAATGTATTAACTGCGGCGCCTGCGAGCCGGAATGCCCGAACACTGCCATCTACGAAGGCGGCATCGAATGGGCGATGGAAGAAGGCACGGCAGTCTCCGGTACTTACGAACTGGAAGACGGCACGGAAGTACCCGTCGATAAAAAATTAGAACCCGTCGAGGACGATTATTATTACATCGTACCCGACAAATGCACCGAGTGCAAGGGTTTTCACGAGGAGCCGCAATGCGCCGCCGTCTGCCCCGTAGATTGCTGCGTACCCGACCCCGACCGCGAGGAATCGGAAGAAAAGTTGTTGGCAAGACAAGCGAGATTGCACGTTGTGTAGGGTGTTTAAGGGTTTAGGCGTTTAATCGTTTAGGTTGCCGGCGCAACACCTACGAGGCAAACTACAAAAGCCGTTTTCTGAATATCAGAAAACGGCTTT
>JAHDCG010000223.1:0-2498 GCA_020629965.1 Saprospiraceae bacterium | reverse complement strand
TCAACCTCTCCACCACTTTCTCCGCCAAGCCCGCCGCCGTACTCTGCGACACCGAAACCCGTTTCACCGGCGCGTCCCAACTGTCCGCCATGGCCGCCTGTACGTGATAATTGCCGCTGTGGTCGCGTTCGCAATAGACACCGAGCGGCATTTGGCAGCCGCCTTGAAAAAGGTTGAGGACTTTGCGCTCGACGTTGGTTGCCGCCGCCGTGTCCGCATTGTGCAGCTTTTTCAAGAGGCGACGAATCTTCTTATCCTCCGTACAAGTTTGCCACGCCAAAACGCCCTGCGCGGGTGCCGGTACCATTTCTTTCGGGTGCAGTTTGACGACCGTAAATTCCGTCAAATCAATCTCCAAACGCTCGATGCCCGCCGCCGCCAACAGGATGGCATCGAAGCCGCCGTCGCGCAGTTTTTGCAGGCGCGTCGGCACGTTACCGCGAATGTCTTGTAAGTTTACATCCGAGCGAAAATGCAGCATTTGCGCCTTTCTGCGGGCGGAAGAGGTGCCGACCGTCGCGTTTTCGGGCAGCTTCAGCAGCTTATTTTCCGTCGTTTTATCCTTGCGAATAATGAGCCAATCCGCCGGATTTTCGCGGTAGCTGACGGCGGTAATCACCAAGCCCTCGGGCGAGTTTGTCGGCATATCTTTCATGGAATGCACTGCCAAATCCACGTCACCGCGCAGCAGCGCATCTTCGATTTCTTTGGTAAAAAAGCCTTTGCCTTCCATTTTCGCAAAACCGATATCCTGAATACGGTCGCCCTTCGTTTTGATGATGACGAGTTCGACCTCCGCGCCCTGCTCTTCGAGCAAAAGCTTGGTATATTCGGCTTGCCAAAGGGCGAGTTTAGAGCCGCGTGTGCCTATTTTTACTTGCAAATTTTGTGATTTGAAGAAGTTTGAAATTTAGAATTGCAAAAGTAAGGCTTTATGAAAAGACGGAGGGGAGGGGAGGGGAATTATTACTTTTAGGAGACTTTAGTTGAGAGATTTTAAATTTTAGACATTAGATTACTTCGAGCACCTTGCGCGGAGAAAATATTTTAATCCTAAAAACGAATAAAGCAATTTGACAAGATTTGTCAAATTGCTTTCCTCAACATAAAAGTGCCAACGGCACGAGGCACTTCAGCCCGGTACGTGAGTGCCGGGCCGGATAATAAAAATACCGATTGTTCCTATCCCGTCACAAATTCCGTTTCCAAACTAATCGGCACCGCGCTCAACGCCTTACTCACCGGGCAGTTTTCCTTCGCCCCGTTTGCCAATTCTTCAAATTTTGCTTTATCCATACCCGGTACTTTGCCCTTCAATTTCAGTTTGATTTGCTTAAAAGCATAGCCGTCGCCTTCCTTATCCACATGCGTCATCGCCTCTACGTCGAGGTATTCCGCCTCGTGTCCTTCCTCTTCGATCGCAAACGCCAAAGCCATCGAGAAGCAACCGCTGTGGGCTGCCGCAATGAGTTCTTCGGGATTGGTACCCTTTTTACCGTCTTCATTTTCAAAGCGCAACTTCGCGCTGTACGGCGTGTCGTCGAGTACACCGCTCGGACCGTTGAGCGTGCCGGTGCCTTCTTTTCCCGTTCCTTTCCAATGTGCTTTTGCCTTTCTTTTCATCTTTTCGGTTTTAATTTTTTTGATTAGAAAATACGAAAACAGGTCGTTGAAACCTGCTCTTTCGTTACCGGTAAAAAGCAACAAGCCCCGAAAAGTTCGCTGCCGAAAAAAGCTACGCCCCGTCACCGCTCCCGAAAATTTCTTCCAAAATCCCGTGACTGTTAATTTTCGGAAAATTCTCGATGTGCAGCCCGTAATAGTCTAACAGATGACCGACCAGTAACTTCCGCTGCCCCCGCGAGACCGGAATCTCATGCGCCCGCTCCGGCGGAAAAAGCAGCAATTTATTCAAAATCGCACTCAAATCTTCCGGCAAAAAGTAGGTATGCTCGAAGCCGTAAGGCACGAAATTTCCCTCTTTCAAATCAAAAAACGGTGTGTCTGCCGTCCTTTCGCCGCCGGGCATAAAGCCGAGGTAGCTGCTTAAATTTACCATAAAAGAAAGGTGCAAATTCGCCACCGAATGCTCCGTTTCATCCAACAGCACAAAACTGTCAAACAAAAAAGCAAACAATTCCTTATTTTCCTCCGACTCCTTAATCGTTTTGCGCGTAATTTCCGCCATAAAAATGCCCACCGACCGCCGCGCCGTCTCAAAGGGCAACCGCTGATAAACGTGCGCCGCCCGCACTTCTTTAATGCGCGTCAGACTCTTCTCATCCCGATGATACGCCACCATATCCACCAACGACATCACCTGCAGCAGTCCCGGCGGAAACTTTGACTTTTTCGCCCGCACTCCGCTTACGATATACGACCGCAGCCCTTTCTCCTCCGTATAAATATCCGCGATAATACTGCTCTCGGAGTATTTCTTGGTGCGAATGATGATGCCTTTGGTCTTGATAATCATGGTTAATAATTGGTTGGTAGTT
>JAHDCG010000071.1 GCA_020629965.1 Saprospiraceae bacterium | reverse complement strand
AAAATCGCGAAAAAACACCGGCTACCCTCTCTCCTCTCTCCTCTCCCCTCTATCCTCCCTCCTCACCATCAAATCCCGCAAATAATGGTCGATAAGCACCAAAGCCGCCATCGCCTCCACTATCGGCACGGCGCGCGGCACTACGCAGGGGTCGTGTCTGCCTTTGCCGACGACTTCCGTTTTTTCGCCCTTGACATCGACCGAATCCTGCGCGGGAATAATCGTCGCTACGGGTTTGAAAGCACAGCGAAAATAAATGTCCATGCCGTTGGAAATGCCGCCCTGAATGCCGCCGGAAAAGTTGGTTTTCGTTTTAATTTCATTGCCTTCTTTCACGAATATATCGTTGTGTTCCGAGCCGCGCATGGTCACGCCGTCGAAGCCCGAACCGTACTCAAAACCCTTGCAGGCATTGATGCTCAGCATGGCTTTGGCGAGGTCGGCATGCAGCTTGTCAAAGGCGGGTTCACCCAAACCGACGGGGCAACCGGTCACTACCGCCGCGACGACACCGCCGATAGTGTCGCCGGCTTTTTTGACGGCTTTGATGTGGTCGATCATTTGCTCGGCCACGGGTAAATCCGGGCAGCGTACCGCCGTTTTTTCGGTGTCGGCGAGGTCGAGTTCCGGGTAGCTTTTTTCGGTTTTAATTGCGCCGACCTGACTGACGTAAGCATTAATTTCGATGCCTTTTTCGCGCAAAAACAACTTCGCAATCGCGCCCGCCGCTACCCGTGCCGCCGTCTCGCGCGCCGAGGAGCGACCGCCGCCGCGATAGTCGCGATTTCCGTATTTTTCGTGGTAAGTAAAATCGGCGTGAGAAGGTCGAAAGCGGTCGGCAATATGACTGTAATCTTTAGAACGCGCATCGGCATTCCAAATTAACAGCATCAGCGGCGTACCGGTCGTTTTGCCTTCAAAATCGCCGGACAGAATCTGCACCGTATCGCTTTCTTTGCGCTGCGTCACAATTTTGGATTGCCCGGGCCGGCGACGGTCTAATTCGCTTTGAATAAAATTCAAATCCAAAGTCAGCCCCGCCGGACAGCCGTCGATGGTGACACCGATGGCCTTGCCGTGCGACTCGCCGAAGGTGGTGATTGTAAATGCTTTTCCGAAGGAATTTCCGCGCATGAAGTAAGGGTTTTAAAGGTTGTAAATTGTTGTAAGGGTTGTATTGCCTTGCAGATGATTTGAGCGCAAAATTGGGGTTTTATTTTGGGTACGGGAAATATTTGGGAAGGCATATTTGCAGTCGAATATTTTTCATTTAAGTCAAAATACGAGATGTAACCCACCCGCACCGTAGTATCGACTTTAGTCGATAAGATATCCGGATAATTTATAGTTTTAGCAGGTCGAATAAACTCGACGCTACGGAAAGTTTTCTCAAACGCCGACGTGATAATAACATTTCTTAAATCGCCAAGTGGGATATTCCGTTTTCCACGCTTTTTCTTTCCCGAAATTACCGTATAAATCCTCTCCCGCTAAATTTCGCAAAAAACGCACGGAACCGTAATCGGTGCACTTGATGTTTTTTGTGCTCGGCGTGCGTTCCACATAACGACGATTGAGCAAAAGAGTGTCCCCCGGGGAGAGAACTCGGGTGACTTGATACCGACCGATAAAAATTGTTTCCTCGGTATTATTGACAAGATAAACGAAGAGACTTTTGGGCGGAAATGCCCATGACATAAAGCCGAAAGCAAACCAAAGCAGCATCGGTATCGAGCAGACGAAAACGACGACGTATTTAATTATCCTCTCCAAGTTAAATTTTTTCATGCAGTAAATTTACGCCTTTTTCACAATTTATGCACCCGCACCGTAGCATCGACTTTAGTCGAAAAGCTATCCGACTAATTTTAAGTTTTAGCAGGTCGGTTAAAACCGACGCTACGATATGACTCCGCTCGGCTTATGAGACAAATCGCCGTAAAAAGCAAAAAATCAAGAAAATCCTTTAATCCTGTCTAAACCCTAATCCTGTCTGCCTCTCAAGGTCTGCAAAAGCGAAAGGCGCGACTCGCGTCACGCCCTTCGGGTTTAAATAATTGCCAAACTATTTATGTTATTCGGTTCAGCAGACTTGCATGACTATTCACTCGTAAAAATGTGAATAATCTACTGACAGTCAGTCTCCTAAGTCTAAACGACTAAACTTTTAACCTTAACCTTATCGCATAATCTGCACATAACCCGTCACGCGTTTGCCGCCGTCGTAGCGTAAGACGTAGAAATACGTGCCGTCGGGCAGGTCGTTTCCGCGCCATTTTCCGCGCCAGTTGTTCTTGTAATTTGTCGTTTCGTACACGAGAATGCCGCGACGGTCGTAAATGCTGATGCCGTTGTCCGGGAATTGCTCCAGACCTTTCACCGTGAAAAACTCGTTGTTTTCATCGCCGTTCGGGGAAAAGCCGCTGACCGGTTGCGGTGCTTCGCAGTGGACACGCACTCTGACGCGAGCCGAGCCGCAGTCCGTTTCGTTGCAGACGAAATAAGTCAACACGTCGTCTCCGCAGTAGTCTTCGACCGGGGTATACAAAATCGTATTGTCGAAATTGATGTCCACGTAAGCATTTTCCGGTGTGCGCTGAATGCCGAAATCCGTGATGTCGCCGAGAATGACGTCGTTGTCCGCGACCTTCAATAAAACAGGTATGTTGACTTCCGTCTCGAAAAAGTCTTCGTTGATAATCGGAACCGCACCTTCGCCGGGACTTTGATCCGTGACATTGATGATCAGGAAAGTCACGTCGCACACCCCGAATTCATCGCAGGCCACGACTTCAATCACATCCTGACCTGCCACCGCACCCGTGTAGGTAAAGCAGCCTTCGCTGTCCAAACCGATAGCGGTGTTGTCGCAGACCGTGCAGTTGTACTCGATGTTGAAACTCTCACCCGGCAGTTCCGAAGTATCCGCGCAGTACGTGCCGCCTTCGCCTTGATTGACGGTGACTTCCACCGTTTCCGTGGTCAGGCATAAGCCCGTGACGTTGACCGTGTCCGTGCAACCGTTGGGTTGAGTAAAAATCAATTCATTTTCGCCTTCGGCAACGAGAAGCTGCGTACCGTTGGGGGTCGCCGTTTCGCTGACAGCGAGCGTTGACGGGGAGCCGGTGCTCGTTTGCGTGATGACCATGTCGCCGTAATCGACGAAAGTGCGTCCGCCCGTCAGTGTTTCTTCGTCCGCGTTTAAGAACCAGTTGCCGACCGGGTCGGTGTCGTTCATAAACATCAACAGCATAATCGGATTGCCGAAAGTGCCGGTATTTTCCGTACCGTTGACCGTCCAAACGACCGAGTAAGGGCCGTCTTCGCCGCCGCCCGGCAGCACGCTGTAATCGTAAGTGTAAATCGTATCGAAATCACAACCGCTCAATGATTGCGTGTATTCCGCTCCGTTCAAAGTAATATCCCAACCAAAAACATCGGTAATCGGCACATCGAGGCAGTAGCCGATCGGGTCGTCGCAGTTGTCCGTACCGGCAAAGTCTTCGGAGGTCTGAATGAAGTCCGTGCAGTTGACCGGATCGCAGTCGTCGGCTACCGTGTAGCTTACCGCTGCGGTACAGCCCGCCGCATCCGTGACCGTTGCCGCGTAAGTGCCGGCGGTCAGGTCGTTGCGGGTTTCATCGCTGTTACCGTCGCTCCACACGACGCCGTATGGAGCCGTGCCGCCGCTGATTTGCAGAGCAATCGAGCCGTCGTTTTCCGCGCAGGTTTCGTTCGTGATTGTTTCCGCAACGGAAACTGCCGCAGGGGCGGTCAGCACGTAAGTTTCGATTTCCGTACAAGTGCCGTCGATTTCGCTGATGGTCACCGTGTAGCTGCCCGCGCCGAGGTTCATCGCCGCACCGGCGGTGAGGTTCGCATCGTGCGACCAAGCGTAGTTATAAGTTTCCTGTGCCGTTATTTCAATCGAGCCGTCGGTCGCGTCGTCACAAGTCAAATTGACAATCGTCTCGCTGTATTGCAAATTACAATCGTCGCAATCGAGTTCGACCGTGATGCCTTCCGCAACTGCGGTACAGCCGCCGGCATCCATAACCGTTACGTCGTAGTTGCCCGCCGGCAAATTATCCGCAAAGTCAGCGTCGCTCACATTCGGCGACCAAAAGTAAGTATAAGGAGCCGCGCCGCCGTCGATTTCGAGACTGATACTGCCGTCGCCGGTCGTACAGGTTTCGTTGCTGACGGTAGGGGTAATTATCACCTCCGCACCGTCATTGATAACCACGCTGAGGTTGGCCGTACAGTTGCCGGTAATTTGCGCGACGATGTAGTTGCCCGCCGGTAAGCCGGAAAGCGGCGTCGTACCGATTTGAATATTACTCGTGTTGAAAACCGTATATTCTTCGCTCGTATTCGACTGAATTTGTCCGTTGCCCTCGCCCGCGCAACTTACATCCGTAATCGTTACGGCGTCATTTTCCAAAGGCGGCAATTGACTTTCACCTACGGTAAATGCCGTCTCGGTGCTGCACCCGGTGCCCGCGTCGTTCACGGTAACGGAGTAGCTGCCCGCCGTCAGTCCGGTGGCAATGTTGTTTTGTGAAACGTCGTCCGACCAAACAAACTCCAACGGTCCTTCGCCGCCGACTACGCTGAAGTTGATGCTGCCGAGACTCAAGCCACAGAAATCATCCGCCACCGCAATGTCTTGAATGCCGAGCGCACAAGGCACATCGACCGGCGTCACGGTCACGTTGAGGTAAGTCGTATCGCAGTCCGTCGTGCTGCCGTTGAAGCAAGTGACAACGCAAATTTGGTCGGGAGACAAGCCCTCGAAGCCGTCCGCTGCGGTCAGCGTCAGACAATTTTCGTTTAATTCGCTCGCCGATACCGTGTTGGCATTTCCTGCATTACACAGCGTCGCCGAGGTAATATTTCCCTCGAAATCCAAGACGCTTTCGTCGATGCAGTATTCCGTTGCGCCGTCGGCAATGTTGACTTGCAATTCATCGCTGCAACCTGCGGCGACAATGTCAAAGTAAATTTTTTCGTCGCAATCCTCGACACCCGGCAGGTTAACAATCATCAAATAGCTGCCCGGCGGTAAGTCCGTGACGACATTGCCCGCGTCGTTGGCGTTTCCGAAATTCGGCAGCAGAATAAAGTCGTAAATGTTAACCGATAATTCCGTTATGACGCTGATAGAACCGTTGTTTTGGTTGCAATTCGCCTCGGTAATCGTGACGTCCGTCACCACGATGTCGGGGCAGTCGCAGATGTCGTTGACGGTGATAATTTGACTTTGGAAAACCGTGTTGCCGCAGTCGTCTTCCGCAAACCAGGTGCGGGTTAAAATGTAGCCGCAATCCAGAGCTTCCGAGGTTTCCGTGAAAATCAATTCGGGGTCGCTGCACGCATCTTCCACGGTCACGTCGGCGGGTTCGGGAACGGTGTCGCCTTCCGCCAAGTTAATTGTAATGTCGGCCGGCACACCCGTGAGGACGGGAGCCTGCGAGTCGGTAATGATAACCGTAACGCAGTATTCCGCTTGATTGCCGCAGGGGTCTTCGGCTTTCCAGCAGCACTCCATACGAATGATAAAACCGTCTTCTTCGCAATCGCCGAATTCGTTCATTTCCATAAACTCGACGTCGAGCGGACCGTCCGCGCAGTTGTCTTCGGCGGTGGCCGGGGCGTCCGCTAAATTCATCAATTCGGAGCAATCGTATGTCAAAGTCGAACCGCTCGGCACACCTGCCAAATCGGGGTGGTCAACGGTGATGACCGGTCCGACGGTGTCGATGACGGTAATCGTTTGTTCGTGGGTTAATACGTTACCACAGTCGTCGGTAGCCGACCAGTTGCGCGTAATCGTAAACTCTTCCGGGCAGTCGCCGGGTGTGATGGTTTCCGCAAATTCCAACTCCGTATCGTAGCAGTCGCTCATCGGGGTCGGATCCATCGGCGCGGGGATGGTTTCGTCGCATTCCAAAGTCAAATCGGGCGCGAGGTTGGTGAGTTCCAAATCGGGCACTTCGACTAAAATGGTTTGCATTTCCATGATTTGATTGCCGCAGAAATCGTTGGCAACCCACACCCGCAGGATTTTGTAATCGGAGCAGGTATCGCCGACAACGGTTTCGCCGAAGTCGATTTCCACATCATAACAATCGCTCGTCGGCTGCGGGTCGGCAACCGGCGGTATCGGCTGTGTGCAGTCGATAGTGATATCGGCGGGAATGCCCGTCAAGCCGAGTTCTTCGACCTCGACGGTAATGTTTTGCGTTTCGCTCACGACATTACCGCAGGCATCCGTTGCCGTCCAGGTGCGGACGATGATATAGGTTTCACAAATCGTATTCAACACCGTTTCGTTAAAATCCAAATCCACTTCAAAGCACGCATCGTCAACGGTCGGCTCGGCGGGGTCGGGTACATTGTCGCAATCGACGGTAATGTCGCTCGGCACGCCCGTGATTTCCAAAGGCGGCGTCTGCACCGTAATCGTGTATTGCTCCGTTGCCGTTTGACCGCAGTCATTCGATGCCGTCCAAATTCTGATAATCTTATATTCCGCGCAGGTGTCGCCGTTGATGACTTCGTTAAAGGTCAAAATCGGGTTGTGGCACTCGTGCGAAAGCGTTACTTCGGGCGCGTCGGTGAGGTCGGCGCAGTCGATGGTAATGTCTTCGGGAACGCCGATAATTTCGAGTTCGGGTGTTTCGATGAAAATGTTGTATTGATCCATCGTCATGTTGCCGCAGTCGTCGATTGCGGTGTATTTGCGCGTAATTTTCACCAAGTCGCAGGTGTCGCCGATCATGGTTTCGACAAATTCGACTTCGATATCTTCCGTGCAGTTATCCGTTGCGGTCACGACCGGTGCCGCAGGTATTTCATCGTCACATTCGATGGTGATGTCATTCGGAATGTCGCCGATTAAAACGGGTGCTTCGATGTCTTGAATGATGAGGTAAATGTCGAAAGTGTCGCTGTTCCCGCAGTTGTCGGTTGCAATCCAGCCGCAGTACATTTGCTGCAAAAAGCCGTTTTCCGCGCAGTCGCCGTCGGTGATGAGGAAATCTTCAAAAGTTAATTCCGGGTCAGGGTCACAGGTATCGGTCGCCTCTGCGTCGTCTGCCGTGTAAACCGGAATGGTTTCATTGCAGTCAAAAAACAGTGTATCGCCGTCCGTCAGACCCGCTAATTCGGGGTTGATTAAAGTGATAACGGGCGGCGTGTTGTCCGTTGCGTTCAGGGTTTGGGTGAAGGTCGTTTGGTTGCCGCAGTCGTCGGTCGCCGTCCAGGTGCGCGTGATGGTCATGCCCGAACAGTCGCCCGTGGCGGTGTCCATATTTTCCTCGAAGGTGATTTCTACATCCGTATCGCAGTTGTCGGTTGCGGTGAGAGTCGGCGGATTACCGAAATCCGGGTCGCCGCAGGAGACGTCTTCGTCTGCGGGCGGGTTGACAAATTCGGGCGCCTGAATGTCGGTGAAACCGGCTGAAAAGTCATTGAAAACCTGACCCGGAGCCAAAGTAAATTCGTCGGTATCGCCCCAAAGTGCTTCGGCATCGCTGTCGAAGGCTTCGTTGTCGCCTTGGTCTCTTTGCGTAAATTCTACCCCTTCGAGGTCGTCCGGGTAGCTGAAAATCAGTTCATAAGTACCGGCCGGTACGCTTTCAAAAGTGAAGATACCGTTGACGTCGGTTTGTACTTCGGTTTCGACGGGAGTGCCCGCCGTGTTATTACCTTCGATACGCACCGTGATACCGCTCAATAATTCTTCGCCCGCCGTAAAAATACCGTCGTCCGGACATTCTTTCCAGACAAAACCCGTCACCGTGCCGCCCGCGAGAATAAGACCCGCGTTGACATCGGTAATCGGCGTTCCGTTTTGTGCATCGACCGTAATCGCTACCGTACCGTTGGCATCCACATCACTGTCAACGGCGTCGTTGTTTCCGACATCCTGCGTCGTATATTCGAAGTCATTGATACCCGCCGCAGCCGGATTGAAAATAACGGTATAATCGCCGGTCGGCACATTGGCAAAAATGTAAACGCCGTTGTTATTTGTTTGCACGGTAGCCACCACATCGCCTTGGTCATCGAGCAAAATCACATCCACGTTAGCCACGGTTTGTTCGCCGCCGTCCTGAATGCCGTTTTCGTTCATATCGCTAAAAACCAAACCCGAAATCGAAGTCGTTGCCTGTGTGAAGCCCGCGTCGATGTCAACCGGATTGGCAGGGTCGAAGCCCGTAATTGTCAAAGTGCCGTCGGAATTAATGTCGCTGTCGATGCTGTCGTCGTTGCCTTGATTTTGTCCGGTGACGTTTAATTCGGGATTTCCGGTATCGAAAGAAATCGTATAGTCGCCCGCGAGTACGCCGGTGAAGACGTAGTTTCCGTCCGCATCGGTCATCACGGTTTGTACCACATTGCCGTCGCTGTCGGTCAAAATTACCGTGACCATACCGAGGTCGTCGTCGCCGCCGTCTTGCGTACCGTCGCCGTTATTATCCAAAAATACCGAGCCGCTGATAGTGCCCGTGGGTTGGAAAAAGCCCGCATCGAAATCCGCCGTCGGATTAACCGCAGGGTCGAAAGCAAAGACATCGGTTTCGCCCGCATTAGCATCCGCGTCGCTGTCAACGGTGTCGTCATTACCGGCGTCCATCGGGCTGCCGCTCAAGCCGGTGAGCATATCGTTATTGGTCGTCGCGTCGAAGTCTAAGAAGTAACTGCCCGCTTCGACATTGCTGAAAGTATAATTTCCGTTATCATCGGTCACGACGGTTTGCAAAGGCACATTACCGCCGTCCGCGTAAAGCAGCACGGTGACATTGCCGATACCGACTTCGCCCGCGTCTTGAATGCCGTCCGTGTCGAGGTCATTGAAGACAAAACCCGAAATTGAGCCAACAGGTGCAGTCAAACCCGCATCCACGTCGAGGTCGCCGCCGGCGGGGTCAAAAACAATGGGGTCACTATTGCCGTTTGCGGGGTTGACGTCGCTGTCAACGGTGTCGTCGTTGCCTTGGTCTTGCGGAGAAAATTCGTAAGCCAAACCGTTGTCCGCCGAGGTTTCATCGACGTTGACGGTGTAAGTGCCGGGCGGTACATTCGGGAAAAAATAATTCCCGTCAGCGTCGGTTTCCACAGTCTGTACCACGTTGCCGTTATCATCCAAAAGAGTCACGGTGACACCCTCGATGCCGCCCTCGCCGTTGCCCGCGCCGTCTTGAATACCGTCGCCGTCCGCATCCGTAAAGATTGAACCGCCGATGCCCGCGATGGGATTTAAGTTATCCGGCGTAAAGCCCGCGTCCAAATCATTAGTCACGAAGCCGTCGCCGCCGGTCGTAAAGTTGATAGACGGAAACACCGTAAACGCATCGTTTGCCGTACCCGCCGGAGTCATCACCGCGTCGCTGTCGTTGCGGTCGGGATCGGTCCACATACCCGTATTTGCGACGGTGATGAATAAGTTATCGTTTAAGCTGCCGTCGGTCGGATCGAACTGACCGCCTTGCCCGAATACCACAAAATATTCCGTGTTCGCTGCCAAATCCGCCGCGCCGAAAGCATACAAACCGTTGGCATCGGTAATCGTCGAGGCCTGTAAAGTGCCGTCTGCGGTAAAAAGGCTGACATTGATACCGGGCAAAACCGGCTCGCAGCCGTCCTGAATACCGTCGGTATTGCTGTCAATCCACGCCAAACCGCCCGCCGATAAAGGCGCGACCTCACCGAGGGTAATTAAACCGCCGAGACCGTTTCCTTTGGAAAAAGTAGAAATATCGGAAGTGGAAGAGCGGTACAACACGTAACCGTCGCCGCGAATGTCGCCCGTTTCGTTGTTCATCCAGTTGATGCCGCCGGAGTTAAAAAGTGTGCTCCAAGGGTCGAGAGAAGTCGTCGCTACGAAGCCCGCACCGGGAAAATGCGCGAGGTCGCCCTGCGAAGTTTCGATGTGCGGAGGAAACGGAATATTGTCGCTCGGGCCGGCGAATAAATCCATAAAGTAATATTCACCGCCGCCGTTGCCTTGGTTGTTGCCCGCGCCTGCGGTGACGATGTCGCCCGCCATGCCGTTGACTTCCTGCACGTAGCCGTTGCCGGTGTTATGTAAGCGCAGCAAATCACCGCCCGATACGTTGGAAAGTAAAGGAGAGGTGCCGGTGAGTCCGTAATTGCGGTAGCCGATTTGGTGACCGGTTCTGTCCATAAAACCGAGAACCAAAGAGCCGTCAACGTCAAATTTTAAATCGGATAAAACGGGTGTCGGATAAACAATCGTCTCGCTGCCCGAACCCGTACCGCTGCAAGATGCGGGCACGGCATCCGTCCAAGGGTACCAACCGGGAGAGTTAATACATTGATTTTCACGCGCCGCGTAGCCTTTGACATAGCTCAAATCTGCGGTCGCAATCGGCTCGAAATTCGTGCCGTTGTGACGGTAAACGTAGGCTTCCAAGTCTGCTTCGGTGCCGCCCGCGCTGCCGTCGCAGGTACCGCCGATGTACAACTCGCCGCGGTGTACATGCACCGCGAAGGGGCGAAATTCGCCGTTGGTACAAGGGTCGGCGGGCAAAGGAAACGTCGTCAAGTCCGCTGCCGTCGGTGCGGTGGCAGGGTTGTTGTCGCTGTCTAACGCGATACCGTAAACCGTTTTGTCGAATAAGTTGGTGAAGTATAAAGTGTTGGTGTCTTCGTCGAGGTCGATGGCACCGATGCCTTCTTTGGCAATTTTTCCGTACACGGAAGCATCGTTGGAAGGTTCGTTGATGCCGTCGGGCAAACCGCGCGCGACGTTATCGTCCACATTTCCGACGTTAATACCCAAAGTAGTTACGTCCAAAAAGGGCGCAGCGACAGGATTGTTAATGTCGGTGACGTCGATTTCGTAAATACCTCCGAGACCTAATGTACCGAGACCGGTGTGGCGTTTAATGAATGCGGAAGTATAAATTTTTTCGGTAAAGCGATTGTAAGCCAAACCGTAAACGGAGCCGGTTTCGCCGGCATTCGCCAATTCACTCGGCTCGTCGGTAGAGCCGGAACTGTCCCAATTAAACCAAACCACGGTCTTTTCAAAAGCGGGATTGTTGGCGTCGTCGGCGGGCGGGGTAGGAGAAATCGGGTTGCCGTTGACGAAGCAAGTTGCCGCCATAAACGGATTTTCTCCGTAAAAATCTTTGCTGAAAGCGAAGCCGGCGTCGATGTCACAACTCGGCACAGTGACTTGTTTGGTCGCCGTGTGATTGGAAATCGCGCTGTAACCGCCTTCGGTATAATCTTTTAAAGCCTCCAAAAAAGGCTCTTGGTGAAACTCGACGCGGTATTGGTCGCCGTCGGTCAGGCCCGTGAAGGTGTAGTGACCGAACTCGTCGGTCAGCGTACTGTCGGCAATGACGCTCGCGCCGTTGACGTCACACGAAAAGATGTAAACTTTCATGTTGGGAATACCGACCGTGCCCGCATCTTCTACGCCGTCGTAGTTGAAGTCACCGAAAGCCGTGCCGCCGAGTACGCCGGAGGTGCCCGTGCATTCGGTCATGAATACGGCGGGTGCCGCTGCGTAATCGGTGTCGGAGAGCTGCGCGACTTCCTCGGGGAAATTTTGCAGGACGACGCTGTGAATTTTTTGCGTTAACAGGGAAAAAAAGCTGTCGGTGCGAGAGCTTTCCGATTTTGCGGCAGCGGAAAAAACCGCCGTTCCGGACAAAAGTACTGTCAGAAATAATGCGAGACCGGTTGTGTAGAACTTACTCATAACAAGTATAAATTTGAGTTTGGCAATGAAAAATTAAACCTACGCAGGAGGGCTAAAGCGGTTGATTGTCAATGATTTAAGACAAAGAAAACAGCCTTAAAACCGGACGAGCGGGTTTAAGAAGTGTGTGTGTTCAAAATTTTTATTTGCAGGAAAGAAGGACGGAATTGTGCTGTCTGTCAAAGAAATATTCAGACTTTTGACACATATACTTTATACATATTCAAAAACTGTGACAACTATCCCGAATCTTGAATCTTTTTGTTGAAAAACGGGATTCAAATTTTATTTTTCGGAATATTTGCGTCTGTATTTGACAACTTACCGTTTGACTTATGACAAATAAAAATCAGCCTCTGCGGGGGCGGCAGCGGGGAGGGTTTACTTGTTTGTAGTCAGCGGTTTTGTTCGACAGACCCGTTTGAAAACCCGGCGTCTGTCTTTTTTAGGAAAATCGGGAAAAATAAAAAGGCGAGAAAAAATGATAAATCCGAATAGGCAGGTTTAGTTGTTTAGTCGTTTAATCGTTTAGAACTAAAAAACCGATAGCCGGTATTTTATTTACTTTTTAACGGGTAAATAATTACACAAACCTACTTAGCTGTGTTCAAGGGATTTAGTGACTCAACGGTATTTTTGCCGTGAATCGTCGTTTTCTCAAGCGTGTGCGGAGGGTGGTTCGGGATTTGGATTGCAAAAATAATGCCCAAGTCGATTTACGAATTACGAATTACGAATTACGATGTACGATGTACGAGGGGTACTTTCTTTGATGGTGTGGATTTTCTTGATTTTTAAGTTTTTTTCTTTTTGGGTTTAAATTTTTTTGATGATTTTTTATGAAAAAGAAACATAAGTACTTTGTAATTTTCAAACCTTACGGGGTGTTGAGTCAGTTTAGTCGGCCGGAGAAACACCACCGGACTTTGGCGGATGTGCATGACTTTCCGAAAGATGTGTATCCGGTCGGTCGCTTGGATAAGGATAGTGAAGGGCTGCTGATTTTGACAAATGATAAGAGTTTGAACCATAAATTGCTGAACCCGGAGTTTGCGCACCGCCGCAGCTACGCCGCACAAACGGACGGAGTGATGACTGCGGAAGCAATGGAAACTTTGGAAAAAGGTGTAGAGATTAAGGTCGGAAAAAGCATATACTCTACCCTGCCGGCGCAGGCGAAAGCTCTGCCGGACGGTATCGGTCTGCCGGAGCGCGACCCGCCGGTGCGCTACCGTAAACACATCCCGACGGGGTGGATTGAGCTGACTTTGACGGAAGGTAAAAATCGACAAGTACGGAAAATGTGTGCGAAGGTCGGGTTTCCGGTGCTGCGTCTGGTGCGGGTGCGAATCGAGGGTTTGACGATTGACGAGATGCGGTCGGGGGATGTGCGGGAAATTGACGGGGCGGAGTTGTATGAGCTTTTGAGGGTGAATGTTCCGGCATGAATTTCCCGGCACTCACGTACCGGGCTGAAGTGTTCCATGCCGTTGGCATTTCCGGATAAGGTAAAACTAAAAAGCCTCGTTTTCATGTATTGAAAACGAGGCTTTTTTTGATTCATACGGCAGGTAAAGCGACAGGCCGAAAATAGTTTATGAAAATACCAAATCCGGTCAAATCACCGCTGCCGCATCTATCAACCATCAACCATCAACTACCAACCTTCTTCAACCTATGCGCGAATTTTTTCCGAAATTTCGCGACCTTCGGCGTAATGACGACCGTACAATACGGATTGGCGTCGCCGGTGCGTTGGTAGTAGTTTTGGTGGTATTTTTCGCCGGCGTAAAGGGCATCCAACGGCTCTAAAGTCGTGACAATCGGGTCGTCCCAAATTTGCGGAGCATACTCTTTCATTACTTTTTCGGCAACGGCTTTTTCTTCTTCGTTTTTATAGAAAATCGCGCTGCGATACTGCGGGCCGCGGTCGTTACCTTGCCGATTGAGGGTGGTCGGGTCGTGGGTAGTGAAGAAAATTTTGTACAACTCTTCTAAGTCGATGACTTCGGGATTGTAGGTGATTTCGACGACCTCGGCGTGCTTGGTATTGCCCGAGCACACGGCGCGATAATTGGCGGTTTCTTCTCTCCCGCCGGCATAACCGGAAACGACTTTTTCGACGCCTTCTACTAATTCAAATATCGCTTCGACGCACCAAAAGCATCCGCCGGCGACTACTGCTGTTTTTGTATTCATTGTTTGTACGGTGGACGGTGGTTTGGTGGACGGTGGACGGGGGCATACTGCTTTGTTCCCGTTTTTGCGTGCCGAACTACCGTTGTTTTTGTAAATTTTATTTACTTATCTTCTGCTAATTTTTCTAACACAGCGGCGGGTAAAATGTTGGCAATCAAAGGTTTGGTGTCTTCTTTGTTTTCCAAAAATTTCCAACCGTTCGACTTTTCGTCATTGACGGCAATGGTTTCGGAAGCGGAATGAATGGTAAAAGTGACGGTTTCTTCGTCGAATTTCACGTTTTCTTCACCGTACACTTGGTGAAACATCGGTAAGGACAACGCAGCGGCACCGGCGTTTTCTTCTTTGGCTTCCGGGCTGTCATCGGCAGGCAGCATTTGCATTTTAATGTCGAAATTATGGTCGATGAGCGCGTATTTATTACCTTCCATGACAACGGGTTCGCTGATACCGTCCACTATCATTTCCGAAAAATTGATGTTAATCGTCGAATCTCCGTAGGCTTCATCCATCATTTTGATGAAAAATTCTTTGGGAGCCAAGTCGAACAGTCCGGGGTGCAGATATTCGACTAACTTTGTGTTGTCTTTGTTGATGACGTGCACGGCGTATTCGTCAAAAACGCGACGGATTTCTTCGGTGTCGGACTGTGCCGAAAGGTTGCCGAGAAATAAGAAAGCGAGGGATGCGAAAAGGAAATTTTTCATGTAAAATTTTAAAATGACTGAATATTTGATAAAGACGCCGCGACTCGGTTTGCGTCCGTGGCAAGATGACGACCTCGACGACCTGCACGCACTGTGCAGCGACCCCGAGGTAATGCGGTATTTTCCGTCCGTTTTGACGCGGAAAGAAACCGCCGCTTTCCTGAAACGCCTGCAAGCGGCACAAGCGCAATACGGCTACTGCTACTTTGCCGCCGAGCTTTTGAAAAACAACGAATTTATCGGTTTCATCGGTATCGCCCGGCAGTTTTATTTAGATAAACCTGCGGAGTTTACCGACATCGGTTGGCGTTTAAAACAAGCTGCGTGGGGAAAAGGTTTGGCAACGGAAGGCGCAAAAGCAGTTCTTAACTTCGCCTTTAGAAATGCGCTTTTGGACGAAATTTACGCCGTCTGCTCGGTAGTTAATGTGCCGTCGGAGCGCGTCATGCAAAAAATCGGGATGCAGCATCAAATGATTTTTCGGCACCCGAAGTTGCAGGACTCGCCGAGGTTGGAGAAGTGTCATTTATATGTGGTGAGGAAAGAGGAGTCGGCTGAGAGGTGAGAGATTTTGCCGAGTAACCGCCGGCTCCGGCCGGTCGTCAACCGGCAAAAAGCTTTGTTTTTCAGACGACTTAAAAGTCGCCGTTACTAAAGCGGAAAGACGTCGCAAATAAGACGTCGCAGTGCAACGTCTCTACGGGAACTGTCGGATGCTATACGCAATTTACGACAAAGTGAACGCAAATAAGACGTCGCAGTGCAACGTCTCTACGGGGACTGTCGGATGCTATACGCAATTTACGACAAAGTGAACGCAAATAAGAGGTCACAGTGCAACGTCTCTACGGGTTGTACTGCACAAAATTCAGCACAAAAACCCAACATTCTTTATTCCCTCAAAGAAATACGCGACAACAAACTTTAAGAAAAAAATAATCAAACCCCAAATTACCCCACCCCCCCCCAAGCAATCGTACATCGTACATCGTAAATCGTAAATCGTTCAACTCACTTTCCTTCCGCTCAACAATTTAAACCAAAAAATCGGATTTATCAATTGTTTGCGCAGCGCAAAATCCGTGTACATCTCACTGATGAGGTCGATAAATTTGCGGTTGCGCGCCACCAAATTCGCCAAAGTATTCGCCAGCCACGGATAGCGCAGCGTGCGTTGCAGTTGGTACGAAAGGCGCATTTCCGAGTATAAAACGCGGGCGACGCGCACATCGTAGGCTTTCAGATATTCGGCATCGAAACGCTGTTCGGCAATACATTTTTCCGCCAACTCGGCGGCAATAAATCCGCTGTAAATCGCATTGCCTATCCCCTCGCCCGTCAGCGGGTCGATAAGGTGACCGGCGTCGCCGACGAGCACGTAATTCTCTCCCGAAATCGGACGCTTTTTAGAACCCAAAGGCAAACCGTAGCCTACGATTTTATTCTCCAACTTTGCATTTGCGAAGCGATTTTTAAATTTCGGGTTGTTTTCGATAATGTCGAGCATCGCCTCTTTCAAATTGATTTTTTGCTTGCTGACAAAGTCGCTGCGCATCCCGAGGCCGACATTTGCGCCGCCGTTGGGCAGCGGAAAAATCCAAAAATAACCCGGCGTGATTTCCTTCACAAAGTGCAACTCGATGAAGTTATCTTCGTGCATTTGCTCAACGCCTGTGTAGTAAGCGCGCACCGCAGCGGCGTAGTGTTTATCGTCTTTTTCGAGACCGGCATTATGGCGAGAAAAGGGATTATAGGCACCGCCCGCCTGCACGAGAAGTTTGCATTTTACTTTAAAATCGCCCGTTTTATCCGTCACCATCCAACCGTCGTCCGTTTTTTCGTAGTCTTTAATCGCGGTATTGTCCCGAAAGTCGATGTTGTCGCGGCGTTTGACTTCTTCGATGAGGAAGTTGTCGAAGTCGATGCGCTTAGAGACGTAGCCCGGTGCGGTATCGACTTCTTTATTAAAGTTCATGGAAAAAGGCACGTCGATGTCTCTGCCGTTGGGCGCGGCAAATTTTATTCCCCACACGTCGATTTGCTCCTGTTTCATCCCGTGAAAACGGTTGAGAATTTGCGGGTCGAGCCGGTTGAGCAACGTTGTCACCTTGCCGCTAATAGCGTCGCCGCAAATTTTGTCACGCGGAAAAGTCGCCTTGTCAATCAGCACACAGGGAATGCCTAAATAGCTCAATTTCAGTGCAGTGCCCGCGCCTCCGGGGCCTGCGCCTACGATGCAAATGTCGGTTTCAATCATGGAGAAAGGTTAGTTGTTTTTGTATTTTGGTGCAAAGATAGGCGGTTAGGGTTTTTCGACACTGATTTTTTTGAAATTCGCACGGCGCGGACAGTTTTTAGTTATTTGTCGCTATTTTTACGCTGCTCTTTGTGGTGATGACTTTTGAAGCTGATTTTTATGATTTTTTACCTGTCCCGACTTTAGTCGCGGATGATTTTCGCTGAATGCTGACGTGAATATGCCCGGTTTGTACTGAATTATACGAAGCAATACGGGACTCCCACCTTCAAACAAATAAACGAATAAACACATTAACAACCCATGAAATACTTCCTCCTCCCCCTCCTCTTTTTCTGCGCCGATGCCGACGCCCAATCCGTCATCACCTGGTCAGACCTCGCCGATGTTAAAATCGAAACCGTGACTGACAACGAAAATTTCCTGACCTATAATGAGGCGGAATTCGGCCCCAAACTTGCCGTGTGGGACAGCACCGCCGTCTATCTGACCGGCTACCTCATTCCCATCGACGCGATGGGTTTGACCTACGCACTTTCCAAAAACCCCAATGCTTCCTGTTTTTTCTGCGGCGGCGCGGGTCCGGAGACGGTCGCCTTATTGCGCATCAAACCCGAAAAATATCGCCGCTACAAAACCGACGAACGCCTGACTTTTTCGGGCATCCTGCGTTTAAATAAAAACGATTTGAAAAGTTTTATCTACGTTTTGGAAAACGCGGAAGAAAATTGAAACGCTCCCGTTGTTCTCGCTTCCGCAACACCAAATTTTACTACCTTTGCGCTTTTGAAACGGTGGACGCCCCGACAGCTATCGGGGGATTGACGGTCACGGGCGCAACCACTCTAACTACTCAAACCATTCCAACAACTCAAACCAACTAACAAACAAACCTTTCAAGAAATGCAACTCGACTATTCCGGTAAAAAAGTATTGATACGCGTAGATTTTAACGTGCCTTTGGACGATGAATATAACATCACCGACGACACGCGGATGCAAAAAGCACTGCCGACCTTAAAGCACATTTTAGAAGACGGCTGTTCGCTGATTATCATGTCGCACTTGGGGCGACCGCTGAAAAAGAAAAAAGACGACGGCAGCATCGACGTCGAGAAATTCACTTTGCGCCACTTAGTCCCGCACCTTTCGGAGTTGTTGGGTGTGGAAGTGAAATTTTGTGAAGAAACCGTGGGCGAAAAAGCAACGGAAGCGGTAGAAAAATTGGAAAAAGGCGAAGTCCTTTTGCTCGAAAATACTCGCTTTAACGAAGGCGAGACCAACGGCGACGAAGAACTCGCCAAGCAAATGGCAGCCCTCGGCGATGTCTATGTCAACGACGCTTTCGGAACGGCACACCGCGCCCACGCCTCGACCACGCAGGTCGCACATCATTTTGCGGCGGACGAAAAAGAATTCGGTTTGCTGATGGAAGCCGAAATCAAAAACGCCGAAAAAGTGCTGCACGACTCCGAACGCCCGCTGACCGCTATCGTCGGCGGCGCAAAAGTGAGCGATAAAATCGGTCTCTTGGAAAAACTCATCGACTTTGCCGACAACATCATCGTCGGCGGCGGCATGGCCTACACCTTTATGCGCGCGCAGGGCGGCAAGACGGGTAACTCCCTCGTCGAAGAAGACAAAATCGACCTCGCCAAAGAATTGCTCGAAAAAGCGGACGGTAAAGGCGTCAAAATTTACCTGCCCGAAGACAGCGTCGTCGCCGATAAATTTGCCGCCGACGCCGCCACTCACAACGCCGACAGCGACGCGATACAAGACGGCTACATGGGCTTGGACATCGGCCCGAAAGCCCGCGCGGTTTTCGCCGACGTACTCACCAACAGCAAAACCATTTTGTGGAACGGCCCGATGGGTGTTTTTGAAATGGAAGCCTTCGCCAACGGCACCAAAGCGGTCGCGCAAGCAGTCGCCCAAGCCACCGAAAAAGGCGCGTTCTCCCTCGTAGGCGGCGGTGACTCGGTCGCTGCGGTCAACCAACTCGGACTCGCCGACGAGGTCAGCTACGTCAGTACCGGCGGCGGTGCGATGTTAGAGTTTTTGGAAGGGAAAGAGTTACCGGGGATTAAGGCGATACGAGGTTGAGGAGGTTGAGGAGGTTGTGTGGTTGGGGAGTTGGGAGATTGAGCGCAACCTACCCGTAAATGCCGGCGGCATGAGGCACTTCAGCCCGGTATGTAAATGCCGGGTGTTCTACAAATGCCAACGGCATGATATTTTCCGACCCGGCATGCAGTTTCGTAGAAACGGAATGCCGGGAAGTTTGTAAAAAAAATCGGTACGCCCTCGCGTACCGATTTTTTTTATGCCCGCCCACCGACCGTTTTTTAAAAAACCGAAAATCAACTACGCAAATTTTCTATTTTTACCGTCGCGGTGAAAAAAGACCGTTGAATATCGGCTTCGTCGTCCGGCAGACTCGATGTCGTCAACCGAATCCATATTTTGCGGTTAATCACATAACCAACCAAGATTTTTTCTCTAAACTTCCTTCGTTTCACACATCGAGAAGGCAAACAAAACCACCTTTCAAAATGATTAAAAATTACTCGATTGTACTGACGGCACTGTTTCTGCTGTGCATCGGTCAACTCTCCTTCGCCCAAAACGACGCGGCATTAGACATCGCCGACCGTTATCTAAAACAAAATGCGCCACAGCTCCGCCTGACGCCCGCCGACCTCGCCGACTACACCGTGCAGGACAATTATACCTCCGCGCACAACGGCGTCACCCACCTTTATCTCGTACAAAAACACGCCGGCACCGAAGTGCTCAACGGGATGCTGAACATTAACCTTTTGCCGAACGGCGAAGTGCTGCACGTCGGTAATCGTTTTATCACCGATTTGCAAAGCCGCGTGAATACCACCGAGGCGCAAATTACGGCAGCGGAAGCGGTCACGACGGTCATGCAGACCTTCAACGTACAGCCGGAAATTCCTTTTGTGCTGACGGAAACGGAGCGCAAAAACGATAAGGAAATCCTCTTTCACCCCGACGGCATCGCTCTCGAACCGATTAAAGCACAACTCGTTTATCAGCCCCTTGCCGATAAATCCGTGCGCCTGACCTGGATGGTCGAACTCTACGAGCGCAGCGCACAAAACTGGTGGAATGCCCGTGTCGATGCGGTCACCGGCGATGTCATTTCTTACCGCAATCAAGTTATCAAATGCGACTTCGGCAGCCCCGCCGATGTTTGCGCGGAAGCACACCCGCAGCACAGTCACGCGCATACGGCAAGCAGCGCGGCGATGTTAGACGACGATGTGAATAACGCTTACAATGTCCTCCCCCTTTACGTCGAAAGCCCGAACCACGGCACCCGCGAAATCATGGTACAGCCCTCGGATGCAGTCGCTTCCCCTTTCGGCTGGCACGATGTGGACGGCGCGGCGGGTGAAGAATACACGATCACGCGCGGCAATAACGTACACGCTTACCAAGACATTTTTAACAACAACAGCAGCATTGGTGACGAGCCGGACGGCGGCGACTCGCTCGTTTTCGACTTCCCCTTCGACCCGAATGTGACTCAGCCTTACACGCAAATCGACGCGGCGGTTACTAATCTTTTTTACTGGAATAATCTGATGCACGACATCTGGTACCGCTACGGTTTTGACGAAGCGTCGGGTAATTTTCAGGTCAATAACTACGGCAACGGCGGCATCGAAGACGATGAAGTACAGGCGGAATGCCTTGACGGCAGCGGCACGAATAATGCTAATTTCGGTACGGGTCAAGACGGCACGGGTGCACGAATGCAGATGTACTTTTGGGGCGGCGGTCTGCCACCGACCTCGGGCGGTCCCGATGTGTTAATCGTCGAAGAACCGGCTTCCGTAGCGGGCGAATACGTCATGGTGCCGGCTGCTTTCGGCGGTCAACTGCCGGACACGGATATGCCTTTGACGGGCAACATCGTCATCGCGGACGACGGTACGGGTACGACCACGGATGCCTGCGAAGACTTAGTTAATGCCGAGGATATCGACGGCAATATCGCCCTCATCGACCGGGGCGAATGTGAGTTTGGCTTTAAGGCTCTGGCGGCGGAAAACGCGGGCGCGATTGCGGTGATTATTTGTAATAATGTGACCAACGACCCCTTCCCGATGGCAGGCGGTGCGGTCGGTAATCAGGTGACAATTCCGACGGTAATGATTGGTCTGGAAGATTGTAACGTGATAAAAACGGGCGCGCCCGATTTGACGGGTGCTATGGCACAAACGGAGGAAGAAATTCCCAATCCGGGACCGAACGGCGTGGACGGTGATTTTGACAACGGCATCATTTGTCACGAATACGGTCACGGTATTTCCATTCGCCTGACGGGCGGACCGGGCACGGGCGGCTGCCTGACCAACAATGAGCAAATGGGCGAAGGCTGGTCGGATTGGTTCGGTCTGGTACTCACTACCGATGCCGATAACAATGCCGACCAAGGGCGCGGTATCGGTACTTATGCCATCGAGCAACCGACGAACGGCGGCGGTATTCGCACGCACCGTTACAGCCGCAATATGACGGTCAATCCGCACACTTACGCAGATATTAACAGCGAGTCGATACCGCACGGTGTGGGTTCGGTGTGGTGCGCGATGCTGTGGGATTTGTACTGGAATTTGCGCGATGAATACGGTTACGACCCGGACATTTACAACGGAACGGGCGGTAATAATATCGCCATGCAACTCGTGACCGACGGTCTGAAATTGCAGGCCTGTGACCCCGATTTTATCGACGGACGCGATGCGATTTTGGCGGCGGATATGGCAAATTACGACGGCGCGAACCAATGTTTAATTTGGGAAACTTTTGCGCGGCGCGGTCTCGGCGTCAATGCGACGGGCGGCGGCGAGGAAGATTTTGAGTTGCCTTTGCTTTGCAGCAATGCGGTAGGCATCGAGAAAACGGGTACCGGCGGCGCGGAAGCGGGCAGCGTTATCGACTATACTCTGTCAATTGCCAACGGTATTCAGGAAGATTTGGAGAACTTTGTGATTACGGACATTTTGCCGCCGAATACGACTTACGTGGAGGGTTCTTCTACCTGCGGCGGTACAGTCAGCGACGGCATTTTGACGATTACGGTAGAAAACTTACCTTCTTTGGTGGTCACGGAATGCTCTTACCAAGTAACGGTCGATGACGGTGATTACAGTCAAATTGCTTTGGAAGACAGTTTTGAAGACGGTCTGACTGCCTGGGAAGTACAAGGTACGGGGGCAGCGGAATGGGTCACGACGAGCAACAATCCTTTTGAGGGTAATACGGCGATTTATGCCGAAAATGCCGGCACGGAAAGCGAGCAAATTTTTGTGCTCGCGGAAAATTATGAGCTGACGGGCGAAAATCCGGCCTTCGGTTTTTACCACCGTTACGATACGGAGGAAGGCTGGGACGGCGGGGTCGTCGAAATCCAGTTCGGCGGCTTTAATACTTGGTTTGACGCGGGTCAATACATGAGCGGTCACACCTACGACGGGCCGGTGGAAGAAAACGACGCGAGTGCCATCAGCGGTCAGGAGGCTTTCCACGGGAGCAGTAACGGTTACGTTTATACTTTGGTCGATTTGACGGATTTTGCGGGCAGCAATGTCAAAATTCGCTTCCGTTTTGCCACCGACGGCTTCGTCGATGCGGACGGTTGGTACGTTGACAATGTGCAGTTTTTCTCGGAATTGGTGACAATCGAAAATGTGGCCTGCATCACTAATCAGGACGGGGACGAGGTCTGCGCTTCGGCGGAAACGACGGTTTTCGGCACGACGACAAGCACGAATGACATCGACGTCTATGACAGCCGCGCGGTGCTGTTCCCGAACCCGAATGCGGGTAAATTTACCCTGCAAATCGACGGTGTCGATGACCAAAACGCGGAAATTTTAATTTATGCGGCGGACGGTCGTTTGGTGCAGTCGGCTGTTTTCGGCAGCGGAGAGACTTATGCGGGTGACCTGAGCAAATACGGCTCGGGGGTTTACTTTGCGGAAATTATTGCGGGGGATTTGCATACAGTCAGGAAGGTGGTGGTTAGGTTTTAGAGAGTAGTGTTTAGGTTGTTTAGGCGTTTAGAGGAAGCCGCAGCCCTTTGGGTTGCGGCTTTTTTGTTTGTGCCCGGCTCGCTTGCCCGGTACTCACGTACCTTGAGAGGCGTACCGGGCTGAAGTGCTTCGTGCCGGTGGCACTTTTAATTGGGTGGTTGAAGCGAGGTTTCAATTTTATCCCAACAATTCTGCTGCATCGAATTTCGCAGCGAGATTTTCGCACACGATTTTATCGCCGGCTCGGTAAATTTCGCGGAGACGGTATTCGCCTTCTTTGGGATTTTTATAGACCTCTACTTTTCCTTGTAAAGGAGTGATAATCCATAATTCAGGAATGCCGGCTTGGGCGTACAAGGGTGCTTTGATTTTTTGGTCGGTTTTTAAAGTAGTGACGGCAACTTCAATTAGAAGCAAGACTTCTGCGGGTACAGGATGTTTTTCTTCGTAAAAATCCGCACGAAATTTTAAAACTGAAATATCGGGTTCAGGTTCGGAACGCAAATCGGGAATGCTGATTGGATTTTGTACGGAAACTATGGTTCGGTCAAAAGGCAATCGTTTTGATAAAGCACGAAATATTCGATTAACGCTGCCGGCGTGTGCGCTTGTAATCGGGCTTTTTTCTGTAATTTCGCCGTGGATTAATTCTAAGCGTTCACCTTCTTTCAAAATGCCCGTTTGCAGCATTTTATGATATTCGCTGATATTGAAAGTTCTTCTTTTGAGTTGTGAGGGCACAATTTTTCTTTCCGACAAAGTTAAATAATTTTTACGGTAGATGTTCGGCAACACACTGTCCAAAACAGCAAATCAGGAATCCTTAAACCGCTGATTCCCCGCAAATTAACAGGTAACTAACATTGGGTGTCACTTTTTTACTTATACACCTTTCAAGTTACTAACATTCACTTATCCACATCGTGGAAAAAAAATCCGGCGCGAAAAGCTAAGGTTTATTAGGATTTTTCCAACTTATTCACATCCTGTGGAAAACTCTTTTTCAAATTTCGGGTTATCGTCACTAATTTAGTGCCACCAAAACGAGAAACGGCTACTGAGAACTTTTGAGTAAGACTACAACTTACCTTTACAAGCATACATGACAATTTCAACCGACTTGTCACTTTACACAAGACGATAAAGCCGCGCTTAATTACCACACGCGCCCTGCGGGACAACATACATCGAGACTATTCAAAGTCAGTTAAAGTACACGCTTTGACAGGCTTTTGCCGCGCTCGCAGCGGCTGAAACGGTATGCAAAATTCACCGATTATTTCGGATAAAACTTATTTGCTTAGGTGTCTGACGCTGTCATCAATAAAAAGCGAAAATATTGCAGATAAACTTCAAGGATTAAGCGAAGAAAAGCGTCTGACACCGATTTTTTCGATATATACCGGTGTCAGACACTTTTTGCTCACAAAATTCTAATAAAAAGCGAATTTTTATTATTTGCTCGGACTTAGTGTCAGACACCTAAGCAGTCACAAAAACATTAAAATAGAAGGTGTAACTTCTTTTGCCCCCTTCCGGGAACGACCCAAAGCGGGCAAAGGACAAGCACGGAAACATTATAACTTTTAACCAAAAATTTTCTAAAAAGCAGAGACTTATGGCAGTTACAGCAACGGCAAACGAACCCATTTTGACGGAAAACCCCGGACGTTTTGTCCTTTTCCCCATTCAACACGACGACATTTGGAAGTTTTACAAACTCTCGGAAGCGAGTATTTGGACGGCGGAAGAAATCGACCTTTCACCCGACCTCGTCGATTGGAAAGAAAAACTGAACGACGATGAGCGTCATTTTATCAAGCACGTCCTCGCCTTTTTCGCGGCAAGCGACGGCATCGTCAACGAAAATCTCGCGGAGAATTTCGTGGCGGAAGTCCAATACACCGAAGCAAAATTTTTCTACGGTTTCCAAATTATGATGGAAAATATCCACTCGGAAACCTACTCTCTGCTTATTGATACTTACATCGACGACCCGCAGGAAAAAGATTACCTGTTTAACGCTATCGAAACGCTCGATTGTGTGAAGAAAAAAGCCAACTGGGCGATGCGTTGGATTGATAACGGCTCTTTTGCGGAGCGTTTGATTGCCTTCGCAGCGGTAGAAGGTATCTTTTTCAGCGGCTCGTTTTGCTCTATCTTTTGGCTCAAAAAACGCGGTCTGATGCCGGGTCTGACCTTCTCCAACGAGTTGATTTCGCGCGATGAAGGTATGCACTGTGATTTTGCTTGCTTATTGTACAACGACCACATTGTCAACAAGTTACCGAAAGAAACTATTATCAGCGTCATCAAAGATGCGGTAGAAATCGAGAAAGAATTTGTTTCCGATGCCCTGCCCGTCCGCCTCATCGGCATGAACGCGGATATGATGTGCCAATACATCGAATTTGTCGCCGACCGCCTCCTCGTCGCCCTCGGTGTCGATAAAATCTGGAACGCCGAAAATCCCTTCCCGTGGATGGATATGATTAACCTGCAAGGCAAAACTAACTTCTTCGAGAAGCGCGTGGGTGATTACCAAAAATCGGGCGTGATGGCGGATAAAGACAAGCAGGTGTTTAGCTTGGAGGAAGATTTTTAGTCAGGTGGTGGTTGGTAGGTGGTGGTTGTTAGTTGCCGCTCTTACCACCCACCCCCTCTCCGAGACAGAAGAAACCTCTGCAACTAACTCTCCACCGGCAGTTGACGGCTACCGTCCACCAACCATCAACTACCAACCATCAACCATCCTATTATGCAAGTAATAAAAAGAAACGGAAGACGCGAAGATGTCAGCTTTGACAAAATTACCGCGCGCATCAAGAAATTATGTTACGGTCTCGACAGCCGTTATGTGTCCTACATCGACATCGCCAAGCGCGTCATCGAGGGGCTGTACGACGGCGTGACGACCACGGCACTCGACAATCTCGCCTCGGAAACGGCGGCGAGTATGGCGACCGTACACCCCGACTATACGCAGTTGGCGTCGCGCATCGCGGTGTCTAATTTGCACAAAAATACGGACAAGTCTTTTTCAAAAACCATGAAAAAGCTGTACAAATACATCGACCCGAAAACGGGTGATAAGGCGGGTTTGATCGGTGACGAAACCATGAAAATCATCACGGATAATAAGGCGACTTTGGACGCGATGATTATCAGTGATCGCGATTTCAGTTTCGATTATTTCGGTTTTAAAACCCTCGAACGCTCTTACCTGCTGCGCATGAACGGCGAAGTAGTCGAGCGTCCGCAACACATGATACTGCGAGCGGCGGTCGGTATTCACGGCGAAGATATGGAGGCGGTGCGCGAGACCTACGACCTCATCAGCGAGAAGTGGTTTATTCACGCCACGCCTACCCTTTTTAATGCGGGCACGCCGCGTCCGCAACTGTCGAGCTGCTTTTTGCTGAGCATGACGGAAGACAGCATTCCCGGTATTTTCGAGACGCTGACGCGCTGCGCGAAAATTTCGCAATCAGCGGGCGGTATCGGTCTCAGCATTCACAACATTCGGGCGAAGGGCAGCTACATCAAAGGCACCGGCGGCACGAGTAACGGCATCGTGCCGATGCTGCGCGTGTACAACGACACGGCGCGCTACGTGGACCAAGGCGGCGGCAAGCGCAAAGGTGCGTTTGCGGTATATTTGGAGCCGTGGCACGCGGATATTTTCGACTTTTTGGAACTGAAAAAGAACCACGGTAAGGAGGAAATGCGCGCGCGTGACCTTTTTTACGCGATGTGGATTTCGGATTTATTTATGCAGCGGGTGCAGGAAAACGGCGACTGGTCACTCTTCGACCCGAACGAAGCACCGGGACTGTACGACGTTTACGGCGGCGAGTTTGAAGCGATGTACCACAAGTACGAAGCGGAAGGCAAAGCGCGTAAAGTCATCAAGGCGCAGGATTTGTGGTTTGCGATTTTGGAAAGCCAAATCGAGACGGGTACGCCTTACATCTTGTACAAAGACGCGGCCAATCGCAAGTCTAATCAGAAAAACCTCGGTACGATTCGCTCCTCGAATCTGTGTACCGAAATTATGGAATACACCTCCAAAGACGAGGTGGCGGTATGTAATTTGGCGTCGATATCGCTGCCGAAATTTGTCAAAGAAGACGGCACTTACGACTTTGAAAAGTTGCACCAAATCAGCCGCGTTGTTACTCGCAATTTGAATAAAATTATCGACGTCAACTACTACCCGATTGAAGAGGCGCGGAACTCTAATATGCGTCACCGCCCGATTGGTATCGGCGTGCAGGGTTTGGCGGATGCGTTTATCATGATGCGCCACCCCTTCGACAGTCCGGAAGCACGTAAGCTGAATCGCGATATTTTCGAGACGATTTACCACGCGGCGATGACGGAGTCTGCGGCACTGGCGGAGAAAGAGGGCGCGTACAGCACCTTTGAAGGCAGTCCGGCAAGTCAGGGCGAGTTCCAATACGACATGTGGGGCGTCACGCCGAGCGACCGTTGGGATTGGGACAGCCTGAAGGCAAAAGTCCAGAAAACGGGACTGCGCAACAGTCTCCTTTTGGCACCGATGCCGACGGCTTCGACTTCGCAAATCCTCGGTAACAACGAGTGCTTCGAGCCGTACACGAGCAACATTTACACGCGTCGCACGCTCAGCGGCGAGTTCATCGTACTCAACAAGCACCTGCTTAAAGACCTCATTCGCCTCAACCTCTGGGATGACAACATGAAGCAGCGACTGATGGCCGCTAACGGTTCGATTCAGCACTTCGACGACGTACCGCAGGACATGAAAGACCTCTACAAAACGGTCTGGGAAATCAGCCAAAAGGTCGTCATCGACCAAGCGGCGGACCGCGGTGCCTTCATCTGTCAGTCGCAGTCGATGAACCTGTTCATCCAAGACCCGAATTTCGGTAAGCTCTCGTCCATGCACTTTTACGCTTGGAAAGCGGGTCTGAAAACGGGCATGTACTACCTGCGCTCGAAAGCAGCGGTGGATCCGATTAAGTTTACTCTGGACCAAAAGCAGTTGAAAGCGAATAAGACGCAGACGATTGCGGAGAGTGTGACGGTGGCTGAGAATGCTGCCGCACCGGTGAAGAAGGTTTCTGCGCCTTCGGCGGCGGAGGTTGCTGCCGTTGGGGAGGCTTGTAATTTGGATGATCCGGATTGTTTGATGTGTGGGGCTTGATTGGTTGGTGGTTGGTGGTTGATGGGAGGCTTTCGGGTTTCTTATGATTGTTGGGTTTTGAATTGAGAAAAAGCGTTGCTCCGGGTGGGGTGACGCTTTTTTTTTTAGAATTAGTTTGGTCTATTGTACTGCAAATTAAAAATCTTTACCTTTGGATAATTCAAAGCAGCCGTTTACACCAAGAAAGCGTACATCATCTAAATTGCCTGTTTTAGTAAAGGAAACTTAAAGTATATTTACAAATAAAATCATTTACTCAATAATTTATTTTTATGAATTACCTCGTTTCAAGAAGATATGAAGAATGTCTCAAAGCTACTTCAAAAACTGAAAAAGTTGTAAAAAGTAGATATTGCATTGAATTTGTTATAATTTATTACGCAATAGGTTTTTATTGCCAAACGAGGTCTAAAAAACTAGTTACCAAAAACTTAGTGAACTTAATTCAAATTGAGTTTCAAAGAAAAAGCCCTCTTGTAAGTTCATGGGTAAAACTGCTTAAATATTCTATAAGTTGTTTAAACATAAATCAAGAAAATTTCAATCGAGAAGTTGGGGAAAATCTACAAAAGGTCTCTAATTTCTTTTTGCCAGAAGAGAATCAAAGACCGGTTAGCAACAACCCAAGCCTAACAAATATTTTATCTTGTTTTTTAACAATCCGAAATAAAGGTTTCGGTCACACAACAAATATATCAAATGAAAACGTCAAATTTTTATTAAAGAATAATTTTGATAAAATATCGCTATACTTACATGATTTTTTGAGCAAACGTTTTGAAGGTAAACTTCTGTTGTCATCCAACATATCCAAATTTTATAACGCAGAAGATTACGACCAGCATGTATATAATTTTATCGATTTTTCAGTAACTCCAAGGGAAAGTATTCATTTAGATATTTCAAAATTTAGAGATGACGGCTTATTCTCAAATCAGTTTTATTTTTATTTTGATGAAGTTCAAGAATTAGTTTCAACTATTCCTTTTTTTCATGTGAGTAATGAAAGCTATTTTCACTACACGCAAATAGACGGAGAGGGGGGATATCCTACTTATAATGATATTCTTACTTCAACACCTAGAATAGTACAGAAAAATAAAGGTGCTTTTCAACAACTAATAGGAGAAGACCAAAGACTACTTATACCTGAAATTAAATTTAAATTAGTAAATGAAAATAACATTTGGCACAACTTACCTGAACCCACTTATGAACAATTCATCGGAAGAGACGAAACAATACATAACATACAAAAAGCTTTAAAACATAGAAGAATTTTTGTAATTACGGTCAGCGGTATAGGCGGTGTAGGAAAATCAACTGTTACAATAAAAACAATAAGAAATATAGTCGAAAGAGGCGACAATTATTTCAATTACATTGTCTGGGTGAGTGCTAAAAAAACTTATCTACGTTCAGATGGAATAGAAACCGAAAAACAAACCTTTACAGATTTAAGCCAACTAATTGACTTAGTAATTAACATAACTGGATTTGAGGAATTCCTCAATCAGTCTTATGAACAGAAGAAACATACATGTTTAGAGATTCTATCAATGGATAGTTTTCTATTGATAGTAGATAACTTTGAAACCATCGATAATACGAAAGAGTTTCTTGATTTTTTTGAAGAAGTAGGTGATTATAGCCAAAAAACGAAAGTGATTCTGACAACTAGACATCAACTTGGCACGTCAGAAAAGGTAATTGATTTACGAGAATTTCCATTTCCTGACTATTCAAGTTTTGTGGAATATCTATATAATACAAAATTTAAATTAGGAGAGAGAAGATTGAAAGAAAAATATGTAAAACTACTATATGAATACACAGGGGGCTTACCATTAGCAACAGAGTTTTTCATAGGTCAATGTAGCAAAACAAATCCTTTGTCTACTGTTTTAAATAAAATTAGAAAAGGTGAAGTACCAAAGGACGCAATCCTCAATTTTTCATTTAAGGAGTCCTTTAGCTTGTTAAATAGAATGCAGCGAAACGTTCTATTTTCTATTGCTGTAATGGGAGAAGCAGATATTGATAGAATCTGCTTTGTTAGTAACATTGAAGAGTGGGATGTGGAAGATATGGTTAGTTCACTTAAAAAATATAGTTTTGTTAACGAAAAGGTAAAAGATAATGACACTATATTTTCCGTCCTTCCCTTGACTAAAATTTTTCTACAAGAAGAATTGAGTAAATTAGAAAAATTAAATAAAGAATTGACAACAAGGTACAAAGAATTAGAATATATATCAAGTGTTCAGGACTCTGATACGAATCTAAATTTTGAAATCAATATCAAACGAGATAATTTAGCTTTAAATTTTGCCCAAGCAGGTTATTCAAGTGCTAAAACTGGAGATAATGAAAAATCTGAAATTTACTTTAAAAAAGCACTTGAATATGACTCAAAGCTTGGAAGTATCTGGTACTATAAGGCACTGGCAGCAAAAGACTTTCAAGGAAATTTAGATAAGTCTTTCTTTAGTAAGGCTATGCAATACGCAAAAACAAAAGATGAAAAGTATAATTATATTTTTGAATATGCTGTCGCTCTTTTCTATAAAAATGAATACGACAAGGCAATTAAAGAGTTTAAAAAACTTAAGGAACCAAAATTCAGGATGAAGGCTACTTTACATTTTTTAGGAAAATCTTATTACGAAACTGGTAGACAACATTATCGTGATCGCAAAATAGTAAAAATGAAAGAAAGCTTTCAACAAAGTTTATCGTTTTTCAATCAAAGTCTATATCTATCCCCAATTTCTGATGTAGAGAAAAATCATAATACTATTGGCTATTACTATGCTGCCAGAATGTCGATGAACTTGAAAAATTATAATGATGCGGACTTATACATCAATAATGGACTACACCTACAACCGTATAACCATAAATTAATCTATTTAAGAAAAGACCTCCGAAAGTCGTTATAAATGCTTTGTCAGCCTCTTTGCTTATAAAATTGCCAAACTCTTCAACCAAATCGAAAGCATCAACAGCATGATAAAACTACACCGTACCGCAGACGATACAT
>JAHDCG010000222.1 GCA_020629965.1 Saprospiraceae bacterium | reverse complement strand
TACGAATTACGAATTACGAATTACGAATTACGAATTACGAATTACGAATTACGAAAAATTATTAAAAATCCTGATAAACGTTGGTTTTGTCGGGATTTATTTTACTCTTTCTTCTTGTTTTTATTTTGTTCGGCTTTCAATTTCTCTCTGTTGCGTTTAATAGCAGCTACGGTCATGGCTACAATTTCATTTGCTTCTCGCCACAACCCTTTTACCTTATCACGAAAATCAGGGTTTAGTTCTACGATGATTTCGAGCCAAAATTGAGACTCGTCTGTTTCTTCTTCAACTATTTTTAATTTGTTAATGAAATCGGCTGTTGATTTAGCACGACAAGCTGCTCGATAATTCGCTCCCGTCGAGGTTGCTGAACGTACAAGTTGATTTCTGACTGCTCTGAACTCCGGGTCTTTCGGCAAAGTTGCACACAAACGCAGACAATCTACAGCAAACTTTTTCGTCCGCTTTTTCATCAATATTTTATCCAAAATTTGGGGAATTAAGTTTAAAAATTAAATATTTTTTTCAAGAACCACTGATTTTCAGCCTATCAACAAACCTCAGCATAATCGTTTAGCCCTTCGTAAATCGTAATTCGTAAATCGTAAATCGCTAAGCTTTTTCCAAAGTAAAACCAAACGTACTGCCCAGCTCGATGCTGCTGCGCACATTAACCGTCTGTTTGTGAGCTTCCAAGATGTGTTTGACAATCGACAGACCGAGACCGGTGCCGCCCTGCTCGCGGCTGCGACTTTTATCGACGCGGTAAAAACGCTCGAAGACCTTACCGATTTTGTCGTCGGAGATGCCGATGCCGTTGTCCGCGATTTCTACCAAAATATACTTGTCCATGTCGTAAAAACCGACCTTGGTCGTGCCGCCTTTTTTGCCGTATTTGATGGAGTTGGCAATGAGATTGGTGAAGACCTGACGGATGCGCTCCCGGTCGGCGATAACTTTGTAGCCGAGGTCTGCGCCCGGTTTGAAGGTAAACTTGATGTTGCGTTTTTTTGCTTTGATGTACATTTCATCCATGACCTCCTTTGCCAGTTCACGGATGTCGAAATGCTGCATTTCGAGGGCGAGTTGTCCGTCTTCGAGGTTGGAAATAACGCGCAGGTCTTCGACGATAGTGATGAGGCGTTCTACGTTTTTGTTGGCTTTTTCGAGGTAGCTGTAATTGATGCGCGGGTCGCTGAGACCGCCGTCGAGCAGGGTTTCGAGGTAGCCCTGAATGTTAAAAATCGGGGTTTTTAACTCGTGCGAAATGTCACCCAAAAACCGACGACGGTACTCTTGCCAATCTTTAAGTTGCTGAATTTCAAGAGCTTGCGTGTCCGCCCAATCGGAGACTTCCTTTTCTACTTCATCGACAATGTCGCTGCGCATATCGACCGACTCGCGCTTTTCGACCGCCGATAGTTTGTGCCGGTGAATGGTTTTGTAGATGAGTTTGATTTTGCGGTAAATGTAACGACGCAGGTAAAAAATCGTGACCGTGTAACTGACCCCGAAGCAAATCAACGCCGCCGCAATCAGAAAAAACCAGGCAAAATCGACGCTGCCGAACATGCGAAAAACGGTGAGTACCAAAAGTAAAAAGCCCGAAATAACGGCGGAAGTGAGCAGCGCGATTTGCTGCGGAGTAGGATTTTTTAACATCAAACGAGACATTGTTTTGTGTTATCTTATGAACGATGAAGCGCAAAGATAACACGTTTAAAGATAGCGGTTTATGAGAACATTTTCAGACCTGTAAGCAAAAAAAGCGGGGTAAAGAGAACGAGCGTTTTTCTTTACCCCGACTAAAGACAAGCGATAAAAATAAGTCTGATTACAGTCCGGACGGACTTTCTGTGCGGGTGAGATTCTTTATAAATTTATTCGTTTTTTCGATTTGTTTCGATTCTTTAACCAATCCAAAGTCGAGCGACCGACCATGGCGGAGAGTACGGCTTCCGAGTCGAGCGACTCCGAGGGAATGTCCGTATTTTCCACGTGCAATTTTTTGTTGACCGCTACAAAATCCGCCGGATCGTACTCGTAGATGCGCCACTTGCCGTGACTGTATTCGAGGGCGGTCAGATTTTCCGTCCAGTCGCCGGAGTTCATGTAGGTCACATTTTTTTCTCCGATTTGTTGTATTCGTATGCGCGGGAAGTGAATGTGACCGCAGACGACGTAATCGTAATTTTCGCGCGCGGCAAGACGAAGCGCCGTTTGCTCGAAATCGGTGATGTATTTACCGGCCTTTTTGACGTTCTTTTTGATACTTTTGGAAACGGAAATCCGAGGCTTGCCGAAACGTTGTCGCCATTTGTTGACAAAGCGATTAATCGTAATCAAAAGGTCATAACCCTTGCCGCCGAGCTTAGTCACGGAGGGCGAATATTGGGTCAAAGTATCAAAAATATCGCCGTGAAAAAACCAATAACGCTTGCCTTTCAACTGTAATACCAGTTTATCACGCAAATGAATATTGCCGCTGTCAAAATCGGAATAGCGGCGCAGCGCATCGTCGTTATTGCCGGTAATATAATAGACTTTCGTACCGCGATTGGACATTTTCAACACGTAACGCAGCACGTTGATGTGCGCTTTCGGAAAGTCGGATTTGCGAAAATTCCAGATGTCGATAAAGTCTCCGTTGAGTATCAGCGTTTTGGGTTCGATACTTTTTAAATAAGTCAACAACTCCGTAGCACAGCAAGCGTAGTTGCCGAGGTGTACGTCGGAGATGACTGCTATATCTAAGGACTTTTTCATACGGTTGGGAATGAATGTAATGCGGAGTTTTTTCCTTTTTCTCGACACAAAATTAAGCCCGTATTGTTAAGCCTGTATGAAGAGAGCGTTATGTTTGGGAAAAGCGGGTATGAAATATTGCATAATTTTGTATATCTCGAAAATAAAAAACGGGTAACTTCTGCTCTGAGAAATTACCCGTTAGTCATTTGGTTTTCAAATTTTTAGTCTTCACAAATAACCGTGACCCCCGGACTGTTATTTTCTAAAAAAAAGTCCCAACTCGATGCGGGTCTGATGACGACATCGCATTCGGCGCGGGTAGAGGTACAGTTGTTCAGTATGAGACGTGCATTATTATAATCCAAGTAAAAATTTCCGGTGTTGTCGGTAATATTCGACAACGGAATTTGCCCGCCGTCCGATATATCCACGTAGTTAAATTCGTTTTGGATGCTTGATGTTTCAATCAAGATGCCGCGCCATGCCCCCGCTTGTGCGATTTCCCCGCGCATCACAACGTGTTTGTCTTCCGTTCCGTTTACTCTGATGTACGGACTTCCCGGTGCCGTCCGCGCATTCGAAAAGCCCCCGCCCGAGCCGAAAATAATTTCCACCCCCGCTTCAATAATCAAATTAGCATCGAACCTCAGCGGAGAGTCCACAAAATAAGGCAGCGGTGCTTCGAGCCAAGTGTTTTCCGTCGTGACAGTCAATTCACCTTGCTCGGCAGATACACGAATACTTTGCTCTCCGTTATCGGTAAAGGTGCAACTCATAAAATCATAAGAACCTACTTCGTTACCGGTCACACTCATCGGATAATTTGCACAACCGCGGATGGTATTGGAAGAAAACTCAGTGATAAAAGAAGGTCTGCTGTTGAGGTTGAGAGTTGTCAAACCGTTGCCGTCGCTGTGGCTGATACTCGAATTGGTCATCGACAAGCGACCGTTGAGAAAGACGGCACTGACTTCGTCGTAATTGCCGTTCGGCGTGTTGGTCGAACCCGCATTGACAATATCGACAAAGTTCAGCTTGTTCTTGACATTCGTCGAATGAAACCACAGGTAATCCCAGGTTGCCTGTGTGCCGCCTTCTTCACCGAAAATGCGTATTCTCTCGGAAGAGGTGCCTTCGGCAATCAATGCGCCGTCGTCGGTCACGATGATACGATTGCCGCTGCCGACCTGAATGTGCGTTCCGGGTTCTATCGTGACCTCTACCCCGTCGATGTCGAAGGTGCTGCAGTCGATGATATAATCCAGTCCGTTTTGGTTAGCACTTTGATTGTGATTGGTGAGTAAAATATCCGTGGTAGGGCGACATTCCAGAAGGATGGCTTCATCGACCATCGGGCTTTCATCGTCCGGACCGCTCATCATGTTGTCTTCTTCACAGCTCGAAAAGGCAAAAAGAAGACAAAAAAGAAGAAAGAAAGGTAAGTTTTTCATTTTTAAAAAGAATTTAGCGCAAAAATCTTTTGCTGATTAAAGGTTATTTGCTCCTTCATTCTTTTAAAAACGATAAGGTAAATCAGATAAGCATTTTTTTCTTTTTTTTCGAACAACCAAAAGATGCGCCGCAGTACACTTTTCTGTCCGAAAAATTTATCTGTTGGAAAACCACCAAGCCGCGCCCCCGATTATACAGAAAAATAAAGCTCCCAAGCCGAATTTCCACAAACTGCCGCTTTGCTTCACCGCCCGCGTATCGCCCGTCAGCACAAAGCCTGCCCAGTAGTACGGGTGCTTTGCCGCTTCCGTTTTTGCGTTTTGCAGATAGTCGATTTTTGCCGCGCGCAGGGCTTCGGTTTTGGATTTTCCGGCGTGCAGATAGTCGTGAAATGCAACCATGATTTCGGAGGTCTGTTTGTCCGGCACCGCCCACAGACTCATCAGGGCAGCACCCGCCCCGGCGTAAGTAAAGGCGTGGTGCAGGCTCACTATCCCCTCCCCCGCTTTGAGTTGACCGTAGCCGGTATTGCAGGCGGACAGCACCACGAGGTCGGCGTTGAGGTTCATGCCGTAGAGGTCGGCGGCGTTTACGGCGGCGATATTGCCGAGGCTGTCATTAAAAAGTAAGCGGCTGTTGAGCGGGTTAAAATCATCGGCGAGGGCATGACCCGCGAGGTGTAAAATGCGGTAATCGGCAGCCGTATTGCGGAATAAATCGGCGGTGGCACTCGTACCGACAAAAGCATCACCGCCCCATTTTTCGGCAATCCGACTGACTTCGGCGGCGGCACCGGGCAGGGCAATTTGACCGCTGCGCTCGACTATCGCGGTGTAGTCCGCAGGCAGGCTGTCGCGCATGGCAGTCGCTTCGGCGTAGGCGGGAGCGAAACCGGCAAAAAATCGAGTGGGTTGCCTTGCTTTTTCCTGACTTTGGAACCAACGCAAAGCCGCCGAATAAGCATAACCGACCGTATATTTTTCAAGGGTCAGACTGCCGTCGGGCAAGGCAAAAACCTCAAAGGGCAGATAACCGAGTTTTCCGTCGGGGATGATGTACAACTCGGAAACATTTGCGGGCAAATCGGCTAAGAGCGGATGCCAAACGGTTTGCAAAAAGTCGTCGGTCGGGTTGTTACTTTTATTAGCAGACCCGCTCGTCGGCGTTTGTGAAAGACTTTGGTATAAGGCTGGAATGTCATCCGATTTCGGTAAGTCTGCGGT
>JAHDCG010000221.1 GCA_020629965.1 Saprospiraceae bacterium | reverse complement strand
CTTTGGGTTGCGGTTTTTGTTGCCTTTGGGTCTGTTGTCTTGTGTTTCTTTGATTGGGATTTATGATGTATGATTTACAAATCGCTTGAGATTATTGGTTTGCGAATTCTGGAAAGTTAAAATTTAATAAAAGTAAGTACGCATATTGCGTACTGTTTAAAAAACCCTTACCTTTATCATGGAAATCAAAATTTTCAAATGGGCTAACGTCATTTTACATTGCAAGCATAATCCGAGAATGCTGAGTGCTTTTCAAGATTTTAAAAGTCAACTTTCTTTTTGTGATTGGAAAATTCCGAGCGACATTGTCAAGAGTTTTAGAACAGCAGATATTGTTTCTTGTACAGATAAGCCTTTTGACAGAGTGATTTTTAATGTTGGAGGTAATAAATACAGAATGATATGTGGTTATAAGTTCGGAAAAATAAAGTCGTTTTGTACATAAGGTTTATAGGTACACATTCTGAATATGATAAAATAGATGTTTGCGAAGTAGATATTTTTAAATAAAATAATTCAAATGAAATATAAAGTCATAAAAAGTATAGAACAGTACAATGAATATTGTAATCTGCATGAACAACTGATGATTGCTGATAACGAGAATGATTTCGATGAAATAGAGTTGTTAGAATTACTGATTGAAGATTTTGATAATAAGTTTGTACAAAACAGAATCGAAGAATTAAATCCCGTAGAATTACTGCGAACGTTACTGCGTGACGCAAGTCTAAGTCAAGCAGATTTTGCAAAGGCTATCGGTATTTCTAAGCAGTTAGTAAGTGACATCTTGCATTACAGAAGAAATATCAGCAAACAGTTAGTTGTGAAATTATCTGAATTTTTTGCGATGTCGGAGCGAGCGTTTAGTCGAAAATACGCTTTAAAGAGTGAAGAAAAGGATGTTGATAAAAAAGATTTATCGGAAAGAGTTGCTGTGAGTCAATAGTTTCTTTGCGCAAATTTTAATGCTTTTGTATCCAAAGCAAAAATCCCCGTAGGCAATCATACTGATGCTTACGGGGATTTTTTCTGCATTTCAAAAATAAAAAGCAAGTCGCTTACTCCACCATAACTTTTTGTAAACCTTGCTCTCCTTCCGTTTCTAAAAAGTAAATTCCTCTCGGCAAATTTTGCGGAGATAAGACAACACGGTTCTCTCCGTGCGTCAGGGAAACGGAATTTTGATAGACAATTTGACCCGCCGTATTGCGCAGAGTGAAGGTTTTTTCTTCATAATTCGGCGCAGTAAGTAAGACGGTAATGTCTTGGTTGATGCGCACGGGATTGGGAAAAATGCTCATTTTTCGGTCTCGTAAACTTACCGCACGCACCGGCGAGTATGCGAATGTGCCGTCCAAATCCGTTTGCTTTAAACGGTAATAAACGACTTTTTCCGCCGGCAAATCCTCGTCCGCATAGTGATAAGTATTGAAATCTTCCGTAGTAAATTCCGCTTCGTAAACTTTGTCAACGGTTTCAAACATGCTGCCGTCCGTACTGCGCTCTACGGCAAAAAAATCGTGGTTGATTTCGGCGGCGGTTTCCCATTTCAACTCTACGGCGTTCTTTTGTTTTTCTGCGATGAAAGAGACCAAATCGACGGGGAGAACCGCAGCTGAATTTCCCGAAAAAGCATAATCGCCGCCGCCGCTGCCGCCGTTGCCGTTGGCGGCGATGCCTGAATAGTAGAATACGAGATTTGCGGGTGCGCTGCCTGCTGCGGGCGCCGTCCAATTAGTTGTCCAAGACACCGAGTTGCCGCTTGTTGCTTTGGGAGTGCTTTGTACCAAGCGACCGGTGTTTTGGATGCGGGTTTCGCCGGGAGTGACGGAAAAAGAACCGACCGGGGTGTTGTTTACGCCGTCGGTCGCGGTGAGTTGAAAGCCGCCGACGGGTGTATTTTGACCGCCCGTTTGATTGACGGTAATCGTGAGCGGATAAACCGCGCCGGGGGTGTAAGCGGCAGGTACGCCGAAGAGCAGAATATTTCCGGTCGTGTTGCTGCTGTGACAACTGCCGCAAGTGCCGGAGTCGCCCGGTGCGCCGGCACGGTTGTCGTTTCTGCCGCCGGAAGAGGAGAAAAAAACGGAAGCAAAGCCGACGAGCAGCAAAAAATTAAATAGTGTACGGGTTAGTTTCATAAGTCAATTTGTTTAGGAAAATTTTAGTGTGAGACAGGTAAACGCAGAACCGAACGGTTGAGATTTTCCGAGACTACATTTAACCGATTTACGATAGTAATGGTAAACTCGGATTTTTTGTTCATCCTGATTTTAATTCACTTCAACCCGCGACATCACATAAAACATCTCCCGCCCGATTTCCGTCACTTTCGCCAAGTAAGTAAATGCTTCCTCTTTCGTATCGTCGGCAGCCTTCGGGTCGAGATAGGGGAGAGACAGCCGAAAATCGCAGCCCGGCACGAAGGGGCAGCCCGCGTCGGCTTCGGTGCAGACCATAATCGCCGCGAAATTTTCGGTCGGGTTGGGTGCGCTGTCGTATTTTTTGGAAAAGGCTGTCAGCGGTTGCAGGTCTGCGCGCCAACTGACTTCGTAAAAGGGATTAGTGTCGTTTTCATTGGCGCTCGTTATCTCAAAACCTAAGGTACGCAGGGCTTTCACCGCACGCGGATTGAAAGCGGTAGCCTCCGTGCCGCCCGAAAAAGTCCTGATTTTCGGCAGACCGTAAGTGTCTGCGGCAAAGGCGGCAAGGATTTGCCCGAGGTGGCTGCGGCGTGAATTGTGGGTGCAAATAACGGTGAGTGCGGGCGTTTTTCCGGCAGCGAATTTTTGACTCAGGTAAGCGGCGAGTCGTTCTGATTTTGCTTTGCGTTCGGGCGGTATTTCGGAAAAATCGCGGGACAGTTCCGTTTGCAGGCGAGTGAGCTTGTCGTTCAAAAGTTGTCGATTTGTCATTTTGTTTTTGCTGCAATATTACGAAAGCGGAGGTAAAACAAAAAAAGCCTTACAGCTATAAAAACTGTAAGGCTTTTTTGAAAGTCGCGTCGCAGTCACGTCCGCCTGACAACAGGCAACGGACAACCGACAACGAACACTATTTAAAAGTAAAAGAACCCGTACCCGCCATGTAGCCTTTGTTATAGACTTCGACGTTGTAAGTACCTTCGGCGAAAGCCGTTTTGGGTTCCCACAGGAAGCACAATTCGGTTTCATCGTTGCTGTAATCGTACTCTTTCACTTTCGTGTAGCGAATTTGCTCGTTGGTATTGCTGCTGCTCATGATGCCGCTGCCCATTTCTTCGATGGCCAAAGTTTCACCCGTCGGGCTGACTACACGTACATAAAACTGCTCTTTACCCGGCTTCACGATGTTGTTTTCCGTGGTGTTAAAGCAAACTTTAAGCTGGTCCACTTTGTCGGCGCGGTCGGTATCTTTGGCTTTGCCGTTGTTTTTTAAGCGCAATCCTTCCACATCGACATTCGTCACTTTGACGACCGAGGCGCGGGTGACGGTTTTGCTCAAATTCGCGTTTTTCTCCGTCAGTTCCTCTTTTTCATTCACCAAAGTCGCTTTTGTCGTTTGGTATTCTTCGTTCAAAGAAGTGATGTCGGTTTGCAGTTTGTCGCGCTCACCGGCGAGTTGATTATTCGCGTCGGCGAGTTGCGCATTTTCTTCTTTAAGCTGCGTGACTTGTGCCACATAGCCTTCGAGTTGCGTCTGCATGTTTGCCATTTCCTGACGAGCAGCTTTCAATTTTCCGCTGTCACCCAAGAGGCGAGAAATGCGGTCTTTTTGGTCTTTCAACTCCGCTTGCTGCTCCTCGATCATCTTGTTCAAGTCCTCGTTGTTGGTTTTCATTTCTTCCAACTCGGAGAGCGATTCGTAGTATTGTTTCTCGAGTTCGGCTTTCAGTTTTTCCTGCTCTTCGAGATTTGAGTTCAATTCAGTGATTTCGTTACCCGTTTTCATTTTGTTGAAAAGCAAGTAAGCATTACCGGCAAGTAAGGCAACGATGATGACCGCTGCGATAGCGATAATGCGTTGTTTTGAATTGTTATCTGCCATGATTTTTGTTTTTTTAATTTGTAATTTTGAAAGGTGATTTTGTAAAAAAATCAATCGCTTTCGTGGTACAGGTTAGTTAAAATCTTAAAAAGGTTAAACGCAAATCGAGTCGGGAATATTACATTTTATTTCCCGTCTCGCGTCTTGTGTGTGTTCACCGGTAGAATGTTTTGGTGAAAAAAAAAGTTCGCTGCCGGGTTTATCTTGTTAAAAAAATCAACGAGCGAACCGACCGCCGAATACCGTTTGTGTTCAGGGATAATGTATTGAAAATCAAAAGAGTATGTGTGGGAAGTCCGAAAGGAGTGAGTACTTTAGAGGATGCAAAAGTAGTAAATATATTTTATTTTTCGCTAAGATTTTTTGATAATTTTTTAGCTCATTTCCGCGAAAAACCAAAGAAAAAACCGGATATTGGGCTGTTTTTAATTTCAGACAAAGAACTGCCCTGTTTGGAAAGTCTAACGTCTAAAATCTAATATCTAAAGTCTCAAATAAACATACTATGTTAGACAACATCGACATTGCCAAAGTCCTCTTCCTCGACATCGAGTGCGTCTCGGGCAAACCGACTTTCGCAGACCTTGACGAAAATATGCAGTACCTGTGGAAACTCAAATCCGCATCGGTACTCAAACGCTACGGCGAAGAAATTAACGACGAAGACGCCGCTCAAGCCTACGCCGATAAAGCGGGCATTTACGCTGAATTCGGAAAAATTATCTGTATCTCCGTCGGCATTGTCTTTCGGGATAAAGATAAAAATCTGCAACTGCGCCTCAAGTCCTTCGCGGCGCACGACGAAAAACAACTGCTTGAAGATTTCAATAAAATGCTCGCGCAATACTATCCCGACCCGAATAAAATGTACTTCTGCGGGCATAATATCCGCGAGTTCGACATACCTTACATGTGTCGCCGCATGATTATCAACTACGTGCCGCTGCCGCCGACGATGAACATCGCCGGCAAAAAACCGTGGGAAACCAAACACCTCATTGACACGCTGACGCAGTGGAAATTCGGTGATTATAAGTCATGGACTTCGCTCAAATTACTCGCCGGTGTCCTCGGTTTTCCTTCACCCAAAGACGACATCGACGGCAGCGAAGTCGGGCGCGTCTATTGGTCGGAAAAGGACTTGCAGCGCATCGGCATCTATTGCGAAAAAGACGTACTGGCAACGGTGCAGCTTTTTTTGCGCTATAAACTGATGCCGCTGCTGACGGAAGAACAAACGAGCAGTGTAACAAAATGGGAGGATATTGCACCGGAGAAAATTGAAGAAGATGCAGCGGTTGCGGAGGAGAAAAGCGAAGAAACGCCGGAAGAGGAAAAAACGGAAGAGTAACCTTTATTGCAAAGCCGCATTAGTAACGGCGACTTTCAAGTCGCCAAAAAACGAAGTTTTTTTTAC
>JAHDCG010000220.1 GCA_020629965.1 Saprospiraceae bacterium | reverse complement strand
CACCCTAAAAAACCCTAAAAAATCAGCGTCAAAAAAAACTACTTCGTAAACCGAATCTGCAAATTCAAATTAAAATACAGTTTCCCGTTTTGCTCATAAATCTCGCCGAAATCGTGGCGGCTCGTGCTTGCCGTTTCGAGGCGGGTGTTGTTCATCAGGTAGTCCTCAAATTCGTTTTTGTCGTAAATGTGGTAGCAAATTATCTCACCCGTTTCGGTGACGATGAGGTAGCCGCCCTTCACTTCGTACTCGCCGTGCCAGACCGTGGCGGGTTTCATGCCGAGGGCGATGTCGGTCAGAAAACGCTTGATTTTGTACTCGTAAAAGATATGATTTTGTCCGATGTCGTAGTGCAGCGGATTTTGGATTTTGAGCGCGTCCGTGAGGTCGCGGAGGGTACTGCGGTTGCTTGCCGAGTAAAAATCCAAGACCAAATTTCCGAGAATTTCGGGCAGTGAAGAGTCGATTAAAATGAGATTATTTTCAAACGTCCGATTGTATTGCTCCCGAAAACGCAACGCCGCGCCGCGCTCGTAAATCGCTGACAATCTGTCTCTTACCTTACTGCGCGTGTCGATGGCATTGATGTCGCGAATGTCCTTTTTGGAAAGATTACCGATTATTTTGTAAATAAAATTCGTACTGCGTCCGGCGTTGAGCAGGGTAGAGGGGCTGCCGAGTTGCGACTTGATGCTGAAGCCCAAAACGGGTTTTTGCCCCGTGCGTTGGTCGTAAATGGAGACGGAAATATCGGACTTTTCACTGCTGCCCGCCTTGAGCGACAGACAGCGAATATCCTGCATAAAACCCTCGGTCTTCGGAATGGTAAAAGTGCCTTTTTTCTTCTTTTTAATCTCGGCGAGCAGGTAGTAAGAATTTTCGGTAAAACGCATACTCGGAATGCGCCGCTCGGTGCCGTTTTCCTCAATCACGACCTCGTCACCGTCAAGGCGATACAACTGATTTTCGCCCGTACTGTTACGCGTAATGCTGATGACAGGATAGTACAGACCCGGAATTTTCTGCAAATTCGCATCGCCCGGCTGCAGTTTTTTATCACCGAGCAGCCGCAGCAGGACATATACTTCGCTCCATTCGCCTTTGTTGCCCGTGGTCATGTTTTGGTTGGTGGTTGATGGTTGGTAGTTGGTGGATGCGGTCGGATTTTATGATTTATATTCGATTTTTCAAAATGGTTGACGGTTGACGGTTGACGGTTGACGGGGGCAGTCGGTTTTAATAATTTGAATGCGATTTTTGAATTGAAATGCGGCAGACGACTCTAACCACTCAAACGATTCTAACAACTCAAACAATATAAACACCAACACAAGCTCATTTCGATAAAATCCGCTTAATCACCTCCTCCGCCGTCGCCTGAATCGCCGGTACCGCTACCGAATTGCCGAATTGTTTGTAAGCCTGCACGTCCGAGACGATGATTTTAAAATTATCGGGGAAGCCCTGCAAACGCGCCCACTCGCGGGGGGTGGTGCGGCGCACGTACTCGCGGTTGACTTCGCCTTTTATCTTAGTTACGGGCGTAAAATTGGTGAGTCGTTCGTCGCGCACGAGGTTGCGTTCGCGCCCCATGCCGCCGCAGACGACCGCGTTGGCGATACCGTCTTTTTTAATAATCTGGTAGCCGAAGCCGTTGCCTTTTGCCTCGTGTCGCTCCCTGTGTTTTTTCAGCGTGTTGAGGTAAGTGTTTGATATATAGTACTTTACGCTGACCGTGTCCTCCTCCAAAATGTCTTCGAGCACCGGGCTTTCTTCCTGCGGCTCGGGGTAGGTAAATTCGTCAATACCCAAATCTTTGCGGAAACCGACGATAAAAATGCGTTCCCGATTTTGCGGAACGCCGTGATTTTTGGCGTTGACAATTTCCGGCTCGGGCACGAAATAATCGAGGTCTTCGCGCAGCGTGTGCAGAATAGTCGCGAGGGTTTTTCCCTTGTCGTGGTTGCGCAGCCCTTTCACATTTTCGAGGAAAAAGGCTTTGGGACGGTGGTTTTTGATGATTTCGGCGACGTCGAAAAAGAGCGTGCCCCGGGTGTCTTCAAAACCGCCGCGACGACCCGCAATCGAGAAGGCCTGACAGGGAAAACCCGCGCAAAGGACATCGAAATTTTCGGGAACGTAAGACTTGGTTTCGGGCGAAGTAATGTCTCCGAAAGGCACTTCACCGTAATTTGCTTCGTAAGTTTTTTTGGAATATTTATCCCATTCGGAGGTGTACACGCATTTGCCGCCGAGATTTTGCATCGCCATGCGAAAGCCGCCGATACCGGCAAAAAGGTCGATAAATTTGAATTTAGGATTGGCGGGCGGCGGGAAAGGTACGTCGTAATCGACGACGATTTCGCGCTCGGTGAGGGGCAATTCAATCAGCAGATTTTCCTCTAAAACGTAACGTTTGGCACGCTCCTCAAAGGCGGCGCGGCTGCCGTTTTCCTGATTTTGCATGAAGTGAGTCAAACACGCAATCCCGTTGCCGACCGCCGTTTTGCGACTGTCCAATTTGATAATTTCTCTGACTTCGGAGTAACGTATTTCTTTTTTCTTCATTCTTAAATCTTCCGCGTAGTTTTGGCAGGTAAGTCGGAAAAATCTCGGTTGTGAAATTTGCCTTCGCTTACTCACAGGGTGACTCAAAGTCACCTTTTGAGTAAGCGAACACAAATTCTGCGAAAAAAAGCCAAACTCACCTTTTATAACAGCCGCAAAAGTAACAAAATAAGCAAGGAAAAACCCCGAAATTCACATCCCCGGCTCGATTTTTTATCCTTGAGTAGTCGGACAAAATTATTTATGGTTTTTAGAACTATTTTTTTCCGTTATTTTCCACATAAAAATAGTTCCGTAGGTACGGCTATGCAACGATTTTTTTGTGAAAACTAACGAAAAAATCTCAGCCCTAAAATTCCATAAATAATCATATCCGACTACTCATAAAAAAAGCCGCTACGAAATACATATCGCAACGACTTTTTAAAAAGTGGAGAATACCGGATTCGAACCGGTGACCTCTTGCCTGCCAGGCAAGCGCTCTAGCCAACTGAGCTAATCCCCCTTTAGCGTCGCAAAAGTAGAATATTCGCGGAAAATAAAAAGCAAAAGGTGAGATTTTTTATTTTATTTTTCTTGAATTAGCTTATCGACTGAAGTCGATGCTACGGTGCGGACTCTCTTTTCTCCGAAAAAAGCACGCATTCGTCCAAAGAAACGCGGAATACTGTCGGGAATTTATATATTTGTGCGCAAGGGCGAAAAAAACGTATCCGGCATTTTAAAACAGGACATTCATTTATGCAAAAGAAACTCACGGAATTATTCGGCGCACACACGGGATTGGACGAGAAAAGCGTGGCTTTTTTGACGAAAGCACTGGCAAAATCCAATCTGCCGGGCTTCGATTATTTGGAATTTAAACAATCCATCGGCGCGCTCGAAGCCATGAATATGGACGAAGGTACTGCCATAAAATCGGCTTTTGCGACGGCGGGTACCATGGGTTTGACGAAGGCAAAATTGCTCGACTCCATTCGTCATTATAAAAAAGTATTGGCGGACGAAAAAGGACATTTTGACGTAGCTTTGCAAAATCAAATGACCAAAAGGGTAGAAGGCAAACGCGCCGAGGTCGAAAAATTGAAGGGTCACATTGTCAAATGGCGCGAGCAAATCGCTAAACTTGAAGGGCAAATTGCGAAGTCACAGGAGACCATCGACCACGCTGACGAAGCCATTCAGGCGGAAACCGATAAGATTAATAAGACAAAGAGTAATTTTGAATCTACTTTTCAAAGTGTTCTGAATCAGATAGATAAGGATGCGAGTAATATTGATTTGTATCTTTAGGGAAGACGTTAGATATTAGATTTTAGACTTTAGACTGCTTTGCATCTCTACTCCAAACAATCTTTGCGTCTCAGTGTCTCTGCGTTCTTGTTTTGAGAAAACAATCATACACAACTTTAAAATTCGTAACTCTTAGGTGTCTGACGCTGATGTTGATAAAAAGCGAAAATATCGCAAATAAAATCTAAAATTAAGCAAAAACAAGCGTCTGACACCGACGTTAATTAAAATCGGTGTCAGACACTTGTTACTCGCAAAACCTTGGTAAACATTAGCCTTTCCGTTGTCTGCTCGGGTAAGGGTCAGACACCTAAACGGTTACAAAAATTCACAACTAAAAATAATATGGCACAACCAACTCCTTTCGAAAACAGTGCATTTAAGAAAAAATCATTTTGGCAGCGTCCCGAGGGCGTGACCGGAGCTTTGTTTATGGCGGCGATTGTCGGCCTTGTCATCTACGGCATCACCCTTTTGCCGGTAGGTTTCTTTGCAAGTACCCTTAATTTAATTTTGACCGTAGCCGTTCTTGCGGCGGTGCTCTATATGGTCTTCGACCCGAAAATGCGTAACCTCGTCTGGTACATGTACAAAAGCGTCATGCGCAGCATTACCGGCGTTTTTGTCAACATCGACCCGATTGGTATTTTGAAATCTTACGTGGAAGATTTGCAGGATAATCTCGGTAAAATGAGCAAGCAAATCGGTGAACTGAAAGGTCAAATACGCAAAATTTCTACCTTGATGTCTGATAACAACAAGGAAATGGAAAACCAAATGCGCTTGGCAAGTAGGGCAAAGCAGGAAGGTAAAAACAACCAAGTCGTACTGGCGAGTCGGAAAGCGGCACGTCTGCAAGAGACGAATGCGAAATACAATGCGCTGCACAAAAAGATGGAAGTGATGTACCGCATTTTGGATAAAATGTACAAAAATTCCGAAATTCTGCTCGAAGACACCAAAGACCAAGTCAAACTGAAAGAGCAGGAACGCAAAGCCATTCGCGCCTCGCACGGTGCCATGAAATCCGCGATGAACGTTATGTCCGGCGACCCTGATAAGCGCGCGATGTTCGACGCCGCCATTGAAAACATTGCCGACGATGTAGCCAATAAAGTGGGAGAAATGGAACGTTTTATGGAACTTTCCGCTAATTTTATGGATAAAGTGGACTTACAAAACGGTGTTTTTGAAGACCAAGGTCTCGCTATGCTCGAAGAGTGGGAGAAAAAGTCGGATTTGATGATGTTGGACAGCGGTCTGCAAGCCAACGAATTTGACCTCGACGGCCCCGTTTCACGTCCCGAAGCACAGCCGCGCAGCAACTCAAAAGGTAATTCTTACGATAATTTGTTTGACTAATGCAACGATTTATTAAATTTTGATAGTTTTCTTTTTGAACCTGATTTTTATGATTCTTATGATTGGTTATGATTTGGATTTTACTTCGTAAAATCTTCGCAATTCGAATTAACTTAACTGTCAGAAACTAACAAATCGTTGCACTAAGTATTTATCAAAATGAGCTAAAAAAATCCTGCTTCCTTTAACCCGGAAGCAGGATTTTTTAGTAAAATTCTCACCTCTCACCTC
>JAHDCG010000070.1 GCA_020629965.1 Saprospiraceae bacterium | reverse complement strand
GCGCGAAGAAAGTTCCCCGCTCCGGGGTTAGGGGTTTGGAAACGCAGAGAAAATAAAAACAAAAAAATATGAAAGATAATTGGTGGAAAGCATTGGGTGTGATCATCATCATTTACACCTTTGTAGTCGGTCTCGGTGCACCGCTGAAGCACGGCATTACCGATGTCAGCCCGACCTCTGCGGCGGCGGGTGAGACAGTGACGGTCGATGTGGTCGGTTATAATTCGACCTATACGCAAGCTCCGACGGAACTGCGGGCTTGGCTGCGTATGGATTTGGAAAACAGCGTCGGTGTCGAGGAATTTTTGGTGCAGGCGCAATCCGCACAGGTGACGGACGACCGCAATGCGAGTTTTACTTTCAATCTGCCCGATTACCTGCCGACCACCGATACGATTAAGGATTTTACGTTGATAGTCGATAGCCCGACCGACGGCACCGCCGTAATTCCGAGTGCGCTTTTTGTCAAACAAGCGAGTGTTAATCCGGCTTTGGCGGGCAAAAGTGCCGAGATGACCGACCTGCATAATGAATGGCGATTTGCTTTCCCTTACCGCACCATTTTGTACGAAACCATTCGCAATACTTATTTTCACGTTGCGCTGTGGTTTGCGATGCTGTTTCTTTTTATGCGCGGCATTTATTTTTCTTACCGCTACCTGCGCAAAGGCTACGACCCGCTCGACGATGCAAAAGCCGTTTCGTTTACCGCCGTCGGTCTGCTGATGGGCATTTTGGGCTTGGTGACGGGCGCAATTTGGGCGAAATACACTTGGGGCAGCTATTGGTCGAATGACGTGAAACAAATCACGACCGCGATTGCTTTGCTCATTTATCTCGCCTATTTTGTGTTGCGCGACGCCTTTGAAGACGAAGAACGCCGCAGCCGCATTTCCGCCGTTTTTTCGGTTTTCGCCTTTGTGGCACTGTTGGCGTTGATTTACGTGGTGCCGCGCCTGACCGCGAGTTTGCACCCCGGCAACGGCGGAAACCCCGCGCTCGGCAGCGATGATTTAGACAATACAATGCGCATGGTTTTTTACCCCTGCATCATCGGTTGGTGTTTGATGGGCGCATGGATGGCAAATATTATGTGGCGCATGCTGGCTTTGGAATTGAGAGAAGAAGCATAGCGGCGGCAAAAGCAGGAAAAAGATTTTACAAAAAAAAAGCGTCTGCTCCCTACGGAAGCAAACGCTTTTTTTATCGGTATTCAAATCGAAAGACTTTTCCTGAAGTTTTTTAAGCGGTCTCACGAACTTTGATTTTTTCAATCCAATCGAATTTATCTTCGATGTCTCCCGCGCGCAGTTCTTCGATAAAGGTTTTGAATTTTTGACCGTAGCCGTCTGCTTCGCCGTGCGGTACGTTCATGATTTTATCGCCGTAGGCAATCTGATGGACGTGCGCGACTACCGCCGCCGTGCCCGTACCGAATACGCCGTTCAGTTTGCCGGCGTCGTAGGCTTCGACCACCTCGTCGATATTGAGTTTTTTCTCTTCGACTTCAATGCCCTCCGAGCGGTAAAATTTAATCGCCGAGTCGCGGGTGATGCCTTTCAGTATCGTGTCTTGCTCGATGGTCGGCGTGACCAATTTATCTCCGATGTGAAAGAAAATATTCATCGTGCCGACTTCCTGCACGTATTTGTGTTCTTTGGCGTCGAGCCACAGCACTTGGTCATAGCCTTTGTCCATCGCCAGTTTGGCGGGCAGTAAAGAACCCGCGTAGTTGCCCGCGCATTTCGCAAAACCCGTACCGCCTTCCGCCGCGCGGATGTAGTGCGTATCGGCGTAGAGACTGACCGGCTTGGGGTAGTAGGGCCCGACCGGACCCGTAAAAACGATGAATTTATAAGTCTGACTCGGCTTCACGCCGATAAATTCGTCCGTCGCAAACATATAAGGGCGCAGGTACAATGCCGAACCCTTCGCCGGCGGAATCCAATCGGCGTCGATGGAAACAAGTTCACGAATCGCACCGAGAAAAAGCTCGCCGGGTACTTCGGGCATCATCAGGCGCGTCGCCGAGGCGTTAAAGCGCGTAACGTGCATCTCCGGGCGCATCAACATCGGCGTACCGTCTTTACTAATCGAGGCTTTCATGCCTTCAAATATCGCCTGACCGTAGTGCAGTGCCATCGCCGCCGGGTGGATTTGAAAGTGACCGAAAGGCACGATGCGCGCATCCTGCCATTTTCCGTCTTTATAATCGGCAACAAACATGTGGTCGGAAAAAGTGCGACCGAAGGGAATATTATCGAAGTCGGTTTCGGGTAGGCGAGAAGTGGTAACGAGGTCTTTTTTTATTTGCAAAGCCATATCGGTATTTGTTTGCGACTCGGTTTTTATTTGGTAAGGGAATGTAACCGCGAGTCTGTTTTTATCTTTCTCCGTGTGCGGGAAAGTTTGCGGAATATACCGCTGCTTGTCGAAAGTTTAGCTAAATTTGTCCGTCCGTTTTACTTAATTTTTCGGCATTTTCATCAATCCGTTTCGGCAAAACCTACGGACAACTATTATTCTTATCGGGGTCAAAAATAAGTAAATAAATTCGGAAAAACAAATTCTTTGTCCCGCTTTACAGTATTAAATTTTGTTGACGTGATTTTCGTGTCATATTTTAAGATTAAATTTCAGCAAGCCGCATCTTCACAAACAAAAATTCTATGACTGCATTTTACGATTTTAAAATTTACCCGCTCAACGATGCCGCTGAAATCCTCCAAAAAGCGGAGGGCGGCAACGCAAAAAATCTTTTGGTCATCAGCGGGGCAGAAGAGGATAACGAGGAAATCAAAGAGTTTGCCGGTAAAATACTGAAAGCGGCGGGCTTCACCGTGCCGACGGATGTGTTGCATTTAAAACTAACGGAAACGGAAGGATTTAGTTTGACGAAACTGCTCGCAGCGGCAGAAATCAAAAATGTAATCGTTTTCGGTTTTACGCCGTCTTTTTTGGGTTTGAATTGGCAGTTGCCGCTGTATCATCCTTTTCCTTACGACGAAAAGGGCTTTCTGTTTGCGGATAATTTAGCGAAAATAAAAGAAGATAAAGCGTTGAAAGGGAAGCTGTGGGGGAGTTTAAAACAGATGTTTCTGTAAAAAGCTTAGACTTGTTTGAGTGGTTGGAATAGTTTGAGTCGTTCTTGATTCTAAAATCGAATTCAAATTTAAAACGTCTGCCCCCGTCCACCGTCCACCCTAAAATAAAAAAACCACACAAGTATCGGGTATAAGTTTTGAACCCCGATGAAACATGGTTAGGTTAGCCGAGGTAGTTCAGTAATCTCCTTGCTACTCTTTTCTCCGCAGAGAAAATTTCGAACGGACAAGTCAACGTTTCGGAGCCCGCCTTAGATACCTCAAATCTTCGCCTAATTATAAAAGTATCGGTTCAAACTTTTTGATACTCGCATGGTCTGTCTTATTAAGGTCTGAAAGCCGAAACAGTTCAATTCTTAAGCATCGCTCCGGTCATTTCATCGCCTGATGCCGCAAACATATATAAAATTTTCAATTTCGACAAAAAATAAAAGCACGGAAAAAATTCGCCGCTAAATACCTACCTTTGCCCGAAATTTGCAAATCAATTTATGGACTTTCTTTTTAAAAATGCAACCCTCATCGACCCCGGCGGCGAACACCACCAAAAAACACTCGATGTGTTGGTGAAAGACGGGATAATTACCGAAATAAAAAAGAACATAAAAGCGGGAAAAGGTGTGCGGGTTTTAAAAAATTTACACCTCGCCCCGGGTTTGGTCGATGTCGGTACGCAGGTCTGCGACCCCGGCTACGAGCAGCGCGAAGACCTCGAAAGCGTGACGGCTGCCGCAGCCGCCGGCGGGTTTACGCAGCTTTTGGCGCAGCCCAACACTTCACCTTATATACAGTCCAAATCCGAAATCAGATACTTGCAGTCCAATACCGCGGATTTGCCGGTCGATGTCCGCGCTATCGGTGCCCTTTCCGTCGATACCAAGGGCGAAAATATTACGGAAATGTCAGACATGCACGCGGCCGGTGCGGTTGCTTTTTCCGACGGCAAAAAATCCGTGCAGTCCTCGGGTCTGATGCTGCGCGCTTTGCAATACGTCAAAGCCTTCGACGGCATCGTGCTGAATGCGCCGCACGACCGCGAAATTGCCGGCAAGGGGCAGATGCACGAAGGCTACGTCAGCACGACGCTCGGTTTGAAAGGCATTCCCGCTTTGGCGGAAGAAGCAATGGTGCGCCGCGACCTCGCCCTCGCTGAATATACCGACTCGCGTCTGCATATCTCGAACATTTCTACCCGAGGCGCGGTTAAAGCCGTGAAAGAAGCGAAGAAAAAAGGTCTGAAAGTGACGGCTTCCGTCGCGGTGATGAATTTGGTTTTTACCGATGCGGACGCGGCGACTTTTGATTCCAACTACAAGGTATTGCCGCCGCTGCGCGAAAAAAGCGACCGAAAAGCATTGATAAAAGGACTGAAAAACGGAACAATCGACTTCATTTCGAGTAATCATACTCCGTGGGAGGCAGAACATAAAATGTTGGAATTTTCCTACGCGGATTTCGGAGTCATCAGCCTACAGACGGCTTTCTCCTTGTGTTTGACGCATTTGCCGGAGTTTAGTTTGGAAGAATTATTGCGTTATTGGTCACAGCGACCGCGCGAAATTTTTCATCTCTCGCCGGCGCACATACGGGTCAATCACTCTGCCGAAATCACGGCTTTTTCTCCCTCGAAAAAATTTACTTTCGAGGCAAAAGATATTCAATCAAAATCAAAAAACAGTCCGCTCATCGGCAAAACTCTGCAAGGTGAGATACACGGAATTTTTCATAAAAACCACGCGGTCACGTCGCACAAATCTTAGCATTTTGCTTAGAAAACAATCGACTTACACAAGTTTTCAACTTGCTTTGCCGCCCACAAAATAAACATGGGATTACTAATTTTTTACGCAGCGCTTTCGATTATCTTTTCCTTTCTGTGCTCCGTTTGGGAAGCGGTTTTGTTGAGTATTCCGCCCTCTTACGTCGAAATCGAGTCGCAAAAAGAAACCGCAAAAGGTATCGCACTCAAAGAAATGAAGAGCGAAATCGACCGCCCGCTGTCCGCAATTCTGACTATGAACACCATCGCGCACACGGTAGGAGCGATGGGTGTCGGTGCGGTTGCGGCTCAACTGTATAAGGACGGTGAGGCGTGGTTTACCATCCCTGTCATCGACATGGAAATCGGTGCGGAAGCCTTTATTGCGGTCGTGATGACCTTGGCGATTTTGTTGCTTTCCGAAATTATTCCGAAAACCATCGGCGCGAGTTACTGGAAGTCTTTGACAGGTTTTACGGTTACCTCTTTAAAAATTATCATGTGGATTTTGGCTCCTTTGGTGTGGTTGAGTCAGAAGATTACCAAATTGCTCAAGACGCCCGGTCACGGCAGTGTTTTAAGTCGTCAGGACTTTGCGGCAATGGCGGACATCGGTGCCAAAGAAGGTGTCATTCAGAAAAACGAGAGTAAAATTATCAATAACTTACTCACCTTTAATACCGTCAAAGCCGAAGATATTATGACGCCGCGCACCGTTGTACAGTGTGCCGACGAGAGCCGTACCATCAATGATTATTACGAATCTATCGAAAATTTTCGCTTTAGCCGCATTCCGGTATTCAAAGGAAATAAAGACTCTATCAGCGGGTTTGTCTTGAAAGATGAAATTTTTGAAAATCTTATCAAGAAAAACGGCGACGCGACTCTGGGCAGCATTAAGCGCGAGATTATGATAGTCAATAAACTCATCAGCCTGCCTGATTTGTTTAATAAATTGATGGAAAAACGCGAGCATATCGCCTTGGTGGTCGATGAATTCGGCGGCATGGCGGGCATCGTCACGATGGAAGATGTTATCGAAACTTTGCTCGGTATGGAAATCGTGGACGAACTCGACGGCATCGCCGATATGCAGGCTCTGGCGCGTAAAAATTGGGAAAAGCGTGCGAAGATTTTGGGTATTATCGACGAGGAGTTTAACGAGTTGAAAGAGGTGATTAAGAAGGATTTATAGACGGTGAACGGTTTTACGGTTTACGGTTGACGGCCGACGTGACTATCATCAACACCGTACTGCGACCAATAAAAATTCCGCAATTTCTTCAGTTTGAAGAGGTTGCGGAATTTTTTCGTTTAAAATGTGTTAAATCCCGCCTTTTAGGAAAATTGATGTTTAAATTATTTACATTTGCGGCGCAAATCGGGTGAATTGTCAACAGACTTTTACCGACTTGCACAAAAACTATACACATCATTATCTAAAAAATCAGCGAACGAAACAGCGTTCGTTTATTTAAAAAAAGACCTCGCACAGTGGACGTTGAAAATTCAGGTTTAAAAAACTTTCTTGCCCATAAAGGAGCAAAAACGGCGGTACTGATAACCGTATTTTTTGCGGTCATGTTCTCTCTCGCTTCCAAATCGCCGACCGATACTCCCGCGCTTCCCGTTAAGACAGATAAAAATTTAGGAGCCTTTCCCGTCATCGTACCGACGCTGAAATTCGGTATGGCAATCGACACTTTTCAAGCAGTCGTGACGCGTGAAATCAAGAACGGCGACTTTTTCGGAAAAATCCTCAGTGACTTTAAGGTGCCTTATCCCGCCGTTGAGCAAATTGTCGCAAATTGCGATTCGGTCTTTAATGTCAATCAATTTCGCGTCGGAAAAAACTATACCTTTTTAGCAAAAGACAGCACGGCGGGTTACGATAAGTTGATTTATGAACCAAATATTTACGGTTATTATACTTTCGATTTGAAGGGAGATTACACGGTACTAAAAACCGAAAAGCCTGTGACAATCGAAACGGCGGCAGCGAAGGGAGCTATCGAGTCTTCCTTGTGGAACGCTATTACCGACAACGGGCTGAGCTACGAATTGGCGGCGGAAATGGAAAACGCTTTGCAATGGTCTGTTGATTTTCACCACTTGCAAAAAGGCGATGAATTTCGCGTCGTTTACGACCAAGAATTCATCGAAGGCGCACAAGTCGGTGCGGGTAAAGTCCACGCGGCGCGCTACCAAACCGGCAGCAATACTTACTACGCTTACTACTTCGACCATCCGGAGCACGGCGGCTATTACGACGAAGAGGGGCGACCGATGGATAAAGGCTTTTTAAAATCACCGGTCAAATACAGCCGCATCAGTTCGGGCTTCAACATGAACCGCTTTCACCCGGTGCTCAAGCGCAGACGTCCGCACCTCGGCACGGATTACGCGGCACCCTACGGCACGCCGATTTTAGCGGTCGGTGATGGGGTGGTTTTGGAGGCTACGCGTCGCGGCGGCAACGGTAATTTTGTCAAAATCAAACACGATAAAACCTACCAAACGCAATATTTGCACATGCAAAAATTTGCGGCGGGTATTTCGCCCGGGACACACGTGCGTCAGGGGCAGGTAATCGGTTACGTCGGCAGCACGGGCTTAGCGACCGGTCCGCACGTTTGTTTTCGCTTTTGGAAAAACGGCAAGCAGGTCAATCACCGTGCTTTGAAATTTCCGCCGCCGGCCCCGCTGCCCGAGGAATTTTTGCCCGAATTTAAAGCGGAAAGAGATAAGTATGCGGCGCAGTTAAACGGTTTGTAGTTTAGGAGAGAGGAGAGAGAATATTTTGTGGATAAACCAAATGCTCTGTTTGTTCTTTGCTGCTCTTTTCTTCATGTCGCAAATGTCTTCAAAACTCAACATCAGCGAAACATGAGTCCGCATCGACAAATAAACGCCTAAACAAATAAACAACCCTTCAATCCTTTCGCCCTTTCAAAAAAAATAAAGACTTTGCCGCGATGAATAAATACAGAAAAATCATACCGCTGTTGACGGTCGCAATATTAGCTTTTGCGCCCTCCGCTTTTGCCCAAACGCAGGAGCCGGATTTTATGCGTTCGCTCGGTAAAATATACGTTGTCATCGCCGTTATTGTGGCTATTTTCATCGGCATTGTGATTTTTCTCATTTATCTTGACAGGAGATTAACCAAATTAGAAGATACGCAAGAGTTTTAAGCCTTGTTTAGTTGTTTAGGGGCTTTGCCCTGTTTAGGCGCCTAAACCGCCTAAACACTTAAACAAAAAAAATCAAAAGATTTTTTTTAATTACCTAATCAAACAAAATCAAATTTAAGCGGCTGATAATCGTGCAAACCACACGAAATTCCGACAAATCGGAGGCTGCTTTTTAAAAATCCAAGAATGTCTGACCCAAAGTTTAAAGTGTCGTTTTACGACTCGGTGCAAAACTTTTTCGAGCGCGCCGCACCACACACCGGATTGCACCGGGGCTTGCTCGAACAAATTAAAGAATGTAACGCTGTTTACCAGATTCGTTTCCCCGTGCAGGTCGGAAAAGAATACAAAGTGATCGAAGCCTACCGCGTACAGCACTCGCACCACCGCCTGCCCACTAAGGGCGGTATCCGTTTTTCCAATCACGTGAATCAAGAGGAAGTCATGGCTTTGGCGACCTTGATGTCTTACAAATGCGCGATTGTCGATGTACCTTTCGGCGGAGCCAAAGGCGGGGTGAAAATCAACCCGTGGGAGTATAAAGAAAAGGAACTCGAAAGCATCACGCGCCGCTACACAACGGAGTTGATACGCCGCAATTTTATCGGTCCTGCCATCGACGTGCCCGCGCCCGATTACGGAACCGGGCCGCGCGAAATGGCTTGGATTTATGATACTTACCGTACTTTCAAAGAAGAAGATATCGACGCAGCCGGCTGTGTGACGGGTAAGCCCGTAAACCTCAACGGTATTCAAGGGCGTACCGAAGCGACCGGTCGCGGTGTTTTTTACGGTTTGCGCGAGGCTTGTAACAATAAAAAAGACATGAAACGCCTCGGTCTCGATATCGGGATTGCGGGTAAGCGCATGGTTATTCAGGGACTCGGTAACGTGGGTTCTTACACCGGTCTGATATCACAGAACGAAGGCGACGTAAAAATCGTCGGCGTCGGTGAGGCGGAAGGTGCGATTTACAACGAAAACGGCATCGACGTACAGGAATTGATAAATCATCGCAAGGAGACGGGGTCGATTCTCGGCTTTAAAGATTGCAAAGATTATCCGAAAGGAGAGCGTGATATTGTTTTGGAGTTCGACTGCGATATTTTGGTGCCGGCAGCATTGGAAAATCAAATTACGGGTGATAACGCGGAACGCGTCAAGGCAAAAATTATCGGTGAAGCGGCCAACGGACCGATTACCTCGGAGGGCGAAAAAATTCTGTTGGATAACGATGTTTTGATTGTTCCCGATTTGTTTTTGAATGCGGGCGGGGTGACGGTTTCTTACTTCGAGTGGTTAAAAAACCTGTCGCACATGCGTTTCGGGCGTTTGGAAAAACGTTTTGACCAAAACACTTACGACCGTTTAATTGACTTGGTAGAGTCAAAAACCGGCAAAACCATCGGTGAGCAGGAGCGTCGCTTCGTAGCACGCGGTGCGGATGAGGTCGATTTGGTGCGCTCCGGTTTGGAAGAAACCATGATTAACGCTTACCAGCAAATCCGCGAATTGCAGGAGCGCAAACGCAACGTCAAAGACCTGCGTACGGCGGCTTTTGTGAGCGCAATCCAAAAGATGGGCAGTGATTATTTGAATATGGGAGTTTTCCCGTAGGCTGTCATTGCTTTGCGAATAAATCGAAAAAAAAGACGCTCGGATTGATTTTCGGGCGTCTTTTTTTTGGACGGTTGACAGTGAACGGCAGACGGTGGACGGATGCCCGCGCTCAACGATTCAACGACTCAACAACTCAACAATTTTCTATGAAACTCACCACCATTCTTTCCGGCTATTTTAAACTCGACGGCGGTGCTATGTTCGGTATTGTTCCGCAAACGTTGTGGCAACGGGTCAATCCGCCCGATGCGAAGAACCTCTGCACCTGGGCGGCACGTCTGCTTTTAATCGAGACCGGCGACCGCAAAATACTTGTCGATACGGGAATGGGAGACAAGCAAGACGCAAAATTCCGCTCTCACTTCGAGCCGCACGGCGAGGAAAGCATGCTCGGTGAGTTGCAAAAGCAAAGCGTCGATCCCGCAGAAATAACCGATGTTTTTCTGACGCATTTACATTTCGACCACGTCGGCGGTGCCGTGAAATACGATACCAAAGGAAATTTAGTTCCCGTCTTTCCGAATGCGACTTATTGGACGAACGAAAAGCAGTGGGCGCACGCCATGCAACCCAACATGAAAGAGAAAGCCTCGTTTTTAAAAGAGAATTTCGTGCCGCTGCAAAAGGCGGGAAAGTTGCAATACATCGACGTGCAGCGCGATAAAGTCGAATGGCTGCCGGGCATTTCGGTGCGTTTTGCGCACGGACATACGGAGTCGCTGATGGCTTTGGAAATTCAAACCGCAACCAAAAAAATCATTTATACGGCGGATTTATTACCGGCTTCTTACTTTATTCCCTTGCCGTGGGTGATGTCTTATGATATTCGCCCTTTGGTGAGTATGGAAGAAAAGGGTGTACTTTTGCAGGAAGTTTTGGAGGAAAAATCCGTGATTTATTTTGAGCACGACCCGCGTATCGAATGCGGCACTCTGCAGCGAAATGAAAAAGGACGGATAGTTTTGGATAAGGGCATGAGTTTGAAAGAAGCGTTGACTATATAACAGATATTCAATAAATGAAAGGACATATTTTTACCTTAGTTTTAGGATTTTTCGCTTGCACCGGTTTTGCCCAATCGTCCGTCCTGCGCGGCGAGGTCTTTGACGAATACGGACTGCTGCCCGGCGTCGAAATTCTCATTTCCGATGTCACCACTCGCATCAGCACCGACGCTGACGGTGCCTTCGCCGTGAAGTTAGAACCCGGCGATTATGAGTTATTTTTTCGCTTTCCGCAATACAACAACGAAGTCAGAAACGTCACGATTTTAGCCGATGACATCCGGGATATGGAGGTAGAAATGACCTTAAACAGCGAAAATGCGCAGACGGAAAACACCGAAATTTCTACCGGTATTCAGTTAGAAAACTACCGCCGAGCGGCAGGGGAGTGGGCGGTCTTTTTTAAAACCCTGATTTTACGAATGAAATAATTTTCATATAACTATCTGACAGTCAATATTTTATAATTATCTTCTTAAAAAATAGTCGTTCTCGTTATTCTGTTTTTTGGAATAATTAATTTTTATCGCCTATCTTTGAGCCGTAAAGTAAGGTAATCTTACCCCCCTTTAATTGTTGCTTACTCTGTAATACGGACAAACAAATTTTCAACTTACCTAAGTGATGTTTACCTGTCACAACTTTTTTTAACCTCGCATTTAATTTACAACTGAATTTAAACAAAAATACAAGACCATACTAAACCGATATTTTCGGTTAACGGTCTGCCTGCACTTTCCGAAGGTCGGAAAAATGTAAATTGTATTGCTGTGTCCGTTGACAAAAAATTAAAGGAAAATCGCGCTCGGTTCAAGTCCGCGATTTTTTGGGAAGCAATTTGCTTCCGTAAGATAAAGAAGTATTTACATGCTTTTATCATGATGATATTTCCTTTTTTTAAGACCGCATAAAGACTAACCGCTTCCCCCCGGTATGCTGTTTTTGCAAAAATTTTTAAACCAAAATTTCTGAGCTTTATGAACAAACATTTCAACTTTAGCGGGTGGAAGATGGTCTGTTGCCTCATTACGGCACTTTTCATTTTTTCTTCCTCGTTGTCGGCACAGTCGGTTTTAGCTGCACGCAATGTCAGCAACACCATTCACTGCGCCAGCCAAACCGAGTACGGTTTCTACATCCAGGTTGAGGGTGAAGACCCTTACTATTCTTTTACTTGGGCTAATTTTCTGGAAAACAGCGACGGCACGGCTCATCTCATGGGGTCGATTACCAACAATCAAAACCCGGAACTACAGTTCAACGTGGCAATCGACTTTAGCGGTCGTACCTTCACCACACCCGCTGACAGCCCGAAAGAGCACTCTTGCTTTCCCGAAATCAGCACCGACGATTGGTACTACTACACCGACGTCAGCGGTACTTTGACCGGTACGGGCAATTGCTGGAGCACCAACCTCAGCGTTTCCGGCATCGGACCCGACTTTCAGGTCGGTATGGGCGCAAACGTGACCAACAACGGAACCGAGTTCGGTGTCAGCGGTTGGTTAACCATAGAGGTGATTTCACAAAACAGCTGGGGTCCGCAAATCGTGATTTATACGGGTTCGTCCAACGGTCAAAACGGCGATATCAACATCAACTTGAGCGGTTCTCCTTTGACTCCTCCTCCGGCGGGCGGCTGTGACAATGTCAGTAACGGCGGTCAAATCAGCGGCGTGCAAACCGTATGTGCAGGCACGGCAGCGGCACGTCTTAACAGTCAAACGGCTCCTTCGGGCGGCTCGGGTGCTATCGAGTACATTTGGTTGTCTTCTACCGACGGCTGTCCTACCAGCTTAAATCAACAAATCGCAGGTGCAACCGGTGCTTCTTACGAGCCGGGCGTTTTGTCTCAAACCACGAATTTCGTACGTTGTGCACGTCGTGCGGGCTGTTCCGATTTTGGCTTAGGCGAGAGTAACTGCATCACCGTAACCGTTGACAACAGCGCAGACTGTAACGACAACGGCGGCGGAGACGGTGGCGGCGGCAACGGCGGCGGCGGTGCTTCCGGTGACTGTTCCGACATTACCGTAACTGCGGGTGACGGTACGATTACCGTAGGCGGTCTCGACGGCGCGCCGATTGCGGCGGTGCAGATTTTTACTTCTGCGTGGCAGCCGGTTTCTAATTGCTTCGGCGATTGCGATACGCCTTCTTTAACGGTAGATGTACCCGGCGCGGGTGACTACCTCGTTTTTGTAAAGTACTTTGAAGCGGATTATGCAACCTTGATTTGTCAGGTGGATGAAACCGTAACTGTCGGCGGCGGCGGCGGCGGCGGCGGCGGTGGCAACGGCGGCGGTGGCAACGGCGGCGGCAATACCGGCGGCGACATCGACCTCAAACTCAACGTAGAAGGCGATGGTGCTGTTGTTACGGCTTACATACCGTTTAGCGTAACCTTCACCGTAATGAACACCGGCGCGGATGCAGCTACCGACGTAGTTGTCAATATTCCGCAACCGGAGGGCGTCGTTTACGACGGTACCAACATCAACCCTTCGCAAGGTTCTTACGATGCTTTCTTTACTTTCAACTGGACGGTAGGCACTTTGGCTCCCGGGCAGTCCGAAACTCTGGACATCACTTTCTTCTCTCTGCAAGACGGTCCTTTCAACGTGTACGGTCAGGTACAATCTGCAACCGGCACCGACTCGGACAGTACGCCCGGCAACGGCACGCCTCCGACGGTCAATGAAGACGACGAAGCACTCTACACCACCGGCGGTGGTGGCGGCGGCGGCGGCGGCGGTGGTGGTGACACTTGCGACACACCGCTCAATGTCAGCGTCTCTAACATCGTGTGCGACAACAACGGCACACCGAACAATGCCAATGATGACACGTTCACTTTCGATTTGGTAGTTACCGGCGGCAACCCCTGGGGCTTTACCGGCGGCGGACAAAGCGGAGACATGGGTGTTCCGTTGACTTACGGCCCTTATGCTATCAGCGGCGGCGATGTATCTTTCCAAATAGTCGATAACGACAACCCGACCTGTACGGCAACCGTCAGTGCATCCGCACCGGCAACCTGCTCGAACGGCGGCGGCGGCGGCGGCGGCGGCGGTACTGCCGGCGATTGCTCCGATATCGAAGTCACTACCGGCGACGGAACGATTACCGTTTCGGGCTTAGACGGCGCACCCGTTACGGCCATTCAGATTTTTACGTCTCAGTGGCAGCCGGAATTCAGTTGCTTCGGTGACTGCGGTGCCGTATCGCGCACCGTCGATGTACCTGCGGGCGATTACATCATCTTTGTGAAATACTTCGGCTCTGATTATAGTTTCATTTGCCAATTCGAAGATAACGTAACTGTCGGCGGCGGCGGCGGCGGAGGTTCCGTAGGCGATTTGACTTTGACTTGCCCCGGCAATATCAGTGTCGATGCAGCTCCGGGCGCAAATTCTAAAACCGTTAATTACAATTTGCCGAATGCAATCACCACTTGTACGGCGGGCGGCTTGGATTTAAACCGCACGGCGGGTCCGGCATCGGGCGCGAGCTTCCCGGTCGGCACGACTACCGTGACTTTTACGGTTACCGATAACTGCGGTAACAGCGAGACTTGCAGCTTTACCGTCACGGTAAACGGCAACAACGCTAACCTGACACTCGCTTGCCCCAACAACATCACGGTGCAGGCAGCTCCGGGTGCCGGCGGCAAGATAGTGAATTACGCGCAGCCTACCGCTAATACCGACTGTGCAGCGGGCGGCTTAAATGTCAACCGCGTTTCCGGTCCGGCTTCGGGGGCGATTTTCCCGGTCGGCACGACTACCGTGACTTACACGGCAACCGACAACTGTGGTAACAGCAAGACATGCAGCTTTACGGTAACGGTAAACGGTACGGACTCCAACGTAACGATTTCCTGCCCTGCAAACATCAACGTAGCTACCGCGCCGGGTGCCGACTCGAAAGTAGTCAATTACGGTAATGCCAATGCGAATACCAACTGTGCGCAAGGCGGCTTGAATGTCAATGTCACTCAGGGGCCGACGAGCGGTTCGGCTTTCCCTGTCGGCACTACTACTGTTAAATACACGGCAACCGACGCTTGCGGCGGCATGGCAATGTGTACTTTTACGGTTACGGTGACAGCTACTCCGGCACAAATGCAGCCTTGCGAGGTGCGCAATGTAACGGCGGCGGATAACGGATGCGGCAGCGTACCGAACACCCGCGCTTTTTACGCTAATAACTTAATCAGCGGTATCAGCGGCGACGGTATAGAATACAACGCATCCAATGTTGTCTTGCAAGAATTTCCCGACGGCACGGCGGAGTTGACAGGTACTTTTATCAATAACGGTAACACTAACGTCAGATGGAACGTACATGCGGTATTGAGCGGTCGTACTTTCGGTACGCCGCAGGGCAGCCCCAAGGCATCTAACTGTTACAATATCAACGACCACGATTTTTATTACTACACGAATTTGACGGGTACTTTGACCGGTACCAATCACATTGCGGGTGCTAAACTCAACATCACCTTGTTAGGCGGTCAGGCATTCCAATTCGGTACGGGAGCAAACTTGTACGACCACGACTTATTCGGGGCGAGTTCTTGGTTGAACTATAACGTAGTTTCTCAACCCACTAACAACAATGTCCATATCAACAACGGAGCGCAATTGGACTTTAATTGGAGATTGAGCGGCGGCGCGTTAGATTGCCCCGATGCTCAAAACGGCAACTCTTGTGATTTGGACATTTTGTTTGTAGTAGGTAATACGAACCTCGGTTCGGGTGATGCTTTCATCAAAAACCGTCTGCAGTCGCAGGGTTACAACGTGATGGTTGTTTCTGCTTCTAACTCGAGTGCGAGCCAAGCAAACGGAAAAGACCTTGTTTTGGTGAGTTCTACCGTTGCTTCTTCGCACGTTAATACGAAGTTTAAATATGTAGCTGTTCCTTTCATGACTTGGGAGTCTTACCTCTTCGATGATATGAGAATGACAGGTACGGGCGCAGGCTCGGGTTACGGCGTGTCTCACTCACAGCAGTATCAGGTAGCGAACAGCCACCCGATTAACTCCGGTTTGTCAGGTACATTCAATGTTTACACATCAAGCGATGAAGTCAGCTGGGGCTACCCATACGCTGCGGCGAATGATATCGGATTTATTCCGGGTCAGCCGACAAAGTGCTTGATTCTCGCTTACGATGCGGGCGACCAAATGGTCGGCGGATTCACCGCACCTGCGCGTCGGGTAGGTTTCTTCCTGCGTGATCACTCCGCGACTAAATTGACGGCGAAAGGCAAGCGATTGTTTGACCAAGCTATTCAATACGCAACGGGTTGTACACCGACTGATTTCACCGGCGATGATGTAGTCGAAAACGCAGTAATCGGTGACGATAATACGGATATTGCCGAAGACAGAACGGATGAAACCAACGCGGCGACAATCGCTTTCGGTATCTATCCGAACCCGGCAACAAACTTTGTCAACGTCAGCCTGACCGACTTAAACGGTGCGGATGCGGTGATTACCGTCTTCGACCAATTGGGTCGCGTGATTAACAGCGTTGAAGTAAACACGGAGTTCACCTCGGTTTACCGATTGAATACAAGCGATTACAGCGCAGGTCTTTACCGCGTGACTGTACAAACGCAAGACGCACCGGCCATCAGCAAGCAATTAGTGATTATGCCGAAATAGAATAAGTATGTGCCAAAGAAAACGGGTACATCTCGTTTTGTTTAGCTCGTAATTATTCAGAATTTGAAAGAGGTTGTTTTTCGATACGTCGAAAAGCAGCCTCTCTTTTTTGGTCGATGCGAACATCTTACCCTCTGTCCCGGTTATATAATCGAACACTGATAAGACAGACATAACCCTTAAACAAATCTCAAAAATAACCGACTGTAATATCACGAAAAGTCGCAGCATTTATTTGTTGCGGCTTTTCTGATTCACGGTGGTATGTCCGGGTTTTCTTGTCGGGAAAAATAACTTCTCCCGAAATTCCCTTCGTTTCAAAATTTTCTCCTTACTTTGTCCGTCACTACGATGAAAAGGGCGGGTTAGAATAAATTTCTACATTTGCGTAAAGCGGGTTTACAAGTTTATTCGCTTAGACCTAAAAAAGTGACAGTCAGGTTTTTATTTGCTGTTTAACAGGTAAATAATCCTGCAAACCTACTTACGCAAATTACAAATTTTTACGAGCAATAAAAAGCGATTAACGCTCCCTCGGTACGTCACAGATGCAAAGACGGATGCAACGGACAAAAGAACTTCAAGAGTTTTTTTCAGACAAAAGACGAAGAAGAAACTAAAGCATTGTACGCCGATCGGGCAGAGAAAATCTAATTTGTACTTGTACCCACAGTTTTCTCCGCAGTGCCGATTTTTTCTTAAATAATCCAAATAAAATGGACGACGAAAAGTATTACAAGCAAGCGAAAAAAGCGATTGCCGCCAAAAGAGGGTTTCGGATTTTGGCATTTATTTTCGGACTGCTGACACCCGTTTTGATTTTTATAAATCTGTGGACGTCACCCGGTTATCTGTGGTTTTTGTGGTCGCTTATGGGATTTAGTATTGCACTCGCCATCGTTTATTTTTTTGCTTACATTAAGCCGAAATACGACCGCAAAGATGAACTTGAAATACAAAATGAAACGGAACGCCTGCGTCGGCGTGACAGAGAGATATTAGATTTAGAGCCGCGCCGCCGGGATGAACTCGACGACCGCATGGATTTACGCGAAGTACGCAAAGATTACGATGAGCGGGATTTTGTGTAGAAAAATTTAAAAACAAGAATGGAAAATCGAGAAGAAAAATTATACCGATTGGCGCAGCGGCGTGTCAAGAAAAAGAAGGGTTTTTATCGGCATTTGCAGGTCTATGTAATTGTCAATGTCGCTTTGTTTTTGCTGATAATGATAGACCAAGGTCATTACGATGCTTTTCCCGTGCCGCTGCTGTGGGGCGTGGGTTTGGCGTTTCATTACATCAACGTTTTCGGGCTGCCGGGCGGTAAACTCACTGATGAATGGGAAGACCGCGAGACAGAAAAAGAACTGCGGAAATTGGAGAAACGCTACGGGCGCAGTATGCCCGAACCACCCGCCGAGAAACTCGACTTAGACGAGCATTTGGATTTACGGCAACGAGAGAAAAAAGCGGACTATCGGGAGGATGATTTTGTGTAGATGTTGATTTGTTGAGTCGTTGAAACTCCGGTAGATTATCCGTTGTTTAAGGTTTACGCGCTAAACAACTCAACGACTCAACAACATTCAAGCCTTTGGCATTAACTTTAGGAGAATATTTTCCTTCGGCTTCAAAGTAATCAGCGGGTGCATTTCTATCTTCTGTCCTGCGACGTATTCAAAGTCGAATTTTTGTATCAGCGAGGCCAAAATCAACTGCATTTCCATCATCGCAAAGTGATTGCCGATACACATCCGCGGGCCGGCACCGAAGGGTAAATAGGCGTTTTTCGGACGCGCTTTTGCCCGCTCGGGCGCAAAACGGTCGGGATCGAATTTTTCGGGATTTTCGTAGTACAAATCGCTGCGGTGCATGGAAAAAATGCTGAGCAGCACTATCATATCTTTTTTAATTTTCGTACCTTTTATTTCGTCTTCCGCAATCGCTTCCCGCCCTACGGCGTGTGCGGGCGGGTAGAGGCGCATGCCCTCTTCGATAACTTGCTTGGTGTATTGCAGGCGCGGAATGTCCCGGAAAGTCGCGGTTTTTCCCTGCAATATTTCATCCGTTTCTTGGCGCATTTTTTGCACGACCGCCGGATGTTTGGAGAGCAGCATCAGCGTCCACGTCAGGGCATTGGCGGAGGTCTCGTGTCCGGCGGCGAAGATGGTGATGGCCTCGTCGCGCAGTTGGGTTTCGGTCATACCCTCGCCGGTGTCGGCATCGCGAGCGGAGAGCAACATGGTGAGCAGATCGTTGGGCGCACCGGCGAGGTCTTGCCGGCTGCGAATGATGCCGAAAATGGTTTTATCGAAGGCTTTGCGGTCTTTGAGAAACTGCCGGTGCCGCCCGTTGAGGTAGTTCATAAAGCGCGTAAACGGGTAGTTGATGCGGTGCACAACGTACTCTTGGGCGCCGACCATTTGTCGGTACATTTCCTTTTGGTCGAGCGTATTGTCCGCGCTGAACAGGGTACGCAGTACGACATCCGCCGTGATTTTCATCATCTCCGCCGAAACATCAATGACCGTTCCTTGTTTCTTTGCCAAGTCTGCGACGTAGTTTTCCGTCACTTCAAACATGCCGCGAAACAACTCTTCGAGTTGAGTTTTATAAAAAGCGGGCTGTGCCATGCGTCGCTGTTTGCGCCAATAATCGCCCTCGCTTGTTACCAAACCCATGCCGAGGGCTAAGCGTAACTGTTTGTAAGCGAAGGACTTACGGTAGTTTTTTTGATTTTTGACCAAGACGTGGGTCATCACTTCGGGGTCGAGGGTGCAGAGGACATGACGCAGCGGCAGTTTGAGGAAAAACGAAGAGCCGTAGCTTTTGCTTTTGTCGAGAATGAAGACGCCGGGGTGTTTGATGAACTCGCGGGAGCGGGTGAGGATTGTGTTTTCGCTGTAGGTTTTGATTGGCGGACGGTTGTCGGCGGAAGGTTGACGGGCGGGCTTAGTGTTTTGCATTTTGCGTTTTTTAACCCCCGGCACTAACGTACCGGGCTGATGTGTTTCGTGCCGTTGGCACTTGTGAGTCGGTGTATTTCAAAAATTTTGCATCTTCTTTTGGCTTTCTTTGTTTATCTAATCGGCATGACAATATTTGCTTTTTACCGAATGCGAAAGTGTACTTTTGCGCCCCTTCCGAAAACCTTTATTGCAATTTTTCTTTTTTTCAAGACGACTTAAAAGTCGCAGTTACTAAGTGAAACTCCTCCAAACCCGAAGGTTGCAAGCAGTCTGACATCTAACGTCTCAAATCTAACATCTAAACAAGCAGTCTAACATCTAATATCTCGACATGAAAACGACACTTACGCTTTTAAGTTTTATTCTTATCTCGTTAAATCTCTCGGCACAAAGCGCGATTGAATTTACGGAAAAAATTAAGCAAAAAAATATCGAACCGACGCAGTTTGCGGTAACGCTGAAGACCGCCGAGCCGAGCCGCGTCACGGTGCGCTACGGTCTGACGCTCGAAATGACAGAGACGGTGAGCGAGACCGATTTTTCTGAAAATCACAGTATTTTGTTGCCGAATTTGACACCTTCTACCTTTTATTATGTGCAGACGACGGTCGAAACGGCGAATGAAATCACCGTTTCAGAACCCGAAATCATGGCGACTGCCTCTGCCGTCGAGGGCGAAATTCGGTGGTTTTTTAACAACGGCGTGGACGAAAGTTTTAGTAACGGAAACGACGAAATCGCGGGGACGGAATACCCGCAGGTCTTGGCTGCCATGTACGATTTGATTGACAATGCACAACTCACCATTGACGTGGCGGTGTACAATACGAGTTATTTCGAGTTGGTCAATCGCCTGGAAGATGCCGTCGAGCGCGGGGTGCGGGTGCGTTACATTCACGACGAAGATACGAACAATAATGCTTTGCAGGGCAACATCGACTTTCCGCTGCTGGCGGGCAGTCCGGACGACGGAATTATGCACAATAAATTTATGATTATCGACGCAGAAGACGACCTGAACGCGCACGTGCTGACGGGTTCGATGAATTGGTCGTTTAACAACATCACCGAAGACCACAACAATACGGTCATCATTCGGGACAAGACTTTGGCGTTGAATTATACCATTGAATTTGAAGAAATGTGGGGCGGCAGCGGCGATATGCCGGATGCGGGAAATGCCAAGTTCGGCGACCAAAAAACGGATAATACGGCGCATAATTTCACCATCGCCGGGGTGGACATGGAATGTTACTTTTCGCCTTCGGATGCGATAAATCAAAATATCGAAGAGGTCATCGACAACGCGGACGAGAGCCTCGAAATCGCCATGTTACTCATTACCAAAGAAGATGTGACGGGAAAAATCAAAGACCGCAACTTTGCCGGCGTCAATGTACGCGGCATTTTTGACAACGACGAAACGGACGAGTTTTCTTTTCTGCAATCACAAAATGTGAACGTCATTTATCACTTCCCCTTGCTCAGTTTGCACCATAAATACGCGATTGCCGACGCGAATTTTCCCGACAGCGACCCGACGGTTTTGACCGGCTCGCACAACTGGACTTGGAGCGCGGAAAACATCAACGACGAAAACACGCTCATCATTCACGATGCCAATACCGCCAATTTTTTCCTGCAGGAATTTGAAAAGCGTTGGGAGGAAGTCGGCGGTGTATCCTCGACTTTCGATGCGGCGGCGCTGCGCCCGGCGGCGGTTTTCCCTAATCCTTTTACGGAAAATTTTCAAGTAAAATTGCAAGCACAAGAATCGGAAACGGTGAAGGCGCAAATCTTTGACGTGACGGGAAGGTTGGTTTACTCTGCTGATAATGAGTTGGTTGCGGGAGAAAACAGTTTGAATTTTGCGACGGGTGAGTTACACGCGGGTTTGTTTTTATTGACTTTGACGGATGAGCGGGGAGTGGTGATATTACGGGAGGAGGTGGTGAAAGCGGAATGAATTTAAATAGTATTAGCAGAATATTTAATTAAATTTTTAAAAACAGCTTGAATGCGAGTTAGTAACGATATATTTGACCTAAATTTTTAGCTGTTTCAAAAAAGAGAAAATGCCAAACTTGAGAGAATACGATAGCATCTCAGATGCTGAAAATGTAGCTGAAGATAATCAAATAAACATATACGGAATACCGGAGTCGGATGAAAAAGTGACAAACGTTTGGGATACTTCGGTTAAAGTTGAAGAAAACGGCTATTACTGGAATGGTGACCCGATATTTAAAAAAGGCTTTAATGTCGATACTGATAAGCCGATTGTCGCTGAATTATTTTGTGGTTGCGGCGGCACTTCGTTGGGGTTTGAAATGGCGGGTTTCGAGGCTGTTCTCGGTTGTGATATTCATACGCCCTCCGTTCAGACATTTCAAGCAAATCATCCCGAGTGCTCGACTATCACTGGGGATATTAAAAAAGTCGACCCTGTTGTAATAAAAGAACTGCTGAACGGCAGAAAATTGGATGTTTTAATCGGGGGGATACCGTGTCAAGGTTTTTCTTTGAATAATCGGAAACGCCACGAAAAGGACGACCGCAATTACATGTATAAAGAGTTTGCACGCTTCGTGAAGGTTTTGCAGCCGAGAGTCATTGTTTTAGAAAATGTATCGGGCATGAAAAGTGTCGGAAATTTTGTAATGGATATAGAGAATGACTTGGGCACAATCGGTAAAATGAAAGTAAAGAGTCAACTGCTTTTCGCTCCTGATTACGGTGTACCGCAAAAAAGAACGCGCCTGATTTTTGTGGGTGTACGCGGTAAAGAATTTAATTTTGACGATATTGTTAAAACGCACGGGACTATTGAAACACAACCTTATGTGACTGTAAAAGATGCAATCGGTGATTTACCTGCATTACTTTCAAAGGAAACTAAAACCGAATACGAGACGAAGCCGACTACAGCCTATCAAAAATTGATGCGTCTTAACAGTAACGGAACTATTTACAACCATACCGCTCCTAATCATCCGCCTGCTACCATTGACAGAATAAAAAATACTTTGCCCGGTGAGTCGATGTATAAAAAATTCAGACAGCGCATCCGTTTGTCTTGGGATATATTGAGTCCGACACAAGTTTCCGGCGGTATCAGACCGCAGTTTCAGTTAGGACATCCGCAGGATAACAGAGGGCTTACAATTCGAGAGAGGTGTCGATTACAAAGTTTTCCCGATAATTTTATTATCAAGGGAGGAACCGTACAAGCAAGGGTTCAAACGGGTAATGCAGTACCGCCCTTATTGGCAAAAGCTGTTGCTTTGGCTATTAAAAAATATTTGTGATGAAATACAGAGTTTGGTACAGTACCGAGAGTTTTGCTGATTTTGTGATTGACAATACTTTTCTGAAAAACAAAACAGTTGCAAAGAAAAAAATGTATGAAAGCGACGCAAACAATGCGAAGAACTTTCATACCATGCCGGATCATATTAAGAAGATTTTGTATTTGGATGCACCTGATTTGATAGTTGAAATTGACCACGAGCCGATTTTTTCCGTCGAAGTTTCAACCGAAGCAGGTACCGGACACAACGTGTTTCAACGATTTGCAAGACTTGCCGCGTCGGTGGAAAATAACGTCCCGTCCTTTTACATTTATCCGGAGGCGGTTATTATTACACGTCAAAATGCTATGCCCAAATGGGATAAAATTAATCCTTTAATTTTTCAAGCCATGGATGATGTGATGAGTATCTACCAAATTCCTTCCTTATTTTACTACTTTCCGAGTGACTTCAGCTCTCACGGAAATAGCGCAGCAGGGTCTCAAAACCTGCGTGATAAAGGTTTAAAATTTGAGCGAAACCGAAATTATGCGGGTAGTCCTTTAGGAAGCGATGCCGAGATGAAGAAAATGTTTTCGGCTATGAATGAAATTATCCGTATTAACGAAATGCACGGAGTGGTCAAAGGGCGTGATAAATTATTGAGCACCCGGTCGATTATGCAGCGCAGAACTTGGATGAACCAAGAGTTTGTCAGGAAAAACGGTACTTTGAAATCTTCTCCGTTATCTGCGACCGAAATAATTCCTACTGCTTACCTGTTAAATTATTTGAAAAAGTTTGAAACGAAAAATTATAAAATAGGGGAGTTGTTAAGAAGCAGAGAAGAAACCGTAGTTTACAAGATAAATGCTAAATTTAGAGGTGACCCTTATCCGGGGGCTTTGGCTGCTGTTGATTATCTACTGTGTCGTGAGGGAAAATCTTTTGAAGAAAGGCGCTACAATTTAATAATGGTTTGGGGAAATTTAGATGTCGATACGACAAATAAAACCATAAAAATGTCGGGAAATAAAGGCACTATTCAAGATTTTTTCACTTCGGTGCAAGCGAGCGAGAAAAAGAATATATTGACCAAGAATTACGACCAAATTAAAAGCAGCGAAATACCGCGTTACTACATGCAAGTAAGATATGGCTCGTCTTATTCAAAGGTCAAACACATTCGTGTGTTTTCCTATTTTGCCGATGCTATAATATTTCCTGACGGTTCGCTCTGGAGAGATGCTTGATTATGAGAGAAGAAAAAGTTACTAAAATTATTTTAGATTGGTTGGAAGAACGCGGCTGGAAAATACTTTGCTATGATTTTCCGCAAAGCGGCACGGGTGTCCTTTTACATCCTAACGGGGCAGCAAGGAAAACTAAAAACAAAGGAGGGATTGTTCCGGATATTGTTGCCGTTAAAAATCAAATCGGACTCTTTTTCGAAAATAAAGACCGCTTTTATCTACCTGATTTTGAAAAACTTGCCGAAATACAAAACGAACAAAACTATTCAGAGTCTCTTTCACAATTATGTGTTGGTTATTCCGTCGAGCAAATGTTTTACGGAATTGCTTTTCCGTATTCTATCAAAGGCATAGAAAAATCAAAAATTCATCAAGATAAAATTGATTTTCTCCTGACTGTCGAAAAAAACGGTCTCGTTACCATCGTATTTGATAACATCGGAGAAATATTCAATCAATAGTACAAAAAAAAATTACTTCAAACTTAAATTAAAACTCATGCAAAAACCTCTATTCACAGCAATCATCTGCTGCCTTACGCTCACGGCTTTCAGCCAATTCACCACCGCCGACCTCTCTTTACCCCGCGCCGACGTTGCCGCCGGAAAAACGCAGGATAAAGTCTTTTTCGCCGGCGGATTTAACAACAGCGGCGAAGAGGAATTCGATACTTACCGCAAGCGTTTGGATATTTATGACCCCGCGACCGATACGTGGACGGAGGCGATTATTCCGATTGCGCGCCCCAATACCCGCGCCGTCGGGGTGGGTACGAAAATCTACATTGCCGGCTACTCGACCGACCCGACGCTGCCCGATATGAACGTCATGGACATCTACGACACGGCGACCGATACGTGGACTTCGGAAACTTTCACCATGACCAATGCCACGGGTATGACGGCTATCGACAACTTGATTTTTCTCGTAAAAAGCGGTCAGGTACGCATTTACAATACAACGACGGGTAACTTTTCGAGCGAGACCTTAAGCTCCGGTCGTCAACTTCCCAACCCTTTTGCCTGCAACGGTAAAGTCCTGTTTGCCGGCGGCGGCAGTTCGGTGCAGGGCTTGTCGGATGTGGTCGATATTTATGACATTGCCACGGGTACCTTCACGACGGGAAATATGGCGAACGGCAGAAATCAGGTGCAGGGTGTCTGTGCCGATAACAAGGTATATCTTATCAGCGGTCTGGAGGATTTCTCGAATTGGACGACAAATATCGACGTGTACGATACCGAAACCGGCGAGTTTTCTTTGCAGCAAATGAGTCGCCCGAAAAGCGGTTTCGGCGCGGCGGCAACCGACACGAAAATCTATTTGAACGGCGGTTACGATACTTCCGAGTTTGAATTTATCGACGAAGTGGAAGTGTATGACCCCGCGACGGGCGAGACGACTTTTCTCAACTTATCCGTTGCCCGCACCCGCGTCGGTTCGGTGGCATTGGACAATAAGGTCTATACGGCAGGCGGCGTATCATCGAGTCCGGTGACTTTTTACAGCACGGTCGATATTTACACGGAAGGTGTCTCCTCGACGGTGAATACTCTGAAACCGGGTTTAAAAGTTTTTCCGTCACCGACGCAGGACTTGATTTTTATTGAAAATTTTACGGAAAATTTCACGACGGTCGATTACGTGATCACGGACGCAGCGGGCAAAACGATGCAACGCGGCGTGACCGACGGTTCGATTTCGGTCACGGATTTGCCCGAGGGTGTTTACTTTTTGACTTTGGAAAATACGGAATTCGGGGTTTCGCGATTTGTGAAGCTGTAGCTTAAAAGTTTTTGTCTAAACGTGTCTGATACCGGTAGTCGGTGTCAGACACGTTTAGTTTGCGCGATGGATAATTTTCAAATGAATTTTTCAAGCATCCTGTTCGTGTCAGACACCGCGCGGGTTTGGTAGAGACGCGGGAAAACGCGTCTAAGGCGAGAGCGGCATAATCACATTAACATTTTCGCATCCAAGCGAGAAAACCTTGAATGAAGTAGTGTTTATCAAGGTCGCGCAGGGATTTATTTGATTTATCTTTTTTTAAATCATGGTAGCTTCTATTGACTAAAAACGGATAGCAAAAGGATATGTTTTTGAGTTGATTACTTCCGTTTAGGTAATCACTCTTTTTTTCTTTTGTAATTATCCCCGACCCGACCATCACCCTACGGTCGATAATCGGCAACAAATCCGGAAAGTGCACGTGCATCAAAGCGGAGAGATAGGACTCTTTGAAACCGTCGATTTTGTATTCATCATTATTTGCTAAGGCAAATACTTCTTGAGCCGACTTACACAATTCTTCAACTTCTTTCTGCACTAATTCTTCCAATTTTCTCTCCCCGAATTTCTCTCTGATTTTCAAAAAGAGAGCGTCGTATTCTTCAAGTTTTTTATTAACCGTTTCCTCACTCTCACAAACCGCCGCATTCCCGCCTTTAAAATTGGAAATGTAAAGCAGGTCGATTAAATCCAAAGGTTTATCCTTATTTTTTTTGAGATAATCTTTGTAATTTATTAACGCCGCATTCATTTTCTCCCACTTTCTGCTATGCGTATTTTCTTCCATATTTAAATTTTTATCAAATGTGTAAAATTACAGACGGGAAGCGAAATTTATCGTATTTTAAATAAAAAAAGAAAATTGTTTCTATCCTCACCGAACTAAAAATCAGCGTCAAAAAAAGAACCGGTGTCCGACACGCCTTTCAGCAAACTACCCGTTAATTTTAAATTCCGATTTTCATTTCCAAGTAACGTGTCAGACACCTCGTATCAGCGCAAAAGAAAAAGAGCTGCACCCCGCAAGGCATAGCTCTTTTTCAGCGAAAATCATAAAGAATCATAAAAAATCAGCGTCAAAGCGCCGCCAAACTCTCCTTCAGCGCCGCAATCCGCGCCTCCCCGTCCGCCAGCTTCTTCTTCTCCCGCTCCAAAACCGCAGCCGGCGCATTCTGCACAAATCGTTCATTCCCCAACTTCTTGCGCACCCCGATTAAAAAGCCCTCCTGACGTTTCAAATCCTCCTCGATTTTCGCGCGTTCCGCTTCCGTGTCGATTTCCAGATTTAACTCCAAAAAGTATTTCTCCGTGTCGCTGACAATTGCAAAACCGTTTTCGACCTCGCCTTCCGCAATTGCAAATTCCGAGAAATTACCCATTTGCCTCGCTGCCTCTTTCAGACCCGGTACCGCAAAAATCGCCTGCGCACCTTTGCCGTCTTCGACAAACAAACGCAGCGCATCGTTAGAAGAAATGCCCTTTTCCGAGCGCGTTTTCTTCGTTTTCGTCACGATATTTTGGATTTTCTCCATAATCGCCGGCAGCGACTCATCATAGCTTTCCGCCTGCGGCCAAGTCGAAACGATGCAATCGTCGCCCGCCTCACGCTCTTTCAGTTGATGCCAAATTTCCTCCGTCACAAAAGGCATAAACGGGTGCAGCATTGTCATCAACTTGCTGTAAATCTCCATCGTCGCCTCGTAAGTCGCGCGGTTCATCGGCTTCTTGTATTCGGGCTTAATCAACTCCAAATACCAAGAGAAGAAGTCGTTTCGGATAAGTTTATACAAACTCATCAAAGCATCGCCGAGTCGATAAGTCTCTATTTGATTATTCATTTCTGCAAGAACTGCATTGATACGCGCATGTATCCATTCAATCCCTAGTTTATCAATTTCCCGCAACGGCGCATCAAACAACTCTTTACCCTGCAAAAAGCCCAGACCGTTCCACATTTTATTACAGAAATTCCGACCTTGTTCACACAGCTGCGACTCGTTCAGCGCCTTTTTCGTCTTCGGGTCAATCGGCGCATCGAAGATAATATCGTTGCCCGCCGAGCCGCTGAGCATCATGCCGAAGCGCACCCCGTCCGCCCCGTATTCGTCAATCAATGCTAAAGCATCGGGCGAATTACCGAGAGATTTCGACATCTTCCGCTTCTTCTCATCGCGCACCATACCCGTGAAATAGACATCGTTAAACGGCTGCGCCCCGTTCTTCTTGATGAAGTCCTCACCCAGCAAACCGGGCGCAAATTCATAGCCCGCCATAATCATCCGCGCTACCCAAAAGAACATAATATCCCAACCCGTCACCAGCACGGAAGTCGGGTAGTAGTAGGCCAATTCTTCCTGCGTCTCAAAGCCGTCGAACACCGAAATCGGCCACAGCCACGAGCTGAACCAAGTATCCAAAGCATCCTCATCCTGTCGCATATCCGCGAGCGTCAGGTCGGCGTTGCCCGTTTTTTCTTTGGCTTGTGTGAGAGCTTCCTCCGCCGTTTCCGCCACAAAAATCTCGTCGCCGCAGTACCAAGCCGGGATGCGGTGACCCCACCACAACTGCCGCGAAATACACCAATCGCGCACGTTATCTTCCTTCAGCCATTGGTAATACATATTCCAAAAATGCTCGGGAAAGAACGTCACTTCCTTCTCTTCCACCGCTTTCAGGGCTGTCGCCGCAAAGTCTTTCATCGACAAAAACCACTGCTCGGTCAGGCGCGGCTCCACCACGGCATCGGTGCGCTCGCTGCGTCCGACGCTGTTGCGGTAATCCTCGATTTTTACCAAATCGCCCGCCGCTTCCAAATCTTTGACAATCATTTTACGCGCCTTAAAGCGGTCTTCGCCGACGTAAAAGCCCGCTGCTTCGGCCATCGTTCCGTCCGCATTCAGCACGTCGATGACCTCCAAATCGTGACGCTGCCCGATTTCGTAATCATTCATATCGTGCGCCGGCGTCACTTTCAGACAGCCCGTCCCGAACTCGATTTCCACATAACGGTCAAAAATAATCGGTATCGACCGCTCGACCATCGGCACTATCGCGCGTTTGCCTTTGAGGTGCGCAAATCGCTCGTCTTTCGGATTAACGGCAATCGCCGAATCCCCCAAAATCGTCTCCGGGCGCACCGTCGCAATCGTCACGTACTCGTCGTCCGTCCCCTCGATTTTGTAGCGGACGTGGTACAGCCGGCTGTTTTCATCTTTGTGAATGACCTCTTCATTCGACAGCACCGTTTGCGCCTCCGGGTCCCAGTTCGTCATTCGCAGCCCGCGATAAATCTTCCCTTTTTTGTGCAAATCCACAAAAGCCTTCGTCACCGCGTCCGACAGTTTCGGCTCCATCGTAAAGCGCGTACGCTCCCAATCACAACTCGCCCCCAGGCGTTTGAGTTGGTCTAAAATGATGCCGCCGTACTCCTCCTTCCACGCAAACGCGTGTTCCATAAACTCCTCGCGCGTCAGGTCGGATTTCTTGATGCCCTGCGCATTCAGTTTCTTCATCACCTTTGCCTGCGTCGCAATACTCGCGTGGTCGGTACCCGGCACCCAACAGGCGTTCTTCCCGTCCAGCCGCGCCTTACGGATGAGAATATCCTGAATCGTGTTATTCAGCATGTGCCCCATGTGCAGCACTCCCGTCACATTCGGCGGCGGAATGACGATAGAAAATGCCTCTCGCTCGTCCGGTTCGGAGTGAAAGTAGTTGTGTTCGAGCCAATAGTCGTACCATTTGGACTCTATGTTTTTTGCGTTGTATCCTTGTGACATTTGTGGTCGTTTAATTTTTCTTTCTGAGTTTTGTGTGTAGTAGTTTTTGGACTTTCTCTTCGTTCCAATCTTCTTCATCCCAAATTTTGTTGGCGGCTTTTACGGCGCGGGCGGCGAATAATTGTACGAGTTTGGGTTTTGATAGATTCGAAGAAGGCGACTCTGACTTTGTCTTATCTAAACGTTGTTTCGACTCGTTCATAATTCAAATTTTTATCACCTGCTCCCCCCGCAGAATCAACCCCGTATCATCCATGAATTTCTGAATATTTACCGCCTGCCCAACGTGCGCACGCGGCTTTAAACTGTTGCAAACCTGCGCTTCTATTTGCGAAAACTCTTTCAAATCATAATTCTCCGCGAAAGCTTGAAACGTAATTGTCAACTGCTTTCTGCCTTTTTGAAACCACTTGACGGAACGCCGAGATTTCAGTTCGACAAAAATCAGTTTATTCGAATATTTCAAAATTCCGTCGCATCTGCTTTGGTCTTTACCGTCGGCTCGTTGAATTTTGACGCACTTATCGACGGCGTAAAATTCAATTTCCGTTTCATTCGGATTGGAAACTTCTCCTATCCAAATTTCGGGATTCTCTTCGTCAATGTACGCCGGCTCTTCCGAGGGCGGCGGGTCGTCACACAGCCCGAAAGACTGCCGATTTGACCGGGTTTTACACTTGCTGTCAAAAAAATCTATCGGCATTGGCTTTCTGTTTCGAGCAGTTCGATAAAAGATTTGTTGAAATCCGCTAAGAATTCATTCAGATAGTTTTCGTCCGAAGGCAAACCTTTGTACTTTTCCAATTCCGTGATATTTCCCGCATCGTCCAACTGATACAGGGCAACTAAAGAAGTATCGACCGTAGAGTCTAAAGGCACAATCGAAGCCGTTTTATGCAACAAATTCGGGTTGTTTTCTCCTTTCTTTTTAACCGCGTCCGCTTTAATCGCCAAAGTCAAATAGTTGATAATGTACGGACTGTGCGTCGTCAAAATCAACTTGTTATTAGGGACTTCGTTTTTGTATTTCAGCAATTCAAAAAGTATCGACTTTTGCGAGGTCGGATACAGGTTTTGTTCCGGTTCTTCGACAATATTTATCAGGCAGTTATACTTAAATCTCGCGGACAGTTTTTCCAATAAAACTCGGCGCACATCATCCGAAATGTTCTCATTGGCAAAAATCTTGTCGATTTCTTTCCTGATTTTTTTCTCCTCGTCCACACTGATTTCTCGCCGCGTCTTATTTCCGTTTTTGTTAATGACTTGCGTCAAATGCCGCGTTACCAAATACAGCGGCACGACGGATTGAAAACCGCTCGATGCTTCCAAAAGCTCGATTTTATAATCCGCACCGACTATCCATGATTTTTTATTTTGCTTTCTGTACTCGAATTTTACCTCGTTTACCGGCAAAATTACTTCACCTTCGAGGTCTTGTTTCGCCGCTTCGTATTCATCCAAAAAAGTGTACAGAGGCGAAGGCAAACGCTTTACCAAATCCGGTCTGTCCACCGAACTGACAAAATTTCTCTCCGCCGGTACATACATTATCTTCGGAAATTTATAATCTCCGTTTTCCTCCCGCTGCTCTATTTCCAATTTCCCTTCAGTATATTTCAAATGATAAGCCTCACCGATATACTCGATTTCCGACTCATCCGACAAATAATTACTGATATTTTGATAAGCTAACTGCTTTTTAAATCTGTTGTACTGCGTCAAATAACTGCCCTTAAAATCTCCCCTCACTAACGCTTTTTCCACCCAACTCATCGTCGAAAATATTTTAGCAATCGTACTTTTTCCGCTACCCTGATTACCGATAAACACCGTCACCCCGTCAAATTTCATAAAGCCGTCGTCGGAGCGAAGACCTTCCTTAACCGGACCGACATTTTTTATTTTCAATTTGACCATACGCGCATTTTTAAGGTGCAATTTTCAATTTGACTCACAAACATCAACGACTCTAAAGCCGAAAACCGCAAATATAAGCAGCAATCCCCAACTTCACGAGATTTGCATTTATTGCAACAAAATATTTGACCGAAAATCGTATTTCAGAGATAACAACCAAACCCGAAAAGACTGTTCCTTCAAAGAAAAGAGTCAGCGTAAATCATAGAAAACCATAAA
>JAHDCG010000219.1 GCA_020629965.1 Saprospiraceae bacterium | reverse complement strand
TTTTCGTTATCGCCATCGTCGCTATTGCCCTCATTCGCATCGTTATGGTTTTGGGTCGTGATGCTCCCAACAGCACCCACCAAGCTTGGGACAATACGCTGTTGTACTGGTCGGGCTTTATCGTTTTGGCGGTCGTCGGCAGCTATTTTTATCAGGAAAGGAAAAATGCGGAATAACTCACCAAAAATCATTGTTGAATAAATTGCACTTTTGCAGTTTCCGCCCGCCGGCGCGGAGACTGTTTTAAAAGTATCGTATATTGCAGCGAAACGTAAAAAGGAATAAACTTTTTCGCTTTAAATTCATTCAACCGAAAAATCCACATTCCTTTTTCGACGTTCTCTTACCCGACTCCGTCATTTAACTATACCGACATGAGATTAAAACTGTTATCCGCCGCTTTTTTCCTGCTGACTTTTCTGACCGCTACACAGGCACAAGACATTATTTACAGTCAATTTTACGCCGCGCCGCTGCAAATCAGCCCTGCCTTTGCCGGTAATACTATTGCGCCGCGCATCGGCGTCAACTACCGCAACCAGTGGCCTTCGCTCAAAGCATATCGCACTTACTCGGTCAGTTATTCGCAGTTTTTAGAAAATCTGAACAGCGGTCTCGGCGTCATGCTGACTACGGACGACGCGGGCGACGGACTTTACAAAACCACGCGTTTCGGCGTAAATTACGCTTACAAATTATCGGTCAGTCGCACTTTTAACCTCAAACTCGGTATCGAAGCGGGCTTGATGCAAAGCAACGTCGATTGGAATCGCCTGATTTTTTTAGACCAAATCGACCCGATTAACGGTCCCGTTGACCCGGGCGGCTCGCCTTTCCCGACCGAAGAGGTCGCGCCTTTGGACTTCAATCGCTCTTATTTCGATGCTTCGATGGGCGTGTTGGCTTACGGTCCGATGTTTTACGGCGGTTTTTCTTTGAAGCACCTTTCTACGCCCGACGACGGCATTTTGGACATCAATACCAACCTTTACAACGGCTTGCCGATGCGCGTCAGTCTGCACGGCGGGGCGCAAATACCGCTCGGTTCGCGCAACGTGCGCAACAAAAAAGCCTACATTTCGCCCAATGTCCTTTTCATCAAGCAGGGCGACTTCGGACAGGTCAACGCCGGCACCTACGCGGGTTTAGGAATGTTCTTTGCAGGGGTGTGGTACAGACACGCCTTCGGCAATTCGGACGCGATTATTTCTTTGGTCGGCGTGAAAAAAGATTTCCTCAAAATCGGTTACAGCTACGACTCGACGGTTTCAGAGTTGGCGGGCATCAATCCGGGCGGGGCGCACGAAATTTCGCTGATTTTAAATTTTGACGAAAGCGAAAGTGTGAAAAGACAACGCCGGGCGGAGCGGATGAATGATTGTTTTGATTTGTTTAGGTGACGGTGGACGGTTGTAGGGTGGACGGTGGACGGGCGGCTTTCGCTTCTTTTATCGACAGGATTATGTGCTTTTGAAGGGTTATTAACCCTTGTTCAACCTTCGTACAAATCAATTTGCAAAGCGTTAAAATTTGAAAAATGCTTGTTGTACGTCAAATTTTTAAGATATAATTGCGTTAAATAAGTCGGTATAAAATAATTTCCGGCTACATTTGTGCGGAATTATGAAAATACCGCTGAAATTCTCTAAACGATTAAACCCTTAAACTTTTTAAACAACAAAAATTTGCATAAATTTTTGTGGTAAAGTAATAAGGCGGAGATTTCCGAAGTTTTAATAATACATTTGTTACTAAATCATAAATTGAACGACCCGCGCGAAAGACTTCTCACCTTTCGTCGGTACAACTACACCGATTTTCAGTCGATTAAAGTGCGTTCATCAAACTCAAATCAGGCAATGAAAAATCTTTTAAAGATTACTTCTCTCAGTGCGCTGCTGCTTGTACTGCTACTCTCTTCCTCTTGCGGCAAAAAAGAATCATCCTCTACTACGGGATGGAAATACAACGACCAAAAATGGGGCGGTTTTGAAAAGAAAGACTACGAAGGTCAGGCGACCGGTCCCAATCTCGTCCTCATCGAAGGGGGTACCTTTACGATGGGTGTTACCGAAGAAGACGTAATGTTCGATTGGAATAATATCGCACGCCGCGTCACGGTTTCATCTTTCTACATGGACGAAACCGAGGTCGCCAACATCGACTACAAAGAATACCTTTACTGGTTAAATAATACTTTCGGCGAGTCTTACCCCGAAGTGTACAACAACGCACTGCCCGATACTTTGGTATGGCGTGAAGAGTTGTCCTACAATGAGCCTTTCGTCGAGACTTACTTCCGTTTCCCCGCTTACGACGACTATCCCGTAGTCGGTGTGACTTGGAATCAAGCCAACGACTACTCGCAGTGGCGTACCGACCGCGTGAACGAAATGATTTTAATCGAGCGCGGCATTTTGAATCCGAATACCGAGCAAAAAGACGACGACAACTTTAACACCGAGTCTTACCTCGCGGGTCAGTATCAGGGTGATGTCCGTAAAAATTTGAAAGATTTGAAAACGGGCGGTGAGCGTCCGGTGCGTTTTGAAGACGGTATCATGTTGCCTTCTTACCGTCTGCCGACCGAGGCGGAATGGGAATACGCAGCTTTGGCTCTCGTAGGAAATATGGCAACCGAAAAAGATGAAAATATTACCGACCGTCGGATTTATCCGTGGGACGGCAACACCGTGCGTTACCAAAAGCGCGACAAATACCAAGGCCGTGTCCTTGCTAACTTCAAAAAAGGCGGCGGTGACTACATGGGTATGGCGGGTAACCTGAACGATGCGGCGCACATTACAGCTCCGGTTCGCTCTTACATTCCGAATGATTTTGGTCTGTACCACATGGCAGGCAACGTCAACGAATGGGTAGCGGATTTGTACCGCCCTTTGACTTCGACGACTTTGAGCGATGTAGCTAACCAAGATTTGAACCCTTATCGCGGTAACAAATTTGAGGCTAAAGTTCTCGACGAAGACGGTCGCCCCGTAGAGAAAGACAGTCTCGGTCGTTTGCGCTACCGCTACGTCGAAGATGACGAAGTAGCCGACCGCGAAAACTACAAAGTAGGTCAGCCCTTCAACTACCTCGACGGTGATAAGGCTTCCGAGTCTTACTACGATTACGGTAAAACGACTCTCATCAGCGACAAATCACGCGTCATCAAAGGCGGCTCGTGGGCAGACCGCGCATGGTGGTTGGCACCCGGCGCACGTCGCTTTAAAGAAGAAGACAAATCAGACCGTACCATCGGTTTCCGCTGCGCCATGACGCGCACGGGCGGCCCGACGGGTAACGAAGACGCTGCGGGTAATACGTTTAAAGTGAAGCGTAATAAGACGAAGCGCCGCTATAACTAATAGTTGGTGGTTGGTAGTTGATGGTTGATAGATGCCGTTTTCACCTTATCTATCAAAAAGGCTTGTCGATTTGTTTCGGCAAGCCTTTTTTTAGTTGATGGTTGATGGTTGATGGTTGGTGGTTGATAGTTGGTGGATGCCGCTTAAACTTTATCAGGAGGAAAGGTTTATTGAATTGTTTCGGCAAACCTTTTTTCGTTACCCGTACCGTAGCATCGACTTTAGTCGATTGGCTAAAATATCTTTGTATTTACTCCGCAAATTCAACCAAGCAATGCGTTTGCAATTCCTTTTCTCTTGAAGTCGGATTAAGAAATTTTATTGAAATGCGATTGATATCATAAGCGGTAAAGCAATATTTTTCTTTGACAACCAACCCCTCTCCCGCAAAAGCATCGACCGCCGAGGTTTCCATATAGAATAATTTTCCTGATTTTGTCGGATAATCAATCGTCTCTTGCCATGAGAGACGCGCAAATCTTTTTTGCAGGTAAAATTCCGCTGCGCGTGAGTCTCGGTTTACGTAGAAAATTTCCCGGTTTTCCAATTTATCTTCTTCGACAACTTCCGTGAGTTTAATCCCCGCCGAATAAGCAACCATGCCCGGCAGCAAATGCGCAAACACTACCAAACCCACGGAAATACCCGTAACAATCAACCCTTCTTTGTACTTATTTCCAAAATTAAAAACAACTGAAATAATAACCGAAGCTAAAATCAGAAAAGCAACAGGAATGCTTGGTGAGAACCAATAAAAAGACAAGACCGCAAAAATCAAACTTATCGCCGTCATGAAATAATTATGGTATTGAAACAGCTTTGGTTTATCGCTTTCCAACCGATGCAAAGCGACTGCAATGACAACTGCACAATACGGAAAAACTACGGCGGCATAATGCGGAATTTTATAACTCGACAACGACAAGGCAGTCAACAAAATGATACTTATCAACCAAAACAATGAAATCGGCTTTCGCAAATTATTTTTAATCCCTTTCAACCAATCATAAAGGGCGTAAAGCAGTATCAAAGAATAGGGCACAATCAGCAGCAGCAGGCCGTGAAAAAGATAAAAGAAAGAGGTGTCGTTTTTCCATTCATTGATACCGGTAATGCGCCCGAAACTTTGCTCCCAAAAGAAAAATCGCAAGCCGCTGACACCCGTTTTTCCGTTTACGACTTCCTCCGGGTGAAGGTCGTATTGATGATATAATCCCCACATCATCGGCAATAAAATCAAGAAAACGGTCAGCGGGAAGAGTAAGATTTTCGGAGTGAGTAGTTGTTTCCGCATATCAGTTTGCAACAGATATAAAAATACAATGACTCCCGGAAAAACCAAGCCCATCGGTCCCTTGGAAAGCATGGCAAAGCCGACAAAGATACCACCAAAAATAAGGTTGAGTGCTTTATTTTTTTTGATAAACTGAATTAAAAACCAAGCCGAAATCAGGATGGAATTAGTAACGAGTACATCGGTTTTTACATCGCTGTTTATCCAAACGTAACCTAAGGAGGAGGCAAGCACCAATACGGAAGTTTTCGCTGTGTTTTTATCGAAAAATTCTGTCGTTAATTTGTACAAATAATACAAAGCAAAACAAGACCCGATGAGCGCGGGCAACTTAAAAGTAAATGTAGTAAATCCGAATATTTTGAAAAATAAAGCACCTAACCAAAATATCAGCGGCGGTTTATCCAAGTAATTTTCTCCGGCTTCATAGACTTGCAGGTATTCTTCGGTTTGCACCATTTCCATGGCAATAGCGGCGTACTGCGCGGAGTCCACATCTACAACGGGGATGATGCAGGCGAAGGCGTAGAGGATGAAAAGGAGAACCGAAACAAATAGTTTAACCGATGTACTGCTGTTCATTTTGTGTTTTTTGTGATTACTTTATTAAAGAATAGGAGTCCGCTCCCGAGAGGGCAGAAAGCACAGATATTGAAAGGCAAGGATGGACACGCGGAGTTCTCAATTTTTTCAGCGTAAAACTGATTTTAAGAAATTTACAAAACGCTCCTTGTTGAAATTAAAATGCAAAGCAGAGTTTTAGAGTAGGCTTGACTGCTAAACAATTAAACGCCTAAACAATTAAACTCTTTCTCAAAACCGCTCAAATGCCCGCAAAAA
>JAHDCG010000069.1:27516-32088 GCA_020629965.1 Saprospiraceae bacterium | reverse complement strand
GTTAGCGCAAGGCTCCTCCCTCGTGACTCGCATTACCCCGCCTCCGGCGGACTCTAAAAAAAGTAAGCATTCACCCCCGCCGGAGGCGGAACAATAACAGACACGAGGGACACCCTCGCGCCAACATCAGCGTTTGAATTTTGGAGTCGGGACTTAAGCCGGAAATGTCGCCGATGCCCATGTCGTCGGCGAGGATGTAGATGATATTGGGTCGGGAATTTTGGGCGAAAAGTGTGAATGTAAGGCAGCAAAATAGAAGAATATTGATAAGTTTCATAGAGCAGATTTACGTCTGTCAAACAGACATTATAAAAAATGACTTATATTTGTCTTACCAAAACAAAACAAAAACCGTATGTCAAGCGAAAAACTCAAGCACCGCGGCAGATTTCAAGCACAAGGCGGCGGATTAGAAGAGTCTGAAAATTGGGCGCAAGAAGAACCGTTAAGTTTAAAATCAGCTCTGTCTCTTCTTTTGAAATTGAAAAATAAACTCTCCCCTACGGAACGAACCGAACGCGAAAAGTCTTTTATAAAGGCAGATAAATTTATAAAAACTGCTGCAACAAACGGCGGTGTTTTTGCACGTATCAGCCGAACATTTTTAGTTAAAGGGTCGAGAGACAAGAGGGTTGACATCGAGGTGTTGAGCGGAAAAGCCTTCACACCCGAAAACGATTAAGCATATGAAAAACACAGCAGTTTTAGATAAAAATACCACCCAATTCAAATTTCTCTTCCAAAATTTTCTTGAAGACAAACGCATTTATGTCTTTAACCAAAATTATTGGAAAAAGACGGTTAAACCCTTTCTGCAAAAAAATATAAAACCGGCAGCCGCCGAAAATAATATCGCGGAAGACCCGCATAATATTTACAATACCGCATTTGCCGACGGGCAAAAAATGTACGACGGCAATCCGATTTTCAGTACTTTCGTCAGTCAAAATAAAACGTTGCGCATCGTGCAGGAAGAACCGGAAAGTGAACATCCCGCAATTACCGCTTGGACGGAAAAATCGGATTTTGACAACCGCAAAGAGTTGGTCATCGTACTCGAATTGTCTGATTTGACTAAGAAGATTGCCGCTCGCTTAATCGAACATTGGGCGAAAGATGCGACGGATGAGAAGAGCATGGCGGCGTTTATCGACTCTGTTTTCTCGCAGAATACAGATAAATAAATCGGCGCGAGAACCCCCCGCGCCGACTGTGTTTATTTGTTCTTAAAAATTCCAAAAAGACAGCCAATCGGCTAAAGTCGATGCTACGGTGCGGGCAGGCGCGGAAGCCTCTCGTACATCGTAAATCGTACATCACCCTACTTCCCTTTCTTCGCCCGCTTAGCATTCCGCTTCATATCCATTTTTTCCGGCACTAAGTACGCCTCTTTCCACGCCGTCAATTCCTTCATCATTTCGGCGACCAAATCCGGTTTTTTCTCCGCTAAATTTTCCGTTTCGCTGACGTCTTTTTGGGTGTTGTACAACTCTACGCGGTCGTCTTCGTAGAAGTGCATCAGTTTGTAATCTCCCTTGCGAATGACCGAGCATTTGCTGTCGCCGGTGCTGTGCGGACGTGCCTTGCGGCTGTGCCAAAATACCGTGCGGTCGCTCCAATCCGCTTTACCCTGCATGACCGGCACGTAGCTTTCGCCGTCGATTTTTTCGGCTTTTGCACCTGTCGCCAAGTCGATGACGGTGGGCAGTACGTCCATGCCCAAGATGATATTTTCTTCATCGACGCTCGGTTTGATTTTGCCCGGGTAGCGCAAGATTAACGGAACGCGGATGCCGCCTTCGTAGAGGTGACCTTTGCCCGCTTTAAGCGGAAAATTGGTAGTTGCCAAGTGACGTTGGCGGCTGTTGCCGTCGTTGGAGAGACCGCCGTGATCGCTGCTGAATACGATAATCGTATTGTCGTCGATGCCCAAATCGCGCAGGGTTTGCAGCAGTCGGCCGACGTTTTCGTCCACATTTTCGACCATGCCCGCGTAATCCGCATCGTCCTGACGCATCTTGCGGCGGCCTTCGCCTTCCTGTATGTATGCGGGCGTGTCGCCGTAGTCGTAAGCCGCGATTTCCGCTGCGTTGCGCTTTTTGTCTTCGGGTTTTGCCTCTAAAGGCGTGTGTACCGCGTAGAAAGCGAGCATGGCAAAAAACGGTTGGTCGCCGCTGTTGTTTTTGATGAATTTTATCGTCTCGTCGGTCATCAGGTCAGAGATGTAATCGCCTTCCTTGCCCGCTTCTTCTACGTCTTCCACCAATTTATCCGCCTTGCCTTTCAGTTTGGCTTTTTCAGTATTAAACGGATAAAAACGGGTGCTGACTCCGCCCGCGTGACCCGCCGCAAAAGAGTGGTCGAAACCGTAGCTCTTCGGTGCGTTTTCCTCGCCGCCCAAGTGCCATTTTCCGACGTAAGAGTTATTGTACCCTTCCTTTTTCAACAGCAAAGCAAAATTATTCGCGGGGTCGATACCCGCCAAATGTCCGTGGTCTTCATTGACCGGGTAGGTGCCGGTCATCAAGCCGTAGCGCGAAGGCGTACAGCGCGGATAACTCGAATAAGCACGTTCAAAAGTTACTCCGGCTGCCGCCAACTTATCGATATTAGGCGTTTGGTAAATGTCGGAACCCGTAAAACTCAAATCGTGGTAACCCAAGTCGTCGGTGTGAATAAAAAGGATATTGGGCTTTTTGCTTTTACCGCTGCTCGTTTTCATCATCGGAGCCGCTTTTTTGTCCGATTGCATGCCCGTTTTCTGCAGTGTCGCCTCCTGCATTTTCGGCTTACCTTCCCGATTTTCCTGTAGGTATTTTTGAATTCTTGCCTTCAGTAATTTTACCGTTTCCTGCTTGTCTTGATCGTCCGCCCAATTACGGGTTTCGGTCGGGTCTTTTTCGTAATCGTAGAGTTCGACGGCTTCAATATTTGCCGCATCATAAGGCTTTGCGCTCGTGTAGCCGTTACCGTGCCACTCGGTGTAACGGTAGCGTTCGGTGCGCACGGAGTAGCCCATGACGTTCTTTCTGCGTTGGTATTGACTGACGGCGTAGTCCTGCGCCACGCCCGTTTTTACGTTGTCGTCCATGAGCGGCACAAGGGATTTTCCGTCTGCCTGCGCGGGGATTTTTACACCCGCCAACTCAAACAAAGTCGGAAACATATCGACCAATTCCACCGGCTGTGCCACGGAATTAGCGGCAGCTACGCCCGGCCCGGCAAACATCAAAGGAATGCGCGTCGCCTGCTCGAAGTTGGAATGCTTGCACCACAGCGCATGGTCGCCGAGGTGAAAACCGTGGTCGCCCCACAGCCCGATGACGGTTTTATCCGTTAAATTCATAGCGTCCAAGGCATCCAAAACTTTGCCCAACTGCGCGTCGATGTAAGACACACAAGCCATATAGCCGTGAATGAGTTCGCGCTGTTTTGCCTCCGGCAATTCTTCGCCGAGTTCTCTTTTTTCTCTGCCGATGTCGGAGTAAGCCCGCAGTTCGCCCCACGAATGATAAGCGATTTTCGGCGTACCGTCCGACAGCCCGCGAAACACCGCTAAGTCGATTTTATCGCGGTCGTACAAGTCCCAATATTTTTGCGGGGCGACAAAAGGCAAGTGTGGTTTTTGCCAACCGATACCCAAAAACCACGGCTTATCACCCTGCGCCAGTGCGGTCATTTTTTTGATTGCCTCTGCGGTGTAAAGTCCGTCTTGGTAGGCTTCGTCGGGAACATTCGCGCTTTCGGTACTCGGTTTCAGTCTTTTAAAGACGTAGTTGCGTTGGTTCTTTTTCCCGTTTTTTTCCGCGCCTTCTTTTTCCAATGCCGCCATGGCAGCTTTGGTTTCCGGGTTTTGATAATAGGAAAAAGCGGGTTCACCGTACTTCGCATCGAAGTTATCGGGAATGGTATGCGGCACACTCCAACTCTTGCCGTCATGACCGGGCGCGGAACTGCCTTTGTGGTAGATTTTACCGACCGCCGTCGTCTCGTAGCCCTGCGTGATGAGGTACTCGGGCATGGACATTAAATTCGACGACTCCCGAAAATCGGTGTGCAAATCCCACACCTTAGTATGGTCGGGCGTGGCTGCCGTCATTACACTCGCGCGCGAAGGACCGCAGACGGCGTACTGCACATTGGCGTTGGTAAACTGCGTTCCCCTTTTCGCCAATCGGTCGAAATTCGGGGTGTGCATTTGGTCGTAGCCGTAGCTGTTGAGCAGGGGCTTGAGGTCATCGACGGCGAGGAAGAGGATATTTTTCGATTGGTTGTTTTGTGCTTTTGCCGCGATGATGAGGCAGCATAAGAATAATGTGGTTAGGACTTTTTTCATTGTATATTTTCTGTTTGACCGTGAATTTGCTTTTTGCTGCAAAGGTGTCTGACTCCTGAAGTTTGAAAGAGCTTCGGATTTTGGGTTTATCCCAAAAATTAAGCGAAATCGGGAGTCTGACACCTGTACTTGGCAATATCCCGCAAACAGGTGTCAGACACTCGCTCGCTCTTTATTTTGGTGCTGAATCTTAGTTTAAGTTTCTACGATTGGGGTTAAGTGTCAGACACCTTTAC
>JAHDCG010000069.1:13791-27416 GCA_020629965.1 Saprospiraceae bacterium | reverse complement strand
TGCTGAATCTTAGTTTAAGTTTCTACGATTGGGGTTAAGTGTCAGACACCTTTACCGCTTTTTTCATTGTATATTTTCTGTTTGACCGTGAATTTGCTTTTTGCTGCAAAGGTGTCTGACTCCTGAAGTTTGAAAGAGCTTCGGATTTTGGGTTTATCCCAAAAATTAAGCGAAATCGGGAGTCTGACACCTGTACTTGGCAATATCCCGCAAACAGGTGTCAGACACTCGCTCGCTCTTTATTTTGGTGCTGAATCTTAGTTTAAGTTTCTACGATTGGGGTTAAGTGTCAGACACCTTTACAGAAATCAGCGTAAAAGAAAGAAGCATCCCGCTTTCTACTCCTTCTTCTTCTTTTCACCCGTAAATAATTCCGACACGTCTTTGTTGTCTCCTTTGCCTTTGACGATGCGCCCGAAATCCTTGTCCGTTATTTCTCTGAACTCCGCCAAGGTGCGGTCGTCGCCGTATTCTTTTTGCAGTTTATACAACTGCTTTTTTAAGTCTAAAACGGTCGCTGCATACGCGGGATTATTGATTTGATTAACCATTTGGTCGGGGTCGGTTTCCATATCATACAGTTCCCATTGGTCGATGTTGTAGTAAAAATGCGCCAAAGTATAACGGTCGGTGCGGATGCCGTAGTGCGGCTGTACGTGGTGCCAAAACGGAAATTCGTAGTAGTGATAGTACATCGACTGACGGTGATTTTTTAGGTCTTTTCCCGCTAAAACCGCCGCAAAACTCTCGCCGTGCATCTCTTGTTTAGTCCTAATACCCGCCGTTTCCAACAGTGTCGGCGCGAAGTCGATATTGGTCAAAACGTCGGTATTGACGCTGCCGGCTTTTATTGTTTTCGGGTATTTTACCATAAAAGGCATGCGCAATGACTCTTCGTAAATAAAACGTTTGTCAAAGAAACCGTGGTCGCCGAGGTAAAAGCCCTGGTCGCTCGTCAGCACGATCATCGTGTTGTCGGTCAGACCGTTGGCATCCAAATAATCCAAAACGCGACCGATGTTATCGTCCACCGATTTGACGCAGGCGAGGTAGTCTTTAATGTAATTTTGGTAACGCCATTTTCTGCCCTCTTCGTCGCTCATACCTGCGGGCTGCACGATTTCGCCGCGCTTAGCACCGTAAAAATCCCATTTGATGCCCGCCTTCCCTTTAAGACTGTCGGGGCGGGTCATTTTCATATCGCGGCGCGAGAAAAACTCCATAGTCATGTCCGTATCGCCGGCGGTGAGTTCGCGTCCTTTATAGTCGTCGTTAAAAGTCGTCGGGTAAGGCATTTCGATATCTTCCCACAATTGCTCGTATTTTCTGTCCGGTTCCCACGGGCGGTGCGGGGCTTTGTATTGCAAGAGCATCAGAAAAGGTTCGTCCGATTTTTTGTCTTGCTCCAACCAATTCAGCGCAAAGTCGGTACTCAAATTTGTTGCGTAGCCCTTCTCTTTAACTTTTTTGCCGTTGTGGTTGTAAGTCGGATTCCAATACAAGCCCTGCTGACCCGCCGCCGCATGAAATTTATACTCGTCAAAGCCGACCGGGTCGGTGCCCAAATGCCACTTGCCGAAAAGCGCGGTTTGGTAGCCGTTATTTTGAAATTCGCGGGGAAAAGTCCACTTCGTCGGGTCGAATTGACCACCGCTTTCATTCTTATAATAGCCGTTGACGTGGCTGTAGTCCCCGGTCAAAATCGCCGCGCGACTCGGACCGCAGATAGCGTTGGTACACATCACATTTTGAAAAAGCATACCTTCGTTGGCAATACGGTCGATGTTGGGCGTCGGTGCGATATCTTGGTAAATATCACCGTAGGCACTAATTGCTTGGGTCGTCAAATCATCCGCCATGATGTAGATGATATTCGGACGCTCGGCGAATTTTTGTGCAGTCGGTTCGGTGCTTGTCGTTGATATTTGGTTAGAACAAGCGACGACACAACAAGCGGTCAAAATCGCAAAACCCAAGACTGTCAAAACGTTTTTCAGAAGGTGCATAATCAAAAATTTTGTTTGTGTTGTTGAATCGTTGAATTGTTGAATCGTTGAAAAACGCACGGCACTCAACACCTCAACGATTCAGCAATTCAACAGCCTCTTACCCTTTCAGCTCAATTTTATTTTTCACGGTCAATTTTACCGTCTGCAAGTCCTTGTTTTTAGAACTCGGTCCGGTCATAATTTTGAAACTGCCCGGCTCGACCACATAATTCATTTTCATATCGAAAAATGCCAAAGCCTCCGCATCGAGGGTAAAAGTGACGGTCTTGGTTTCGCCCGCTGCCAAACTGATGCGCTCGTAGCCTTTCAGTTCTTTGACCGGGCGGGTAACGCTGCTGACTTCGTCGCGGATGTAAAGCTGCACGATTTCTTCGCCCGGCATTTTACCCGAGTTGGTGACAGCGACGCTGACTTTTACCGTTCCGTTTGCATCGTCGATGCTGCCCTCGATGCGCGGTGCGCCGTATTTGTAAGTCGTATAGCTCAGACCGTAGCCGAAAACGTGCAGCGGAAATTTCTTTTCCGTGTGGTATTTATGCTTGTAGGTCGAAGGTTTGTGATTGTAAATCATTTGCAACTGACCGACACTGCGCGGCACGGTTAAAGGCAATTTTCCGCCCGGATTGTACTCGCCGAACAGGACTTCCGCCGCTGCCGTACCCGCAAAACTGCCCGCCTCCCACGTTTCCAAAACTGCGGAAACGTTATTCTGAATCCACGGCTCGGAAATCAAGCTGCCGTTGACATAAACCACAATCACGGGCTTACCCAATGCCTTGATTTTCTTTGCTAATTGCAACTGTTTTCCCGAAAGTGCCAAAGTCGCCCGGTCGATATTTTCACCGGTCGTCTTATTGGGCCAATCGTGGCGAAAGCTGTTTTCACCCAAAACCAAAATCGTCATATCGGCGGTTTTTGCTTTTTCAACGGCGGCTTTTAAATCGGCATCCGTCCATTGTTTTGCCAAGTGACTCATCTCGTGCAACTCTGCTGTGTAGCCGTGCTTTTCCGCTTTTTCCTCAATGCCCTCCCATATCGTCACGACGTTTTCTTCGGGTTGCGGACTCGCCCAATCTCCGAGGGTCGTTTGATTGTCGGCATTACTTCCGGTCACCAAAATTTTCTTGCCGCCGCCGTTTTGTAACGGTAAAGTGCCGTCGTTTTTTAATAAAGTCATCACCCGACGCGCGGCAGCCAAAGCCGTTTCTTTGTGCGCCGGCGTAAATACTTTTTGCCCGACTTCTTCGATTTTCACAAAAGGATTTTCAAAAAGTCCGAGGCGAAATTTTGCTTCCAAAACCTTCGCGCAAGCCAGATTTACCCGGTCTTCCGACACCTTGCCCGAGCGCACACCGTCGGCAATGTGCTCCGCGAAATCCGGCCCGTGCATGTGCATATCCAAACCCGCATTCACCGCCAAACGCGATGCTTCTGCAAAAGTCTCCGCCGTGCGGTGCAGCGTCGAGATGCGCGAAACGTCATTCCAATCACTGACATAAAAACCGTCGAAACCCCATTCATCACGTAACAAATCGGTCATCATATACTCGTCCTGATGCGCCGGAATGCCGTTGACTTCGTTGTGCGCCGCCATGATAGAAAATACGTCCGCCTCCTGTACGGCACGGCGATACGGCGGCAGAAAAACCTCGCGTAAGGTGCGCATCGACACGTCGGTCGGCGCGGAGTTCAGACCGTTGACGGACTGACTGCCGGCGATGAGGTGCTTGGCGCAGGCAATAACTTTATCTTCGCCCGTGAAGTCGTCGGTTTGCAAACCTTTGATAGTTTCGACACCCATATTGCCGACGAGGAAAGGGTCTTCGCCGAAGGTTTCGCCGGTGCGCCCCCAACGCGGGTCACGCAGCACGTCGATATTCGGTGTAAATGCCCAATGCGAACCGGTGGCGCGCATTTCCGCGGCGGTTTCGCGCCCGATGCGGTAGCTCATTTCATCGTCCCAAGTCGCCGCCATGCTAATCGGGGTCGGGTAAATGGTCGCGCCGCGATACAATCCGTTGCCGTGAATGGCGTCGATACCGATGAGCAAAGGAATTTTATGCGGAGATTTTAAAGCCAATTCCTGCAATTCGTTCGCTTCTTCCGCCGTGATGACGTGCAGAAAAGAACCGATTTTGCCTTCGCTCGCCATGCGCTTGATATCTTTGCCGAAAATGCCGAGGTAAAAACCCTGCGCATCGCTTTTTTTCATTTCTTCTTCGGTCAAATCCGCCTCGGCTGCCTTCATGTGTTCGGGGCCGACGTATTGGCACATCTGCGCGACTTTTTCTTCCAAAGTCATGCGCGATAGGAGGTCTTTGACGCGGAGTTCGACGGGTTGGTCGGCGTCGAGGTAAAGTGGTTTTCGGTCGCTTTTCGGGGCTTGGAAAGCGAGGAGAAATGCGGTCAGAGCGATTGCTGTCGTCAGAGTGAATATTTTTTTGATTGACATTTTTATGTAATTCCTTTGTGTTTTAATTTTTTTGATTCTATACCGGGCGAACACTCGGAAGGTGTCTGACACTTAAAATTAATCGAAGAAAACAGTAGCAAGATTTCCCGCGAAATTTGAGCGAGCGAGTGTCTGACACCTGTTGTTAGTTTCATTCACTATTATTTTTCGTCTTACTCATTACAGGTGTCAGACTCCCGATTTTGCTTAATTCTTGCGGTAATATTGACTTCCGAATCTCCTTTGAACTTTAGGAGTCAGACACCTTTGAATCGATTTTTAATAACCCGGATTCTGCTCCGCCGGAGAAATTTCCGTATTACCCGAAATCTCACCGAGCGGCAAAGGCATCAGCATATTTTTTTCGGAATCGGGATAAACGAAGTCCGTAGTTTCGTCAAAAGTCGGGTGCGTATTGTGTTCTTCGACCACCTCATCGAGGAAGTATTGAAAACCCCGGCGGCGCGTGTCGAACCACTCCTGCCCTTCACTCAGTAACTCGTAGCGGCGTTCATCCAAAATGCGGGCACGGAATTCTTCTCGGCTCATGCCTTCCCAATCTGCGGGGCTGTCCGTGTCGCTCGTGCCGTCGCCGTCGAGGTCGCGGGCGCGGCTCAATACTTCATTGACAAAACCGTAAGCGGCATCGGGTCCGCTGATTTCATTTTCGATTTCGGCAGCCATGAGCAGGACATCGGCGTAGCGTAAAACGATGTAATTGCGCTCTTGGGTCGTGCCGTTGTACGCCGGGTCAATCCACTTGCGAATGACGGCGAAGGCTTGATTTCCCGTCGTTTTTTCAGGATAGACCTTTTGCGTGGAGCCATCGTTGCGTTCGTATTCATCGAAAATAAAAGTCGCATCGATGCGCGGGTCGTCCGGGTAGGTTGCGCGGTGATTATCGAATACTTCTTTATTGGGGCGAATGCGGCCGAAAGTGACCACGGAAGCCGGCAAAAAGGTACTGCGCGAAGGCATGTAACTGCGGACTTGGTCGCTGTTGCGTTGTCCGCCGGTTTGTCCGTATTGCAATTCAAAAATCGACTCGACGGTGTTTTCGTTATCGGGTTCGAAGAGTTCGGCGTAGGTCGGAGTCAGTTGATATGCCGTGCCGAGGACGGGTTGCAGTTCTTGTTTTGCTTGTGTCCAAAAACCGGCATCACCGCCGTCTTCGCCCGCGAGGGTCATATACAATTTTGCTAAATAAACGTTGGCAGCCAAGCGTCCGGGGCGTTGGTAAAGGGTTGCGCCCGCTTCGTTCATCATTGTTTTTGCCTTTTCCAAATCACTGATAATCAAGTCGATGACCTGCGCGCGCGGGGTGCGCCCCAGGTGAATATCATCTAAAGTCGTCGGCTCGGTACGCAGCGGCACATCACCGAAAAAGCGGATTAAATCGGTGTACAAAACGCCGCGCACGAAATAGGCTTGACCCAATGCGCTTTCGGTATTGACCAAATTATTTTCCCCGTTTTCCAAATTGGCGATAATCGTATTGGCGATATTTATCGTCTGATACGCGCCGCTCCACAGTCTTTCGAGCGAAGGGTTATTGCTGCCGATATTCAAACTGACCGCATCCCGATTGGCATTTTGCGTAGAGAAAAATTTGCCGGAGGCGGGCGTGACAAATAAGTGCCACGACGAGCCGTAATAATCTCCGCCGGAAAACTGCGAGTACATACCGTTGACCGCCGACTCGATACCTTCCTGCGTAGAAAAAATCGTTGCCTCGCTGTAAAAAGTCGTCGCCTCTTCGGTAATGGCATCTTCGCAGGCGGTGAAGCCGAAAACCAATAAGATTATTGCCGTAAAAAATATATTTTTCATCTGTTGAATACTTTTTTTGGTTTAAAACGTCACATTCAATCCTGCGGAAATCGCTTTTTGATTCGGGAAACTGCCCCAATCCAAACCGTTGCGCAGCGGGTCGCCGAAAAAGCTGTTGACCTCCGGGTCAAAACCGGAATAATTGGTGATGACCAACAGATTTTGTCCGGAAACGAAAAGCGATAAGTTGTCGATTGCGTTGATTTTACTCGTCGGCACACTGTAAGTCAGATTGATAAAAGTCAGGCGAATAAAGCTGCCGTCTTCGACAAAGCGATCGGTAAAATCGCCCTGTATCGGGTAGCCGAGGCGCGGGTGAGTAGCGTCGGTTTTGCCCTCACGGTAAGCACCGAAGTAAGCCTCGGGGCGCACATTGTTGCTGTTGCCGATAGCAAAATCTTCGCGCGCGAGATTTCCGTTGGCGATGTCGTTGCCCTGTACGCCGTTGAAAAACAGGTCGAGGGTGAAATTTTTATAGCGAAATTCCGTACCTAAGCCAAAAGTAAAATCGGGGTTGGGGTCGCCGATAACCGTGAGGTCTTTTTCGTTGATGAGTCCGTCGCCGTTTTGGTCCCGGTAAAGAACATCGCCCAACTGCGAGGCGACGCCGTTGACCGCCGGAGCGGTTTCCAATTGCGCTTCGTTCGTGATAATTCCGTTGGTTTGGTAGCCCCAAAACAGACCCGCCGCTTCGCCTTCTATGAAAATATTTGCCGGGACTTTAAAGACCGTACCGCCCGACACGCGATTACCCAAAAAGGCGGAAACGGTGCGGGTGCCGAACTCTGCTTCGGGCAAACCCAAATTGGCAATGCGGTTACGGTTGAGTGAGAAATTACCGCGCATATTCCACTTAAATTCGCCCTCGGTGAGGTAGGCGTTGATGCCGAATTCCACACCTTGATTGACCAAATCGCCCTGATTGGTGACAATGGTACTAAAGCCCGCCGATGGACCGATGTTGAACTGCTGCAAGAGGTCGGAGGTGTATTTGTAGTAGTAGTCGAGGCTGCCCGTAAAGCGGTCTTCGTACAGTCCGAAGTCGATGCCGACGTTGAGTTGGTCGGTGGTTTCCCATATCAGATTCGGGTTGCCGAGATTTTGCGGAATGATAGCCGTCACACCGCCGCCGGAGCCGTCCGCGAGCAGATTGCCCGTGGGTGCATAGCGGCTGAAGGTTTGGTAGGGCTGAATGGCTTGGCTGCCCGTGCGACCGTAACCGACGCGCAGTTTGAGGTCGTTGACGACTTCGCTTTTACGCAGAAATTTTTCGTTGCTCATGCGCCAAGCAAATGCCGCCGAGGGGAAAAAGGAGAATTTGTTGCCGGGCGCGAATTTGCTCGCTCCGTCGCCGCGAAACGAGACCGTCACGAGGTAGCGATTTTTAAGAGAATAATTGAACCGTCCTAAAAAAGAAAGGATGTTTTCTTCCGCAAAATCGTAGAAAGTCGGCGAGAAATTTTGGGCGAAGCGAATCCCGTCCGCGCGCAAATCCTGTATCGCAAAATCGGAACCGTTGGCGGAGGTACGTTCGATTCTGCTGCCGTCATAAACGACCCCGACCGTACCGCCGATTTTGTTTTTGCCTTGCAGTTTTTTGTCGAACATTAAGGTATTGTCGATATTGTAGCGCAGGCGTTCGAGGTTGCTTCTGCCCGCCTCTCCGTTTGCCAATCTGCCGCGCGCCAAGCTGTTGCCGAACCACACCGAGCGCGTTTTGTTGCGATAGTCGCCGCCCGCCAAAAAGCGGTAAGTAAATACTTCGGACAGCTTTACGTCGGCGCGCAAAGATGCCAGGGTGCGAAATTCTTGTGAGTCGTCGTCGTAATCCCTCAACCAAGCACGCGGCCCGTTGACCTGCTCGGGCGCATCGAAATCCGGATTGTTTTCGGAAAAACCGATAAGCGGTGCGGAGAGAATGACATCGCGGATAAATCCGTTGTTGAATCCGCCGATATTTTCCGTGCCTTTGCTCGCACTGTTGCGGGAAATCGTGCTGCTGATACGCGGATTGATTTCGATGCGGTCGTTGACTTTTTCGGTGTAGTTGAGAATAAAATCGCCCGTTTCCGAACTCGTACCGGGCACGATGCCGGTGCCTTTAGCGTAGCCGAGAGCGACGTAGTAGTCTGATTTTTTCTTGCCGCCGGAGAGCGAAAGGCGGTGATTTTGGAGAAAAGAAGTTTGCAATACATCCTCGTACCAATTGACGGGAGTCACGCGGCTCAGGCTGTCGCTGTTAGCTTCCATAAACATCGTGTCGCCTTCAAATTCGGCGATACTGCCGTCGGCATATTCGTAAAATTTGGGAGAAAAACCCTGCTGCTCCCGAAATTCATTTTGGTAGTCGATGTAATCGTCGGTGTCCAATACTTCCACCAAATTGGTCGCCCGACCGGTGCGGGTCACCAATTTGTAATTGACTTTCGGCCCGACGTTGCCTTTGTTGCCTTTTTTGGTGGTAATCAAAATAACCCCGTTGGCACCGCGTGAGCCGTAGATAGCGGTCGCCGAGGCATCCTTGAGAATTTCGATACTCGCAATGTCCTGCGGATTGATACCGCCCAAGCCGTCCTGCGGTGCGAGGTAAGAGCTGCCGCCCGTCAGCGGGTCTGCGGTGTCTTCGGTAGCGGAGTTAATAATGATGCCGTCCACAACGTAGAGCGGTTCGTTGTTGCCGCGCAGAGAGTTCGAGCCGCGAATGCGAATGCTGTTGGGCGCGTTGATGCCGTTGCCGCTGCTTTGCACATTGACACCCGCCGCGCGCCCCTGCAAAAAGTCCTGAAAATTATCGTACTGCACCACATCTTCCTCTTCGGGCTTGACGGAAGCAACCGCGCCGGTAGCATCCGATTTTTTCACTTTACCGTAACCGATAACGATAACTTCGTTGAGCACGCGCCCCGCCGACAAAGTAAAATCGAGGGTTGTCGCCCCCGCGATTTCCTTTAATTCGGATTTAAAACCCGTGTAAGTAACGCGCACTTTTTGCGCCCCTTCCGGAATTTTCACGGTGTAAGAGCCGTCGATTTCGGTGACGGTACCGACGGGAAAGTCCACGATTTTGACAGTCGCGCCGATGAGCGGTTCACCGGACTCGGCGTCAAGGACGGTGCCGGTGAGTGTGCCTTGCGCCGTCAAAAATGCCGCAGAGCAGATGAACAGAAAACAGAGTAAGATTAGTTTTTTCTTTTGCATATCGCGTACCTTGATTTGTATGTTGCAAAGAACGGAAGCAATCGAAAAAAATCGGGGGTTTATTTGTCTGAAAAGGTTTGATTATTGTCGAAAGGTAATGAAATCAATAGTTCTTGATATGTTTTAGACTTCTTTTGGGCGCATCTCATCTTGTCGCATATTGAAAATCATAAATTGTTTTATGCTTTTTTTAGTCCTAAGAAGCTATAATTTCGGTAGAAAAATGATGTAAAATATTACAAAAATGCCCGAAATCAATTTAGCAAAATAAATATGCGACATTTTGAGATACACCCACTTCTTTTTGTTATGTGCATTGTGATGCGAATTAAGAAGACCCACTACCTTTTCAAAAGGTAGTGGGTCTTTATTTCACAACTGTCTTGCTTTTTCCTTTATGAGTTCAATAAAATTCTGCTCAAATTTTTTCATCCTCAAATATTTAGGATGGTAAGTTCTGATTGAAATTTCGGGTAAATTATTATGCTTCAAAGTCACTAATTGATTTGTTTTCCAACCTTCTTCTTTCTGAAAAACTATATTGTTATAAATATTTTTCAGTCTGCTGTCAAAATCAGGTCCTGTAAAAAATATGCAGACATCAGGTTTAAGAATTTCGATTTCAGACAACAAAATATCATCAAAATTGGAAATGTCTTTTGCATAACTGCCCTTCGGTCTTTTTGCTCCGACATCATATTTATTTAGATTTGTCCAAGCACAAGAGTATTCCTCAATTTCTAAAGCCCTCTCAACTTTTCGTGTAACATTCCAAAAGGGAGAAGAATAATAATTTCTTCCTAAATCAAACTTTTCGTAAACATTCATCAAACCTTCGACCCCTGACTGTATATTATTCCACCCTTTTGTTTCTTGTCCGATTATCAAAAGTTTGATTTTACTGTTTTCGTATTTTTCTCTCGGCGAGGTCAAAATTGGTCCGTGCAAATCTACATCTTTAAATTTTTCAGCTATTTTTTCAAATTCTGAAATCCTGTTTTGATACAATTCGGTCAACTGCTTTTTCATGATAAACGATTTAGTTCTTTTTGTAATTATGAAAAATAATATCTACGTCTTTCAAAAAAAAAAGTTACCTACTCTTCATTTCATCGTATTCTCCAATTTAATTTATTCGGTAAAACTTCTTCAGGAATAGTCAAAGTGTAATAAGTACTACCGTTCAAAGTATTTTTCAGTAATTTCGCTTGTTCATTATAATTCAATTTTTCCAAAGCAGCACCGAGCAAAGCACGCGTCGCCGAATTATATTTTTTGCTGCAATTCAATAATCTACCCCTTTCATTTTCCGACAGATTCAGTATTTTTTTTGAAATGACTTTAACAAACCTCTCCGCGTCATTATCAGGAAGCCTTTTAAAATCTTTAATCATATCCAAAATTCGCAGTAATTCTATATCCCCGTCCTGCTGCGGAGTCAAACCTTTACGATAGCGAATTTTCACCTTGCCCAACCTTTCGGATTTCTTCGATTTATCGGTTACGACGACAACTTCGTTCGAAATTTGAGTCGTCAATCCCCAAGCATTTGCGATTGTCGTACCCGAAATGTAACTTTTCGGATTTTCTTTTAATAACAGTTTCATTTTCTCTTCCTCCGAAGGACCGAGTTTTCCGAAGTCGGTAATTTTTGGTTTAAAATAAACTCCCGGTTTGTAAATTTCGATAATTCCTTTTCTGATTAACTGCTTTAATGCCCGTTTAAAATCAGGTGCATTTGTCCGGTCTTTTTTAAGTTCTTCCGACTTAAAAAGAATACCCGGCGGTTTGGTGCTTATCGTATTTTGTATTTCTTGTAAAAATAGACATTGTCTTCTATTGTGATTTTTCAACAAAATATAAAGTTAGTGAATTAAGTTGCAGGAGTCAAATGAAAGCGGATTTTTTCGAATTTATCACCAAATATTTGATGCGTCTTTAATTTTTAGCCTCCATAAGACATCTATCAAATCTTAAAAAATGAAAACTATTAGCAAATTTTTCTTTTCACTCCCAAAAAATCTTACCTTTACTCAAAATTAAAACCTATGCTTTTAGAATACTCTTTCGGCAATTATCTGTCTTTTAAAGAACCCGTCACCCTTTCCATGGTCGCTATGAAATCTTTTAAGGAATTGGAAGAAACGAATGTAATCGAAACGGACAGCGGGTTAAAACTGCTGAAATCCGCCGTGATGTACGGCAATAACGGCAGCGGAAAAAGTAACTTGGTGAACTCCGTTTTCTTTATGAAAAAACTCGTTATCGGCTCTTTTCGTGATGCACTTTTGGAAGAGGAGGAGCGGAAATTTCCGTTGGTGAAATTTTTGCTGAACAGCGAGTCGGATACCGTGCCCGCCGAGTTCGAAACGGTTTTTATTGCCGACGGTATCAAGTACCGATACGGCTTTGAGATTGAAGCGGAGGAGATAGTTTCCGAATGGTTGTTTCATACGACCTCGAAAGAAGTGCCGCTGTTTACGCGGGAAAAGGAGGCTTTTTATATCAATAAATCGTCTTTCGGGGAGGGCTTGAAATTTAAAAAAAACACGAAAGACAACGTGCTTTTTCTGACTTATCTCGCACACAATAACGGAGAAATTTCTAATCGAATCGTCAATTGGTTTAAAGATTTGAACGTCATCAGCGGGCTGCAGGATGTGTCTTACAAAACTTACACGGTCAGCAGACTGAAGGAAGATGCGGAGTTCGGAAAATGGGTAAACGCGTTTATCGAGTTTCTCGAAATTTCGAGAATAACGACGACTGAAGAAGAATTTTCCGAAATCGATATCGAAAAATTGCGCGCGCAGGAAAAGGATGAAGAGTTGGTTAATCTGCTGTCGAGTGTGCAAAAAATACAGGCAAGGCAGCCGAAAAAAGACCACCTGATTACTTGGCACAAGCGGTATAATAAAGATAATTTGCTGACGGACACCGTGCCGTTCAACTTTGAAACGCAGGAGTCGGAAGGGACAAAAAAACTGATTCATCTTTTAGGTCCGGTTTATAATACGCTGAAAAACGGAAAGGTTTTGTTTGTGGATGAGTTAGACTCAAGGCTGCACACCAATTTAATAAAACATTTGATTACCTTTTTTCACCGACACAATCACACGCGGGCGCAACTGATTTCGGCAGTACATGACACGAGCATTTTGTCGAAAGACATTTTCCGAAGAGACCAAATTTGGTTTATTGAAAAAGACCAATTCGGTGCCTCCGGGTTGTACTCTTTGGGTGATTTTAAAAGTGCCCGAGTGCGTAACAAATCCGCTTTCAACAAAAATTACGTGCAGGGTAAATACGGAGCAATTCCGTATTTTGCGGAAAACGAAAAACTAACCGAACTGCTTTATGGCGAGGAATAAAAAACTCCGGGCAAGAAAATCCTCGTCGTAAGCAAGAAAATCGAGGAACTTAGCCGACCGCACGGGCAAGAAAGACCCGTTGATTGTATTTAGTTTCAAAGATTTTGACAGAGGGCAGGGTCAGGATTTTGCGGAATGGGAGAGCGAGAAAATTCTTGCTGCTTTGTGCAAAAAATTGGCGGGCATCAGTCAATTGACCGTTCCGCAAGTGCTTAATCAGCGGATAATCAAACTGTATTCAAAGGTAAAATTTCCGCCGAACACCAAGTTTACGCATCCGAAACACGTTGCCGACGATGTCGTGTGGGCATCTATGCACATTCAGAGGAAGGAGTGCGTTATCGGTTATTTCGAGAGCAATATTTTCCAAATTGTCTTTTTGGATAAAGACCACGAGTTTTGGATATCGAAGAAGAAAAATACTTAACAGCATGAATTCAGCATTAACAAAACTTATCGAACAGGACGAGAATGCAGTAGAAATCCTGCGCCTCCTCCGCCTCCTCTCAAAAGTAAACACCGCCATAACCTCCGCTCAAAAGATGAACGGCAAAACCATAACCGAGCAGCTTATTTCGCAAAAAGAGCAATTTATTAAGTAATTGAATGAGATTATGAAAAACGGTTATCGGTTGTCGGTGCAGGCTTGAAGAAAGTAATATCCGTTTTCAAAGGAGTCAAATGACCCCCCTTTTAAAATCCAAACCCGCTCATTTGAACAGGTTTAAAAAGACTTCTGTTTTTTATAATTTCCAAACCCGCCCA
>JAHDCG010000069.1:0-13691 GCA_020629965.1 Saprospiraceae bacterium | reverse complement strand
GCCGTGCTGAAATATTTCGGATTGGAAAAACCGACCGCATAGGCGACCTCTTTGATATTCGAGCCGCCCTCCGTCAGCAGTTGCCGCGCAAATTTGAGGCGGGTGTGAATGATGAAATTTTGCGGCGATAAATCGACCATGTTTTTCAGCTTCATGTACAGCGCCGTGCGCGACATGCCTACGTGCCGACACAAATCGTGGACGCTCAAACCCTCTTCCTGTATCGTTTTCAGAACAAATTGCTCCAAGTCGTCGATGAATTCGGCGTCGCGCTCGTTGCGATACTTAGCGGCGGTTTTGACCTCCGTTTGGTGCAGGTAGCGTTCGCGCAGCTTCTTTTGTTGGGCGAGGGCATTGGTTATTTTGGCGAGCAGGAAAGGGAAGTTCAGCGGCTTTTCCATGTAGGCGGCAATGCCGCTTTCAATGCTCTCGATTTTGTTTTGGGTACTGTTCAAAACCGTCATCATGAAGACCGGAATGTGGTTCATGTTGATGTCTTCGTTGAGTTTACGGCACATCTCCATGCCGTCCATCTCAGGCATTATCATGTCGGTGAGAATGAGGTCAGGAAAAATTTCGCCCGCTTTTTCTAACCCTTCGCGCCCGTCAGCGGCCTCGAAAACCTGAAAGTGCATACCCAAACGGTCGGACAAACTGTGCCGCAGCTCGTCGTTGTCTTCGACTATCAAAATTTTCGCGTCGCTAAACTCTGCGGTCTTTTCGTTCGGTGACTCGGTCGGGGTTTCCGCTTCGATGTTCGGGGCGGTATCTTCGGCGGCAGTGACGGCGGAGTACAGCATTTCCTGACTGCGCAGCCCGACGGTGAAAGTCGTCCCCTCCCCTTCCGTACTCGTAAAACTGATGCTGCCCTTGTCGCGGTCAATCAGATTTTTTACAATCATCAACCCCAATCCCGTGCCCGGCAACTGACTGTTTATCGCATTGCGACCGCGGTAAAAGCGTTTGAGAATAGATTTTTGCTGGTCGGGCGGAATGCCGATTCCGTCGTCGGCAACCGATATTTTCAAATCTTCTTTGCCGCCGTCGGCAATGGTAATTTCCAAATGCCCGCCGTCTTTTGAGTATTTTACCGCGTTACTGACGAGGTTAAAACAGATTTTATCCAAAGCACTTTTGTCGTAATAAAAATCCTCTTTGTTCCAATAATCGACGACCCGCACCGAGATGTTTTTCTTGTCGAGCAGCGGCTGAAAATTATCGACAACGCGGTCGATGTACGCCCGCAATTTTATCGGTGTTACATCCGCCGCCTGATAGTGTCCGGAGGTGACTTTATTGTAATTGAGCAGTTGGTCGAAGAGAATGTTGAGGCGTTTGACCGTCGATTTTACTTTTCGGTTGGTGCGGTCGTTGCTGTCTTCGCCGCGTTCATCCGAGCTTTCCAAGTCCGAAAGCAGAATGGTAAGCGGTGTTTTGAGTTCGTGGGTGATATTATTAAAAAAGGCAATTTGCTCGTCGGCGTTGCGCTTTTTAATCAGTACATTTGAAAAATGAACAAGAGCGGCAATGAGAGCAGCGAGCAACAGAAAATACAGAAAATAAGCGGTCGGCGTAGCGTACCAAGGCGCAGCGATATTGATTTTCAGCGTTTCGGGTTCACTGAATACGCCGTCGCGATTGGCGGCTTTGACCTGAAAGGTATAATCGCCGGGCGAGAGATTGGTAAAGTTGACGTTATTTTGTTTCGTCGGCTGACTCCAATTGTCGTTCAGCCCGAGCATGCGCCACGAGTAACGCACCTTTTCCGGGTTGCTGTGCAGTACGCCCGCAAATTGTATCGTCAGCGTATTTTCGCGATAGGTCAGTTCGATTTCGTTCGTGGTTTTTACGTTAAAATCCCGTACCAAAGTATCGTTTTCTCCCGTCAGCAGCCGAAAGTCTTCCAAAACCACCTGCGGTATTTCCCGCTGCATTTTTATCTCTTCCGGGTCAAAAATCGTCACGCCCTCCGTGCCGCCGAAAGCCAGTCTGCCGTCGCGCAAGCGCACATAACTACCGTAATTAAACTCCGAACTACTCACCCCGTCGCCCTTGTCATAGACCCGGATGCGCGGCTCGCCTTTCGTAAAAATAATCTGCGCCAAACCGCGCGTCGTACTCACCCACAGATTTTCTTCGGCATCGAAAAGCAAACCCTGCACCACATCCGAAGGCAGACCGTTACTGATGTTTATTTTTTGAATCTGCTTATTGCGCGGATTGTAAATCACCAAACCGCTGCCGTTAGTCGCCACCGCAATATTGCCGTTTTTCTGCTCCGCGATGCCCGATATCGTGATGTAGGTCAGACCGTTGTTACCCGATTTCAGTCCTTTATAATCTTCGATATTTTCGCCGACGATGCGCTGCACGCCGTTTTTTCCGCCGATTAAAATACCGCCGTTTTTGCTCTCGATGATACTGCGAATTTGGGAAACGGGATAAGTCGAAATGCGTCCGTCCGCCGCGATTTTATGCAAATTTTCGCGGATGCCGCCGAGCCACACATTACCGTTTCGGTCCGGCAGCACCGAGTAAACGTGCGACAAGGCGATGCGCCGCGCGGGTACACTTTCGGGCGAATAACGCTGCGTCGCCAAGGTTTTTTTATCGATTTTAAACGCGCCTTTACCGTAGGTGCCCGCCCACACAAAATTGCCGTCTTCTTTCATACTCAGCACGGGCACGGGGCTGCTGCCCGGCGGCAGAGAAAAGTGTTGCCATTTGTCCGCCGCCGCGTCGTACAAACTGATGCCGCGCTTGGTGCCGTACCACATATTGCCCTCGGCATCCTGTAAAATCGAGCGGGTAAAATTTTGCGCGATGCTGTTCGGCTCGTTGATTTTGTGCGAAACGGTGCTGAAATAATTCTCGGATAGTTTCAGTTTGTTCAATCCGCCGCTGTAGGTCGAAACCCACAAAATATCTTCGTTACCGATGAGCAAATCGTAAATACCGTCGCCCGAAATCGACTGCGGGTTATTGACATCGTTGGTGTATTCGCGCAGCAAATTAAAGTCCGCATCGACGTACAGCAGCCCGAGACCGTCGGTGGCGATGTAGATGTTTCCGTTTTCTTCGGGCAGTATTTTTTGTACGGTAAATGCCTCGGCGGCAAAGCCTTTGATTTGCTTTTTGGTAAAAGTGCCGAAGTCGGACGCAACCGCAAAAATACCTGCTTGTTCCGTGCCTGCCAAATAACCCTGCTGCGTCGCGGTGATACTGTTGATGATTAAATCAGCGGACAAATCGGCAACCGGTGTCCCGTAAAATTGCTCGGTTTCGAGGTTAAAAACGCGCAGCCCTTCCTCCGTGCCGACCAGCAGTTTTTCGCCGTCCACATACAGAGAACGGACTTGCATTTCTGCACCGAATTGCGTAAACTTCTGCGTCGCCGCGTTGCTGTATCGCCAAAAACCGTTGTAACCGCCAATCCAAATATTACCCGCCGCATCTTCGGTAATCGAACGCACCAGAGTCGGTGATTTATCGTACCGGGGTCTGATAATTTTGAAGGTATCGGTCGCTTTGTCGTACAGCAAAACATTTTCTTCCGTACCCGCCCAAATTCTGTTTTTGCTGTCGATAAAAACAACGGTCACGCGGTTGCGCACCTGTTGCGGCAGACCGCGATAATTGTTATAGGTAAAGGTTTCCTGCGAATTAAAGCGAATGATTCCCTCTTCGGTCGCCGCCCAGATATTGTACAGGCTATCTTGCGCGAGTCGGTAAATAATACTTTGATAAACGCCCTCGTCACTTGAAATGCGAACGAATTTTTCCTGCTCTTGGGCGGTAAGCAGAAAGGGCAAAAGGAAGAGTGTAAAGAGAAGTTTTTTCACTTTTTTTCGGCTGTGACGGTGGTGGTAATTTTGGGGTGTAAGGTAAGAATTTTTACCCGAACACCACCCACAGCACTCCGAAAACCAATAAGCCGTTTAAGCTGCCGAGTACCTGTCGTCGCCGTAAATCAGAAGCGGGCAGGAAGATTTTAAACAGTAAAAGCAGCATACCTACGACCACTAACTGCGCCGCTTCGATGCCTACATTAAAACCCAAAACGGGCAGTACGATACTTTCGTCGCTAAAGAGCATCGCCCGCAAGTAATTGGAAAAACCCAAGCCGTGCAGCAGTCCGAAAGCCAATAAAATCGGGTAAATAAACTGCCGCCTTTGCCCGGGGTCGGTTCGTTTGGTGAGGAAAATAAAATTGCCGCCGCAGCTCAGCAAAATCGACAGCGGAATGAGTAATTCGACCGTTTCCGTATCGACCGAGACCCAACCGCCCGCCGCCAAAATCAAACTGATGCTGTGCCCGACGGTAAATGCGGTAATCAAACCGACAAGTTCTTTTTTTCGACCGCGCAGACCGTAAGGCAGACAAAACGAGATGATAAAAAGCAGATGGTCTAAGCCCTGCGGGTCGAGAATGTGGCGAATGCCTTCGAGGCAGTAGAAATAAAAATCGGTCAAGTTGTTGTGTGTGTTTAATTTACTTTCTTCCTCAACTCATAACTTTTCTCCATGCGCGTATAGCGGTACTTTTTTCCGGCAAAAGTCAGGTTATTGGTTTGATTTTGAAAGACTTCGGTGAGCAGTTGATTTTCAAAAGTAAAAGCGGCTGCGAGGTCGATTTTTTCGGTGCTTTTTAAGGTAACTTCGAGGACGGTACCGTCTTCTTGCCGGCTCAGTTTTTCGATTTGAAAGGCAAAATTTTTTCCGTTTTGCGTAGCATTGACGCGGGAGTTTATATAGCGCATCAGTGATTTTTGCCCGTTGCTTTCCGTGTCGGAGTAGTCGATTATTTGCAGTCGATACAGAGATTTTAAATGAGCGGAAAGGTCGTCTTCAAACAATCGCGAGGTCAAAACGAGCATACCTTTTTCGCTGATTTCTAATCTGCTGAAAGTCATTTTTAAGGGGTGTGCGGCGAAATTCAGAAAGAGGAAAAGGAAGGGGAGGAAAAGGATTTTCAGGTTGAGTTGCATGGTTTTTAGTTTTTAAAAAGTGAATTTTAAGGAAACAAAAAGGTGAGTAAAAGTACGAGGCACTTTCCGAATGTGCCCCGTACTTTTCGTCAATTCTACAAATATCGAGGTTGAGATTGAAAGCCGGGAACTCCCTCCAACCTCTCAACCTCTCTCTTACCGCAACTGCAAACGCAGCACCTCCGTCGTGCCGTTTTCCGCCGTGACCGTCACAAAGTACAGACCCGCCGGCAGATTGCGCAGGTTAATCGTTCCGAGGTTACCATCGGTTTGCCACTGAGCAGTCACCGTTTTTCCTGCGGCATCGTTGATGCTGACCGTGCGGATAGGGGTACCCGCCTGTATCGTCGCAATGCCCTCCGTCGGGTTCGGAAAAATGATGACTTTATTCTTTCCCGCAGCAAAAGTTACTTTGCACACGTCGGAATAGGTAAAAGTACCGTCGGTATCGACCTGCTTGAGGCGGTAGTAGTTGTCGCCGACTGTCGGATTACGGTCGGCAAAGCGATACTGCTCCCCCGCATTTTCGACGACGGGGCGCAGCGTACCGATTTTTGTAAAGGTGCCGTTTGCGTCTTTTCGCTCGATGTCGAAGTAGGCGTGATTGATTTCCGCGAGGGTTTCCCACGTCAATAATGCTTCTTTCTCACCGATTTTTTGCGCCCGAAAATCGGCTAACTCTACGGGCAAAGCGTTTGCCACGGTGAAAGAAGTGCGGCAACTGACTTCATTGTAACCGTTATTTTCCATCATCACCACGTAGTAGTCGCCCTCGGTATTTATTCCGTTCAGAGTCACCGTACCCGCACTTTCGCTACCCGACTGCACATATTGCCAAGAGGTGGAAGGACTGCCCGTACCGGGCGATTGTCCGACCTGATAAGCACCTATCCAATCCGTACCGCCGCCCGGACCTCCGGCGTAAGTGACCGGAATATTTTCACCCGTTTCGTAGCTGTCCGTCGCCAAAGTCAAATCGGCGACTTCCGCGCTGACCGTGAAATTGATGCGCGGCGCGGTTTCGGTATAACCGTCATTGACAAAAAATCCTATAAAATAATCGCCGGGTGTGTTGATGCCGTTGAGTGTCAAAGTACCGTTCGCATTGTCGCCGTCACCGTCGGCGGTCACATAGGCCCAAGAGGAGGAAAAAGGCCCCTGCCCCGGAGTAGCACCGACCGGATAGGCACCGACCCAGTCCAAATTATTTCCCGGTCCGTCGGAGTATTCAACCTCGAAGGTTTCGCCCGTTTGTACTTTGTCACAATCCATGGCAGTCGCCGCTGCACTCACCGAAAAGTCAATGCTGTTCGACACCTGCGTGTAGCTGTCATTGGTAAACATCGCCAGATAATAATCTCCCGGAGGGGGCAATTGGTTGGGGCTGCCCTGCAACTGTTCGGTACCGTCGATGGTCGTCGTACCGTTTGTCGCCCCGTCGAAATATTTGTAGGTGTACAAATTATCCGTGCCCGCCGGCATTCCGTCGTCGATGATGATACCGATGTAGTCTTTTTCCAAACCGGGCGCATCCGTAAAATCAACGGTAATCGCCTCCCCTTCCGCAAAAATTGTTTTCGTCGTGTTGATGTCGGTAATCTGTGTGCCTACCTGAAAATTCACGCGCTCGCCGCTGACCACATAGGTATCGGAAACGTGATACACCGCATAGTAGTAACCGTCCGCCAAACCGTTGAAGACCGTGCTGCCGGTACTCGTATTGACGGCTGCGCGTTGCACTTCATTGTCTGCCGTCGGCTCGACACCCGTCGGGTAAATTCCGATTTTGTCCGTCGTTTGGTTGGGGTGCTGCGTGTAGCTGACGGTCACGGGGTCGCCCGATTGATTGACGGTATTAGTCGATAAAACCGCCGTCGCGCCTACCCGGAAACTAACGCGATCCGCGAGTTCGGTGTAGCCGTCGTTGGCAAAAAATCCGGCAAAATATACGCCCGCATTCGACAGGTTAAAGGTGCGCACACCGTTGATGTCGCCGTTTGTGTATTGGTAAGTCACCGAGCCGTTCACACCCGGAGTCGCGCCGTTGTTGTAGATACCGACCCAGTCGGTGGTATTACCCGGTGCGTTCTGAAAAGTCGCCGTGATATTCGCACCCGTATCGTAATATTCTTCATCCAAAAACAAAGAAGCCGTGCCGTCCTGACTGCCCGCTACCTCGAATTGCAGACTCGGTGACCAAGCACTCCAGCCTAAGTTCGCATCGCGATATTGTACCCGCGCGTAGTAAGTGCCGTTGGTCAGTGCGCCCGGCGCGACGGTGTAGTTTATCACATCCGCTCCCAATCCGATGTCCGCCGTTTCGTCGGTTTGCGTGCCGTCCGGACCGTAAAAATTGGTGACGTGCTGAAAGCGGTCGATATTGATAATCGAAAAATCGCTCGTCGAGCTGATTTGATAACGCGCCGAGTTCAGGGGTTCGGCGGTAGAAGTATTGTACGCCGAGCCGGTGAGTGTAAACGGCAGGGCGACCGGACCGGAGACCGTATTGGTCAGTACAGGCTGTGCGGGTACCGCCGTGCCCAATTTGTAATGCACCTCGTCCAGCAGTTCGTTACTTTTGGAAGTCGTCAAGCTGCCGATAGAATAGGATTTGATGGTCAACTCTTGGTTCGGATTGTCGATTTCGATCAATTGAAAAGCAAAATTCGACCAACTGCCCTGCGTCTCCTCACGGTCGTCTTCGCTGTTGCTGTCCCCCCAATATTGCGGCCAGGCCGTGCCGCCCGATATGATGTGATACGCATTGTGGTCTTTAAACTGACCGCGCGCGTACATGTGGTGGTGACCTGCGATGTGCAGCACGAATTTATCGGTTGCCTTTAACAAAGGCAGCACCGTGGTCGCGTACCACGGCGAGTAGTCGTTTGAGTACTGCTCCGCCTCGTAGGGGCGGTGACCGACGGTGATAATCCAATCGACGTCTGCATCCGCAGCGGCATAATTGATGACGTTGGTAATCCAATTTTGCTGCGTCGTGCCGTTCAGTTCGGTATCGACGGCGATGAATAGAACATTGGCTTGCTGATAGGCATAGTAGCGTTCGGTACCGGAGTCGATGCCGCCGTACACAAAACCGTCGTCAAGAACGAAGTGGTCGTAGTACGCCTGAATACCGCCGTTTTGGTAGGTATTACCGTAGGTTTCGTGGTTGCCGACCGCCGTGATAATCGGTAACTCGGGTGTGAGATAACTTGATTTTTCAAAGTGAATCTGCTCGTAGTGCGACAGGCGCCCCAAATCGACCTGGTCGCCGTCGTTAATGATAAGGTTAAAATTATCGGCGAGCGGCGTGCCGTATTCCGCCTCCGCCTGTGCTTTGGCGGCCTGCACCAGTTCGTTGTACTTCATATACGGTGCGCCCTGATGGTTGATGATTTGGTGGTCACCGAGGGCGATGTAGCGCAGCACCTCCGAGTCGCTGCCGTAGGCGGGCGGCGTTTTAAAGTAATGCACCGCGCTTTGGTTGGTCGTGCCGCTGTTTGCCCGGTAGTAGTAGCCCGTGTTCGGAGTCAATCCCGTCAGTTTGACGCTGTGGTAGTGATAAGGCGTGGTGTAATCGCTGTCTTTCGGTTCCAAATCGGCGGTCGTACCCGCCGCGGTTTGGTCGAGTGCGGCGGCGGTGGCGCCGTAACTGACCGAGGGGTTAGTGCCGTTATCCGTTTTCCAGTTGATGTAAACGGAAGTCGGCTGTGCCGCCTGCAAATACGGTTTGATTGTTTGTGCGGAAGCAAAAGCGGGTATAAATATAACCGCTAAGAGAAGTAAAGTCGAGTTTTTCATAAAGTCGCGTAAAAATTTTAAGACTTTGATTATCAATGATTTAACATTTTCAAATCATTAACCTCAGTCGTGTTTGTGATTTTACCGCGAAGTTAAAAGGGGGGTGTTAAGTTTGCTTTAAGGCAAGGTTAGGGATGGAGATTTTGATGATTTTTGGAAGGTTTTTGAGAGGGAGGGGAAGGATTTGAGGGGGGGAGACTGTCGTATTTTGAATACCCACGGAATTTTTTTATCGGTTATTTATGACCTTCGTTCATCGAGACTGTTTCGATACGCGATAAATGCGTAGCTTTAGCCGAAATTTAATGTAACAGAGAAATGATAAGTAAAGACGAACTGCGGGCGTTACTTCCCGAAACCGAAACAAGCCGAATTGAGAAAACCGTATCGGTAAAAGATAAAAAGAAATTCGGAGAAGCCATTTGTGTTTTTTGCAACGATATGCCGGATAACCGCTTACCCGGCTACTTAATTATAGGTGCGGCAGATGACGGTACAATCACCGGAGAAGTCGAAATTACCGAAAAACTTTTACAGTCTTTGTTGGATTTTCGCACCGACGGCAGAATTGTTCCGCCGCCTACCATGGTGGTCGATAAGTTCAGTTTTCCGGAAGGAGATTTAGCGGTAGTCGAAGTTCAACCTTCCAAAGTGCCGCCCGTCCGCTACGAGGGCAAAGTTTGTGTGCGCATCGGTCCGCGTAAAGGCACGGCAAACGAAGCGGAGGAACGCCGCCTGAGTGAAAAGCGTTCTACTTTTGCCCGTACTTTCGATACGCAACCCTGCTACGGAAGTAAATTAGAAGACCTCAGCACGAACATTTTTAAATTAACCTATTTGCCTACGGCAATCGATGCCGAAACTTTGGAAGCCAACAGTCGGGATTTAAAAGAACAATTAGCCTCTTTGAAATTTTATGACTTAACGGAAGATTGTCCGACGAACGCCGGTATTATTCTGTTCGGAAAAAACCCGCGTTTTTACTTGCCGGGTGCTTCGGTACAGTACGTCAAATTTTCGGGTAACGATGAAACGAGTGATTTTGAATATGAACAGAAATTCGAAGGTGATTTGGTAACGCAATTAAGAGTGATGAATGACTTTATCAAAGCACAAATTGCTAAAAAGGTTTTACCGGAATTGGGTAAAGATTATTCCTATGAATACCCTGCCTCCGCCGTGCAGGAGTTGCTGTTTAACGCCGTCATTCATCGAGATTATCAAACTAATGCCGCCGTTAAGTTTTATCAATTCGACGACCGCATAGAAATTCACAATCCCGGCGGTTTGTTCGGCAATGTCAGACCCGAAACTTTTCCGAATACCAACGATTACAGAAATCCGACCTTGGCGGAAGCTCTCAAAAATTTGGGCTACATTAATCAGTTTAATGTAGGCGTAAAAAGAGCCAAAAAATCACTAAAAGAAAACGGAAATCCCGAACCCGAATTCATTTTAGAACATCTCAATACTTTCGGCGTAATAATTTACAAATGAGTGTGATAACGTTTTTTAACAATAAAGGAGGTGTCGGTAAAACGACTTTGGTTTACCACCTCAGCAGTATGTTGGCGGAACTCGGTCACCGGGTTTTAGCCGTCGATTTAGACCCGCAGGCTAATCTTACCTCCGTTTTTTTGAGTAACGAAAGGTTGAGTGAAATCTACGAAACGGAAGGAGAACGACCGACGATTTTGAGTGCAATCAGTCCTCTTAATCGGGGTATCGGCGATATTAAAAAAGTTCACATCGAGCAAATCAACACTAACCTCGGTCTGATAGCGGGCGATTTGGAACTGTCATTATTTGAGGATAAGTTGAGTACGAATTGGGGAAATTGTCTAAACGGTGATGAGGCGGCTTTTCGTATTGTTTCTGCTTTTTATCGTATAATGAAGGAGGCGGAAAAAGAATTTAAAGCAGATTATGTCATCGTAGATGTCGGTCCGAATTTCGGAGCAATTAATCGGGCGGCGTTGATTGCTGCGGATTATGTTGTCGTTCCTATGGGAGCTGATTTATTTTCTTTGCAGGGTTTGAAAAACTTAGGCAGTCGCCTGAATAAATGGCGCACGGAATGGAGAGACCGGTTGCAGCGAAACCCTGCTTCGGATTTGAACCTGCCCGCTGCCGAAATGACTCCGCTCGGCTATGTGGTCATGCAGCACGGTATCAAAGAAAGTCGTCCCGTTAAATCTTATTTGCGTTGGGCAAACAGAATACCGAAAGTTTTTGAAGAGTCCGTTTTGATGAATGACGATTTTCGGGATAAAAGGGTCGAAAATGATGAAAACTGCATCGCTCTGTTAAAGCATTACCACAGCTTAATTCCTATGGCAATGGAAGCGCGCAAACCTATTTTCCTGCTCAAACCCGCCGACGGCGCAATCGGTGCACATTTTAGTGCCGTTAAAAATACTTACAGCGATTTTACACATTTAGCAAATGAAATAATCGACAGAATCAAGCAAGAAAAAGTCACGAAAAAACCTGTTACCGCACCAAACTAACATCCCCCCGCAGCACCTCCGTTCGCCCGTCCGCCAACAAAACCTCCGCGTAATACACATACACACCTTGTTGCTGCAACTGTCCTCTGAACCAGCCGTCCCAACCGACGCCGGGGTCGTTCGGGGCAAATTCCGTTTCTGCATAAATCTGCTCGCCCCAGCGGTCGAAAATGCTGAAAGACAGAATACTTTCCACGCCCTCGGCGGCGTAAATGCTCAAAATATCATTGATGCCGTCGGCGTCCGGCGAAAAGGCATTCGGGATGAAAACCGGGACATTTTCATCGACCGTAATCAGCGTCTGACTCTGCGCCGTACAGCCGAAGGTGTCGATGACCGTGATTTGATAATTGATGCTTTCCGTCGGATTTGCGGTCGGGTTCAGACAATCCGCGCAGCTCAAACTGTCCGCCGGCGTCCACAATATCGTGTCAATGAGGGCAGCGTCGAGATTGGTCAGCGTGCTGAAAATGTAGGTCTCGCCGAGTACGATTTCTACACTCGCCGGCGTTTCTAAAATAATTTCCGCAGCGGCGGCAATATCGGCGGTTGCCGTGCCTTCGCAACCGTCGGCGTCCTGTACGACAATTTCGTAACTGCCCGCCGTTAAATTGAAAAATGCGGGACTTGCCGTGAAGTTTTCCGGCGTTTCTAAGGCAAAAACGTAAGGCGCGGTGCCGCCGATAACCGTATCGACGGTGATGCTGCCGTTATTTTCGCCCGCACATAAAGGGGCAACGGTTGTCAAAGTCAACTGCGGTGCGTCGGGCGCGAAAATCGTCACCGAGTCCGTTGCCGCACAAGTATTTTCGGGATTGAGGACGGTGAGATAATAGATGCCGGTTTCCGTAACCGTCGGCATCAAATCATTCTCGGCAAGCGTTTGACCCGTCGCATTTGTCCAAATGATTAAAGCATTCGGCGTATCGGTACCGCCCGCGAGTTGTGCGTTGCCGGTCAGACAATCCAAAGTCGTATCGTCGCCCGCTTCGGCTTGCGGAAAATCCGCGTCGGTTTCTATTTCGATGCAATCCGTATTCGTGCAACCGTTGTCAGGGTCAACGGCGGTCAAACAATAAATACCCGCCGTCGTGACTTCCAAGGTCAAATCCGTCGCGCCCGCAATATCTGTCGTGTCGTTACCAATGACCTGCGACCATTGATAGTCGATTTGGGTCGTGATTTCCGAGTCCGTCGCGTCGATGAGGACACTTGCATTTTCGCAATTCAGCAATTCCGGCTCCGCGAAAATAACGGGCGGAAAGCCTTCATTCAAAAACACCTCGAAACTTTCCGTGTCGCTGCAACCCGTTAAATTATCCAAAACTACGAGCGTATAAATCCCCGGCACGGTCGCCGTAATCGTCTCGGCATTTATCGTATTGTCTTCAAAAATCCAACTGTACTCTATCGTCGCTCCCTGCGCAGAATTTTCACTCGACAACACGATCGCCGAAATCGTACAATCTAAAGTATTCACCTCCGGATTGTTACCGATGACCGCAACCGGAGTCTCCGTTTCGTCCGCAACCGTAACCGTAACGGGGGCAGAGGTGCAACTGCCGTCCTGCGTCGTAACGGTTAATTCATAAATTCCCGGTACACAAACCGTCGGATTTTGCGCGAAAATCTCCAAATCCGGGTCGGGTCCCGACCACATAAAAATCACATCCGGCGTATCGCTGCTGCCCGCCAACTCGACGCAGGGTTCAGCGCAGGTAATCGTCTGCATCGCGCCCGCGTCGGCAAGAGGCAGTGAACCGTCGTTCGTAACTTCCGTCGAGTCGATTGCCGCGCAACCCGCCGCATTTGTGACGGTCAGGTAGTAAAAACCAACCGCATCGACGGTCGGATTTTCGAGGTCGGAAGTAAACATATTCGGCCCCGTCCACGCCAAAGTCGTGACATCATCGGAAAAATTCGGGTCGAGCGCAACCGTGCTTTGTATGCAGGTAATCTGCGCATTCGCACCCGCATCTACGGTCGGCGCGGGACTGAATTGCGGTGCGGCGTTTTGACTGATACTACAATCGGCGGCATCCGTCAGCGTCAACATTACACCCGCCGCATTATCGATATTTTGTACGGTGAAAACGGTCGCGGTTTCCTGCACTACCGAAAATCCGTCCGCCGTAAGCGTGTAGGGTTCGGTACCGCCGTTGACTTCAACGGTCAAGTTATAATCTGTCGTCGCGGAAGGACAAATTTCGTTGGTGACGGTAAAGAAAAGTTCCGAATTTTCGCTCAATGATACCGCTGTGCGTTCACTTGTGCACTCCGTATTGTTTTGGATGATTTCGGCAAAATATGTACCTGCCGTTGTCGGCGAAAAAGAAGAACCCGTTGCTAAGAGGTTACCGCCGGTCGCCGCGTCGTACCAATTTATCTGAAA
>JAHDCG010000068.1:8608-32258 GCA_020629965.1 Saprospiraceae bacterium | reverse complement strand
GTTTCCGTAAACTCGTCGATGTTGGCGCGGGTGCCGGGACCGGCGGATTTACTCGCTATCGAAGCTACAATTTCTCCGTAATGCACTTTGGCGACCTGCGAAACGGCGGCGACAATCGGTATCGTTGCCTGCCCGCCGCAGGTAACCATGTTCATGTTTTGCTCGTGCAAATGTTCGCTCAAATTGACGGGCGGCACCACATACGGACCGATGGCAGCGGGGGTGAGGTCGATGATTTTTTTGCCGGGCAGGTCTTTGATTTTAGAAAAATTGTAGCGGTGTGCCTTTGCGGAGGTCGCGTCGAAAATGATGTCGATGTCCTGCCATTCGGGCATTTCCGTGAGGCCGTCGATGCCCGTGTGACAGGTCTTAACACCCATGCGTCGCGCCCGCGCCAAGCCGTCCGACTCGGGGTCGATGCCGACCAAAACGGCGCATTCCAAGACCTCGGAAGTGCGCAATATTTTTATCATTAAATCGGTACCGATATTGCCGGAGCCGATGATTGCTGTCTTAACCATGATTACTTTTTTATGCCTCAAAATGTACGCTGACCGTTCCCAAATCCGAGAACTCCGCCGTGAGGGTATCGCCCGCTTCGATGTTGACCATTTTGCCCAAGGCACCCGACAAAATGACCTCGCCGGCTTTGAGCGGCGTGCCTAATTTTGCCATGGTATTGACCAGCCACAGCGTTGCGTTCAGCGGTGAACCGAGACAGGCCGTGCCCGTTCCTTCCGAGACAACCGCGCCGTTTTTGCTCATATTCATCTCGCAGTTTATCATATCGAAATCGCTCAATTTTACGGGCTTGTGACCGACCGCGAAGTGACTTGCCGAAGCATTATCCGCAATGGTATCGGTGATTTTGATATTCCAATTTTCAATACGCGAACCGACAATTTCAATCGCGGGCAAGGCGTAAGCAATTGCCGAAATCAACTCGTGCATCGCCAAAGGATGCTGCGGCAAATCTTTTCCCAAAACAAAAGCAATTTCTCCCTCCGCCTTGGGCTGCATCAATTCTTTGACGGAAATCGAGTCGTTGTTCAGCACTTCCATAGTGTCCAAGAGAATGCCGAAATCGGGTTGGTCAACCCCTAACTGTTTTTGCACGACCTTAGAAGTCAAACCGATTTTTCGCCCGACTACCCGCGCACCTTTTGCTTTGCGATGACTGATATTCAACTCCTGCACGGCGTAGGCGGTTTCCAAATCATCGACGCCGATTACCTCGCGCAAAGGGGCGCAGGGGCTGCGGTTTGCGTAGGCTTCGCGCAGGATGGCGGCGAGTTTTTTTACGATATTTTCTTTCATGTTTTGCTTTGAGATTTTGAGGGTCAATGATAGGGAAAAAGATTTAATTTGCGGCGAAAATAGGAGAGATAATCTTAGAAGAAAGATTAACCGAAAATAAAAAAATCCCGAACTCTCACAAAAGAATTCGGGATTTGGATCAACGCGAAAGCCCCCGTCAACCGTCCACCAAACAACCGTCCACCGTCCCTCAATACGACCAATCCGGCGCGAACTCCGGGTCAACAATTTTCTTGTTTTGCGCATTCAAAGCAAATATTTCCTGCATTTCATTGTCCGACAATTCAAAATCAAAAATGTCGAAATTATCGGCGACGTGTGCTTCCGAACTCGTGCGCGGTATCGCAATCACGCCTTTTTGTTGCAGCAACCAACGCAGCGCGATCTGCACTTCGTTTTTGCCGTGCTTCTCCGCGATTTTGTCCAGTACGTCGTCTTCCAAAACCTCGCCCTGCGCAATCGGCGAGTAAGCCGTCACCGACCAACCCAATTCGTGCGCCGTTTGTATGACTTTGCTTTGGTCTAAAAAGGGGTGATATTCGACCTGATTGGTGACGATATTCGGCGCTAATTTCGCCGCTTCGCGCATCAGTTCGGGCGTAAAATTACTGACCCCGATGTGTTTTGTCATACCTTTTTGCTGCACCTCGACGAGCTTTTCCATGTAATTCGCCAAAGGTAAATCGGGATGAGGCCAATGTATCAGCAACAAATCGACCGCATCGACTTGCAGTTTTTTCAGACTGCTGTGCACACTGTCTGCAAAATTATCCGCGAAGTTTTCAAACCATACTTTAGTCGTCAAAAAGAAATCGTCGCGCCCCTTCCCGGATTGTTTGATACCCTTGCCGACCGCCTCTTCGTTTTCGTAAACCTGCGCTGTGTCGATGTGTCGGTAGCCGACTTCCAATGCTTTGCTTACCAATTTCTTTGCGTCATCGCCTTTCAGTTGCCAAGTCCCGAAACCGAGCGCGGGAATGGTAGTTTTATTGGATTGTACGTCCTTCATTTTCTTATTTTTTTGGTTAAATGTTCTCCCGGAAAAACGAACGGAAATCCGATTTGTTTGGTAAAACAGTACCCACATCTCCTTAGAAAAATAAGGAAATTGATGAAAACGCGCGCATTGAGAAAAGGCTGCCTACCACCCGTCAACCACCACCCGCCACCTAAGCATAAGCTTCTAATGCTTTTTTCGTAAACTCCGAAAGCACCAATCGCCCCGACATTTCCGCCCGCTGTTCCAGCAGTTCATCCCAATTTTCGCAGTCCTGCCAAAATACCTTTTTGAGCAAACTTTGGGCTTCCGGGTTGGTTTTCAGCAGATAATCCGCCATACGCATGACGCCCGCGTCGAGGTCTGCCGCCGAGTCGAAAACTTCGGTGTAGAGTCCTTTGTCCTTTGCCCATTCCGCCGATTGAAACCGGTCGGCGTTAATCGTCAATTGCGTCATTGCCGATAATCCGACCTTACGCTGCACCGCAGGACCGACTACGAAAGGCCCGATGCCGACGTTTAATTCACTCAATTTTATCGAAGCAAATTTTGTCGCCATACAATAATCGACCGCCGAGGCGACGCCGACGCCGCCGCCGACCGCCTTGCCCTGTACGCGCCCGATAATCAATTTCGGACATTTACGACAGGCATTGATAACATTGGCGAAGCCCATAAAAAACTTTTTGCCCGTTTCGTAGTCGTTAATGGAAATCAACTCATCAAAACTCGCCCCGGCACAAAAAGTACGGTCGCCGCCGCTCTGCAAAATTATAACTTGAATTTCCGGATTTTCGCCCGCTGCGGTGATGGTGTCGCGCAGTTCGACGAGCAGATTAGAGGGCAGAGAGTTGTGTTTCGGGTGAAAAAACGTGATTTCGGCTAAACCCGGTTTAATGATTTCTTGCTTGATATATCCTTGCATGGTTGGTGGATGTTGGTTGATAGTTGGTGGGAAGTCACCGTAATTTGATTAAGGGGCGAAATTAGCAAAAAAATGAGGTTATTTGCGGAAGAATTTAAGTTAGAATAAAACGAAATTAAAGAATATTTCACTCAGTGGAGCGCAAACCGCACCCGTCCACCGTCCACCGTAAAACCGTCCACCGTGTATAGAAAAACAAAACTGCTCAATAAATATCCCGCCGTCAGTGATTTAGCCGCGAAAGCCAAACGCCGCATTCCGCACGTTGCTTGGGAATATTTGGATTCCGGCACCGGCATCGAGCATCTCAAAGACCGAAATCGGGACGCGCTTAACGCCGTGCAAATGACCCCGCGTTTTTGTCGCGGTCAGCTCAAGCCGAATATCGAAACCGAAATTTTCGGCAATACTTTTTCCGCACCCTTCGGCATGGCACCGGTCGGTCTGACGGGCTTGATGTGGTCGCAGGCAGAAGTACTTTTAGCGGAGTCGGCGGTACGGTGCAATATTCCGTTTTCGCTCAGTACCGTCGCCACCGAGACGCCCGAAAGGGTCGGTAAGCACGTCGGCGAAAACGGTTGGTTTCAGCTTTATCCGCCGAAGGAAAAACATCTGCGCACGGACTTATTGCGGCGGGCGTGGGACAGCGGTTTTCGCGTCCTGCTCATCACCGCCGACGTGCCGGAGCGCAGCAGCCGGGAGCGCAGCAAACGCGCCGGACTGCAAAATCCGCCGAAATTTACGCCCGGTTTTATTTGGGACGGCATCACGCACCCCGCATGGTCACTGGCAACCCTGCGGCGCGGTTTGCCCGCATTGCGCACCTTGCTCAGCTATTCCGAACTCAAAGACCCCGTCAATACCGATAAATTCGTGCGCAGTAAATTAGGCGGGAATCTCTCGTGGGAAATCTGTCAAGAACTGCGCGACACTTGGCCCGGCGCGGTTGTCATCAAAGGTATTCTACATCCGCAGGACGCAGCGGAAGCGGTAAAAATCGGACTCGACGGCATCTTAGTCAGCAACCACGGCGGTCGTCAATTCGACGGCGGTCCGGCGGCTATCGAAGCCCTGCCCGAGATTGTGAAAACGGTAGGAGGGAAGGCCAAAATCCTTTTCGACAGCGGTGTGCGCACGGGCTTGGATGTCCTGCGAGCACTGCATCTGGGAGCGGATTTCGTGCTGTTGGGTCGCCCGTTTATGTACGGCGTGTGTGCCTTGGGGAAGTACGGCGGCGACCACGTGTATCAAATTTTGGCGGATGATTTGAAGAATAATATGGTGCAGTATGGGGTGGAGGGTTTGGCACATATCGAACGTTGATTTTTTGCCGGAGGGCGAAATAATTGACGTCTGATACGTGCGGTCTTTCGATTAAAATTTCATCAAAACAGCAAAACCACAGATGAACATTATTTCGACCTACGTCGAAAAATGCGCATCCGAGGTTTGCGATAAGGATTTCTGATGTTTAATTTTCGACAACAACTTGAATGAACTATCTCCGTTGATTTTACGAAGTAAAATCCAAATCATAACCAATCATAATCATCATAAAAATCAGGTTCAAAAATTAATTAGCTCAAATCAACCCAAACTGCGAAAAATGATGATTATAATGCTTCCGGTTCAGCAGCTTCCAATGATAGCGGTCTAACTCCCCGAAAACCGCGTTCGTTGTTTTCGCTTCCGGGTTTGCTTTGAAGTAAGCAACATACGCCTCGTAAGCCTCCAAAAGTGCTTTTTTCGCCGTCGCCAAATCGGGGTAACGCAAATCTTCCGGCTCGCCTTTGCGCAGTTGCGGGTGGTCAAAGCTCTTTTTCATCGGTTTATAATCCCACAGCAAGTCCTGCGTACGCTCCAAGTATTTTTCGGGCGTCAAAATGACATCCTGCGTCGGGTCTATGGAGCGACGGTGCCAAAATTCCAAATGCTCGACCATGTGCTGCGGCGTCATAATGCCCCAACTCGGCTTGGTGTTTTCGGTCAAATTCGCCAATTTGTCTTCAATCCAAGCGCGGCTGATTTCCTGAAACGGCGATTTCTTTTGCACTAATGTCAGGATGGTTGCCGTGGCAATTAATTCGCCGTCGTTGTCCAAAATTTCTTCGTACCACTTCACTACGCCCGAGGGGTGTTCTTTGCCGCGCGAGTCTCTGTCCACTTTTTCTTTGCAAGTTAAGCGCACCTGAATCGTGTCGTTGTGATAGACGGGACGCACAAAACGGCAGTTGTCCAAACCGTAATTCGCGCCGACCGGACCCTTGCCCGGATAAACGAAAAGACCCGCGCCGGCCGCCAAAAGGAAGTAGCCGTGTGCCGCGCGTTTTTCAAAAATCGAACCTTCGAGCGAGGTAATATCCGTGTGTGCGTAAAAGTGGTCCCAGGTCAGATTGGCGAAATTTTGAATATCGCTGTCCGTCATCGTGCGCTTGTGCGTGAGCAGCGACATACCGGGTTTTATATCCTCAAAGTGATATTTGAAGGGGTGCATCGGGGCTTCCGTCACCGCGCTGCCCGGCTGATAAATGCCCGTCACCGCCGTCATCGTCGTCGGCGAACCCTGCACCGCGCACCGCTGTAAGTAGTGTTTGATACCGCGCATACCGCCCATTTCTTCGCCGCCGCCCGCCCGACCGGGACCGCCGTGTACTAAGGTCGGCAGGGGAGAGCCGTGCCCCGTGGAGTACTTCGCCATTTCGCGGTTGATGACCATGATGCGCCCGTGGTGCGTAGCCGCCTCGACGGTAAAATCGCGCGCCGTATCGTTATCGTTCGTAGTAATCGAGCAGACCAAAGAGCCTTTGCCCATTTGCGCCAAGGTCACCGCCTCGTCGATGCCGTTGTAAGGCATAATCGTGCTGACGGGGCCGAAGGCTTCGACCTCGTGTACCGCTGTATTTTTAAAAGGATGATTTTCCAAAAGCAAAATCGGACTCAAAAACGCCCCTTTTTCAAAATCCGCACCGATAAGGTCGATTTTTTCGGTGCTGCCGTACACGATTTCCGCCGTGCGGGCGAGTTCTTTGACGCGGTCGCGTACCTCAGCGACCTGGTCTTTGCTCGCCAAGGCACCCATACGCACACCTTCCGCCTGCGGGTCGCCGACGGCAATTTTTGACAATGCTTTTCCGAGAGAAATCTGCACGTCTTCCACTAAATTTTCGGGGACGATAATGCGACGAATGGCGGTACATTTTTGCCCGCATTTGGTCGTCATTTCTTTGCGTACTTCTCGAATAAACAGGTCGAACTCCGGTGTACCCGGCACCGCATCGGGCGCGAGGACGGTACAGTTCAGACTGTCGGCTTCCATGTTAAAAGGCACGGCCTCGTTGATGATGCGCGGGTGCGCTTTCAGCATTCTGCCCGTGTCCGCCGAGCCGGTGAAAGTGACGACATCCTGACTTTCGACGGTATCCAAAATGGTGCGCGCCGAGCCGCAGATGAGCTGCAACGCGCCGTCCGGTAAGATGCCTGAAGCGATAATTTCGCGTACGACGGCTTCGGTGAGGTAGGAGGTGGAAGTTGCCGGTTTAACCACCGCCGGCACGCCTGCCATCCAGTTGACGGCGCACTTTTCCAACATGCCCCACACAGGGAAATTGTAAGCATTGATGTGAACGGCAACACCGCGCTTTGGCACCATGATGTGATGCCCCATAAACTTACCCGCGCCGCGCGACAGGTCGATGGGCTCGCCGTCCACGTGGTAGCTTTGGTTGGGAAAGTTTTTGCGCAGCGAGGCATTGGCAAAAAGATTACCGAAACCGCCCTCGATATCGACCCAAGAGTCGGCACGCGTCGCCCCGGTTTTGTAGCTTATCGGGTAAAATTGCTCCTTGCGTTTGGTAAGATACAAAGCCAATTTTTTCAGCATCATACCGCGCTCCTGAAAGGTCATTTTGCGCAGTGCGGAATTACCGACGGTGCGCCCGTATTGCAGCACCTCGCCGAAGTCGATGCCTTTAGTCGTGGAAGTACAGACCAAATCGCCGTTGACGGAGTTGTAAATCGGGCTGCCCTCGCCGTCGCCGGTCATCCAATTTCCGAGGATATAGTTGTTTAATTTCATTTTATAAATTTGGTGGTGGTTAAGGTGGTTGAGGAAACAAAATGTCAAGTTGTTTAATCTTTCAAATAAACAATTTTGGTGAGTTTAGTCAATCTGCGTGCTTTTCCGGAGGATTTGATTTGAATGGAGTCTTGACTATTAAGGATGAGACTGTGGTGAAAATTATCAGGCAGCGGGTCGTACTGTAAGAATGCTCCTGCATCTCGACATTCTTCCGCTTCTATGCTGACTATTGCTTTTAAAGTCGAAAAACGTTTTTTGAAATTCTCTGTAACTTGAGCATCGGTTCGATTACCGTCACGGTCAACCGATACGCCTTGACTGTCTTTAAAAATTGCAGAAGAGGGTCGTCCCTCTTTTTCTTTCCACATTTGTGGTTTATCGGGAACGGCTCTAAAAAGTAATTCTGAATTATCTATTTCTTCACTAAGCATAGAAAAGTTTTACCATAGTATTTGCACTGTCGTTGTTACTGATTTTGAATTCTTTAGAGTCTTTTTCAAATTCAAAATAGCATACGATTTTATCTGCATAAATTTCGAATTCCAAATAATCGCCGTCTTTCTTCTCGTATTCAAATTGTATGGAATTACGTCCCGTAGGAAAAATCTGCGGTTGAATTCTTAAATGCTTTAAGAGTTCTGTTGCATTTTGAATAACATCCTGTGAAATTTTTTCGGCACCGTTGTAATTCCAATTATGCGGCAGACTTGCGAATGAACTGACTTTAACAATATTGCGTTGCAAAGCGTTACCTCCTGAGTCAGACGGTCGCGAAGCGGGTTCATTCTGTGTACTCTTTGAAAAATATGTCGTATCGGTAGGACGCTGTTTGTAAACACGACTTGAGAGTATTAAATTGTCACTACCGTTTCTCCGAGGTCTCGTCTGCGATGCTGTTCCGTTCTTCATAATCAGATATTGTTTTATTTAAAAAGTCTTGTAAAGATTTAGCAGTATTGTAGTCGAAGATTACTCCGTTTTGAACGAATCTTACAAAGCTGCTTTGTAAATCCTCAGGCTCTCTTTCTTCTTCATTTTCTCCGATAACCTGAAAATCTTTGTCTAAGTTAAAACTTAATTTATTTGGTAAAGCAGGACGCTCTAAATAAAAATTAATTATAATTTCGTTGTTAGGACTTAAACCACCGCTTGCTCCGTTGATATACAACGGATTGTAATTGTCCCCGAAGATGTACTTAAAGTTAAGTTTGTTTTTGTTCTTACTCATAATCAAAAAAATTTACATGATGTAAAGATAATAACATAACTTCTAATTCGGCAGTACAGTTTTTACTCCGAATATTTTTCCGGAAACTGCGGGGGAGTCTGTTCGACCTTACAAATACCGATTTATCTCTCAAGACGAGCGGGTTTGGTTTTTTTGCGGAATAAAGGGATGAAAATAGTTTTACTGCTTTTCCACGGCAAGACGTCGCAGTGCAACGTCTCTACGGCAGCGGCAGTTTTTTTAATTCAAAGGTCAACACAACATTGAGTATTCCTCCCAAAGCCAAACGAGACAACAAACCCAAAGAAAAACAAACCAAAACTCAAATAATCCCACTCCCCCCAAGCAATCGTAAATCGGAAATCGCTATTCTTCCAATATCTGCAATTTCGCAAACTTCAACATAATCCGCCGCACCGGACTGTCCACTTCCGGAAATTCAATCGTCGCCACCCGATTAGCCGCGCCGCCGTCGATGGACTTGACCTCGCCCTTACCGAATTTCATGTGCATCACTTTCTGTCCCGCCTGTATGCTTGACGACGGACTCGGCTTGAAAGTTTTCGGATCGACTTTTAATGCTGAATTAGCGATTTTCGTGCGCCGCTTCGCCACACCGCTGACACCCGAAGTCATGCGCTGCGGGGCGGCACCTCCGCCACCGCCCGTGCGTCGCGCCGTACCGAAAGCACTCGAACCCGTCGCCTGTGCGCCGCTGCTGTCGAGGTGTTTGCCGCTGATTTCCTGTAAAAAGCGGCTCGGTTCGTTGTAGCGCATTTGCCCGTGTTTGTAACGGGATTTTGCGAAGCTCAAAGTCAAATAAGACTCCGCGCGCGTGATGGCAACGTAGAAAAGGCGGCGTTCTTCGTCGAGTTGCTCGCGGGTGTCCATGCTCATGAAGGAGGGAAAAAGTTGCTCCTCCAAACCGACCACGAAAACGGCTTTAAACTCCAATCCTTTCGCCGAGTGAACGGACATCAGCGTGACCACGTCCGTGCTCTCTTCGCCCTTGTCTTGGTCAGTCAGCAGCGCGATATTTTGCAGGTAAGAGGAGAGAGATTTATCGTTCGGGGTCGGGGCTTCGCCCGTGGCTTCCGCTGCGAGGTTGACGACTTCGCCCTCCGTAAATTCTTTAATACCGTCGAGCAGCGACTGCACGTTTTCGAGGCGGTTCATGCCCTCTACCGTGGTGTCCTGCTTCATCAAATCGACGAGTTTGGACTGCTTTGCAATAAAAATCGCGGCTTCGTAGGCATCGACCGCCAAGGCTTTTTTGCGAAACTGCTCGACCGTTTTAATAAAATCGACGATGCTGTTGCGGGCGCGGGTGCTGACTTTGACGTGCGGCAATATCTGCCACATCGTCGTGCCGCCGGCGTCCGCTTCTTTCGAGATTTTGTCAATCGTCGTGTTGCCGATGCCGCGACGCGGAAAATTGATGACGCGGCGCAGAGCCTCTTCGTCACTCGGATTTATTGCCAAGCGCAGGTAGGCAATCAGGTCTTTTACTTCTTTGCGTTGGTAGAAAGAAAGTCCGCCGTACACCCGATATCCGATGTTAAAACGGCGCAAATATTCCTCAAAAATCCGACTCTGTGCGTTGGTGCGGTAAAGAATGGCGAAGTCGCTGTTGCTCAAATGTTCCCGCGCTTTTTGCTCCACTATCATATCCGCCACGCGTTTGCCTTCCTCTTGGTCGCTGCCGGCTTTAATGACCTTGATGCGCGCGCCGACGCCTTTATCCGACCAGATCTTTTTCTGAATTTGGTTAGAATTGTTCATAATCACCTCATTCGCCGCCTGCACGATGTGGTCGGTCGAGCGGTAATTTTGCTCCAATTTAAACACCTTGATGCCGTAAGGTCCGAAGTCGCGTTCGTAGTCCAAAATGTTTTGAATCGTCGCGCCGCGAAAGGCATAAATCGACTGCGCATCGTCGCCGACCACACAAATATTGCGCGAGCGGGCTTGGTCGATGCTGCCGTCTTCGTTGCGATAATCCATGAGTTTTTTCAAAATCGAATACTGCAAAGTGTTCGTATCCTGAAACTCATCGACCAGCAAATACTTAAATTTTTTCTGATATTTTTCGCGGACGTCTTTATTATTTTGCAATAATTCGTAGAGACGATACAGCAAATCATCAAAATCCATCGCGCCCGCCCGCTTACATTTGACGGTGTATTTGGCGTAAACTTTCCCGAAATGCGGCCGCTTCGCCTGCAAATCTTCCTGCATGTAGGTCGGCGTTTCCGCGTAGCGTTTGGGGGTGACGAGGTTGGATTTGCAGTTGGAAATCCGATTTTTTATCGCGTTGATGTTGTAATGCTCCTTGTTCAGGTTCATTTCCTTGACGATGGCTTTCAGCACCGATTTGGTATCATCGGAATCGTAAATCGTAAAGTTGCTCGGGTAGCCGATGTGCTTCGCCTCGACGCGCAATATTTTGGCAAAAATGGAGTGAAAAGTGCCCGCCCAGACGTTATTCGCCCGACTGCCGATGACCTTTTCAATCCGCTCTTTCATCTCCCGCGCCGCCTTGTTTGTAAAGGTTAAAGCCAACACTTCCCACGGCGCGGCACCGGTTTTAATAATATGCGCGATGCGATAGGTGAGCACCCGCGTCTTGCCCGAACCGGGACCGGCGACGACCAAAACCGGGCCTTCGGTGGTGGTCACGGCCTTGCGTTGTACTTCATTGAGTCCCGCTAAATAATCTTCTTGTGTAGCTGTCATGGATGGTTGACGGTTGACGGTTGACGGTTGACGGGCGGCTCTGCTCACCCGATTTGCCGTTACCTTTATATTATTTTTACTTTTCAAAAGTTATCATTCCTGATTTCCTCGCCGCTAAGGTCTTGATTTTTTGCCGATTTACAACAATTTGATTTAGGTTTTTCTTAATTTTAAACAAATGATGCCTTTTTGTGTAGCATATTGATAATTTTCGAGAATTCATGGGTCTGCAAACGGAAGACATTTGACGACAGGCTAAAGCAGGATTTTGTAATTAGTTTTGATTAGTAACAGCGACTTTCAAGTCGTCTAAAAAACAAAGTTTTTTGCTGACCGAGTCAAATATTCCTACAGAAAAAATTAAGTCTTTTCTACGACCGGCTGAAGCCGGCAGTTACTTAGGTCATGCGAACTTGATAAGTAAACGATGTGCAAATCCAAGCATCAGCGCGCCTTCTTATCCGAAACCTTCATCGCAATTACCGCTTTTACCGCCACCAAACCCTCCGTGTCGCGCACCTCGACGACGCAATCCACCTGCTCCGTCGTGTCCCAATCGACGTCGCTCAAATCCACTTCCGCCGTCAAATCCGTTTTGGCTTTGTGCAGATATTCGACCGTCATGCCGACGGGAATCCAACGGCGGTGCGCGGGTATCGAAGCCTCCATGCAGATGCCGGCGGTAAACTCGCAGAGGTTGCAGGAAGCAATGGCGTGCACGGTTTTGAGGTGGTTATGTACCGCTTTGCGTTTGCGCATCCGGCTTTTCATGTAGTTGGGGCGCAGCTCGACGACCTCGGGTTTGATGGTTTTAAAATACGGCGCGAAACCTGCCAACAAGCGCGAAAAGATACGCTTACCGAAGGGATATTTTTGCAGTTTTTGTTGCAGTTTAAGGACTCTGTTCATTTTTGTGCTGAGTTTGGTGAAGGCGACGACAGCGGCAAAATAACGGTTTTTCCGTGATTGGAAAAACCGGTTCACACATTTAGCGGTAGCGTTTGCGAATGGGGGAGGGCGGTTCGCCCTTTTTTGCTCTTTACGGCGAAGAAAATGCCTAACTTTACGGATACCTGTCACGGAAATCACCACAAATGATTACTTTGAAATATAACAACCTATGTTAAAAATTTACACTTCAATCCTCTGCTTTTTTCTTTTTCTAAATTTCGCTTTCTCCCAAGATTGCACCTTCGGCGACGCCTTTATCGAGTTGGATGTTAACAACGTCAGCGCGGGCATTCAGACCTCCGGCGGACTGTGGTGGGACGGGAATGATTCCAAATATCTTGCCCCGAAACCGCAGCAAGTCGGTGACGCGATAAAAACCATAATTTTTTCGGGCGGGCTGTGGGTTAGTGCTCTCGATGAAAACGGTCTTGCTAAATCCGCTGCGCAGATTTATACGGGAAGCACTGAGAATACTTCTGATATGTTCCCCGGTCCGCTCGACCCGAATACGAGTTTTCCCTATGAGTCGGGCTGCGCTGATTGGAACACACATTTCTCCGTCAAACGCACAAAAATCGACAATCACCTTGCGGATTTTGCCGCTGACGGAGACATCGACAGCCCGCTGCAAGACATTTACGGTTGGCCCGGCAAAGACAATCCGCATTTTGCGAATTATCGGGGCTTCGACCTGCCGACGGGTGCCGAGTTAGCTCCGTTTATCGACACCGACGGAGATGAAGTTTACAATCCCGCCGCCGGCGATTATCCCGATATTAAAGGCGACGAAGCGATTTGGTGGGTTTTTAACGACGCGGGTAATATTCACACGACGACCAACGGTGATCCGCTGCACGTTGAAATGCAGGCAATAGCGTATGCTTTTCAAAGCTTTGAGCCGGCGATAAATAACACGACTTTTTACGACATAAAATATTTGTATCGCGGCACGGAAACGCTTACCGATTTTCAGACCGGTTTGTTGTTAGACCCCGATTTGGGCTGTCGTTATTACCATGCGTTCGGCATCGACACGCTGCGCGATTTGACCTATTATTACAACATTGCCGATATCGACGGAGCAGGGGAGGAGAACTGTCTTCCGATTTTCGGAGACTGCTGTGAGCCGCAGCCGATGTTCGGTGTTAAATTGCTTTCGGACAGTGAAAACTTAGGCATCACGAGTTTTAATTACGCTCACCAAAATTGGTCGCAAGAAAGCTATTTGCCGAGTAACCCTGTCGAAACGCACAATATATTAACGGGAAATTGGACAAACGGCACCCCGCTGACCGTAGGCGGTGACGGTTATCAGTCCGGCGGCGCGAATACTAATTACGCTTTTTTCGGCAATCCGGCGGCGGCGGATGAATGGTCGATGTGCTCGGCATTTGAAGAAGTAAAAGACAATACGAGCAGAAGCACGGTGATGTCTTCGGGCGGCCTGACGGCGCAGCCGGGCTATGTTAAAAACTTGACATTTGCGGTCATTTACGTTCCGCAAACGCAAGAAACCTGCCCTGATTTGACCGATATTCAGGATGCGGCGGATGTAATTGAAGATTTTGACTTTACGGTCAGCAACCTTACCGAAAGCCAAACCGCCGCCGATTTAGGCTTAATTCTCTCCCCGAACCCCGCCCGCGAAAATATTTTTCTGTCTTTGAAAAACACGGAAGAGAAAATAAAGAGGGTAGAAGTCACCGGTCTATCGGGAAAAATAATTCGTACGTTTGAAAATACCACAGACGATAATTTACAAGTTTCGGTCAGTGATTTCGCCTCGGGCATGTACTTAATCCGCGTTACAACGCAAAGCCAAAAGACCGCTGTCCGTAAATTTATTCGCCAATAAAAATTCTACAAAATGCCAAACTTTAAACTAACCTTCATCCTTTTTTTCTGCTGCCCAAATATCGCTCTCGCACAAAACGATTGCGGACACGGAGAGTCCTATGCAGAATTAAATACAAATAATATCCGTGCGGGCGTGCTGCAAAGCGGTGCATTGTGGTGGGACGGCTCCGATGGTAGATATATCGCCCCGATTGACGGGGTGAACGGCGAGGAGGTTACTGCGATTTTTGCCGGAGGATTATGGTTGGGCGGTACGGTCAACGGGGAAGTAAGGACAGCCGCCGCTACTTACGGACACGGAGCCGGAAATCGAGAGGACTTCTTTCCCGGGCCGCTCGATGCCGCTACCGGTGCTGCTATCGAGGGGGCTTGCTTTAATTGGGACAGGCATTTCGTCATCACCGATACCGCCGTCAAAAATCACCAAGAAGATTTTGCGGCAAACGGTGCGATTACCGTTCCCGACTCTGCCGTTTTCGGTTGGCCAGGTAAAGACAATCCGCATTTTCTCGAATACGGCGGTTTTGCATTACCCGTCGGGCAAGATTTAGCTCCTTTCGTCGATACGAATGCCGACGGCATCTATGACCCTGCCGCCGGCGATTACCCCGACATCAAAGGCGACCAAATGATTTGGTGGGTTTTTAATGATGCAGCGAACATTCATACGCAGTCATACGGCGAGAGCATCGGTATGGAAATTCACGCTGCCGCTTACGCTTTTCAGAGTTTTGAACCGGCGATAAATAATACTACTTTTTACGATTTTAAATACATTTATCGCGGCACGGAGCCGTTGGATGATTTTACGGCAGCGATTTGGACGGATGTGGATTTGGGGTGTTTTACGGACGATTATATCGGTGTGGACAGCACGCGCAGTTTGGCTTACTACTATAATCGGGATGAAATTGACGGCACGCTTGAGCAAATTTGTGAAAACGGCATTCCTACTTACGGCGAAGATGTTCCGCTACTCGGTATGAAACTTATCAGCGATTCAGAAAATATTGGTGTCACGAGTTTTGGTTATTACCTAATTACATTTGGCAGCCCATCGCTGTCACTATTCGGACCTACTAATCCTGTTGAATATTTTCACTACATGAACGGAAGATGGAGGGACGGACAACCGCTTATTATCGGCGGAGACGGTTATGGTTTTGATGATGATATACCGACAAAATTTGCTTTTCCGGGAAATCCGATTAGCCCTGAAGAATGGTCTATGTGTACCTCTGCTACTGAGAACAACACTGAAGATAATCGCAACACTATCCTTTCCTCCGCCGGCGGCACTCTAAATCCCAACGAAACCCGCGAATTCACCTACGCCGTCATCTTCGTCCCCGACATACCGCACCCTTGCCCCGACATCGCGCCGTTACAAGAGGCGGCGGATATTGTCCAAAATTTTGACTGTACCGTCAGCAGCGTACAAGAAAGCACAACTTCCGCAACCGAAATTTCTCTTTACCCGAATCCTGCGTCGGAAAACTTAACGGTAATATTATCCGATAACACAGATGCCGTCACGGAATATTCCGTGCTCGACGCAGCGGGCAGAGTGCTAATTACGACTTCGGTACCGGAATCCTCGCATCTTTTTTTACCTTTGAATAATCTTAAAACCGGGCTGTATTTTCTTTCCGTCAAGACACGCTCGGGTAGGGTTATTTGCCGAAAATTCACTCACCTCTAAATAATTAATTAACCATGATGAAAATTCAACTCTTACTCTTTTTCCTTCTCGCAAGCGTCGGCTTGACTTTCGCACAAAACGATTGCGGTCAAGGTAATGCTTACGCAGAACTCAACGCGAATAACGTCCGCGCCGGCGTGTTGCAAAGCGGCTCCCTGTGGTGGAACGGCTCCGACGGCAGATACCTCGCCCCGAACCCCGAGGCGGGCGGCAGCGTCGTGTCCGCCATCTTTGCCGGCGGTCTGTGGACGGGCGGTATTGCCAACGGACAGTTTAATGTTTCCGCGTCTATGTACGGTCACGGGTTCGAGAATTCGGGTGATTATTTCCCCGGACCTTTGAACCCCGCAGACGGCAGTCCCTACCTCGGCGGCTGCACCCTTTGGGATTTTCACTTTATAGTCAATATTTCCGGTATCGAAGACCACCTCGCGGATTTTGCGAACGACGGCACCGTAGATACGCCCGACCCTTCCGTGTTCGGTTGGCCGGGCAAAGACAATCCGTACTTCTTCGAGTACCGCAGTTTCAATCTGCCCGTCGGTCAGGAACTCGCGCCTTTTGTCGATACGGACGGCGACGGCATCTACGACCCCGCTGCGGGCGATTATCCCGACATCAAGGGCGACCAAATGATTTGGTGGGTATTCAACGATGCCGCCGGACAGCACACGCAGACGACCGGCAACGGTATCGGTTTAGAAATTCAGGTGTCGGCCTACGCTTACGCGAGTTTTGAGCCCGCGGTTGACAATACGACTTTTTATGATTTTAAAATTATCCACAGGGGTTTTCTGCCCATCGAAGAATTTACCACCGCGCTGTGGGCAGATGTGGACTTGGGTTGTTATACCGACGATTACATCGGCATCGACACCACGCGCGAAATGGCATTTTACTACAATCAAGATGCCGAAGACGGTACGACCGGCACCACCTGCGTAGGCGGCGTGACGACCTACGGCACGGAAATTCCTCTGCTCGGTATTAAACTGCTGTCTGACTCCGAAAATACAGGCATCACGAGTTTTACTTACTTCTCAAATCCGGGGCAAGGTGCACCGCCGCCGACCCAAACCGACCCGACCTCCGAAGGAGAGTATTTTAACTACCTGACGGGTAAATGGCGCGACGGCACACCTTATACCGTCGGCGGCACGGGCTACAATCCCGACAACGATGAGGTGACAAATTATGCCTTCCCGGGCAATCCTTCCGATTTTAATCAATGGTCGTTGTGCAGTGCCGCGTCCGACAACAGCACGGAATTTGACCGCAGAACCGTTTTGTCTTCGGGCGGCACACCGCTCAATCCCGGCGATGTTCGAGAGTTGTCTTACGCCGTCATTTTTGTTCCCGACGTAGAGCATCCTTGTCCCGATATTACACCCTTATCGGAGGCGGCGGATTTTATCCAAAATTTTGACGGTACGGTTTCTACGGATGATTTAGTCAATCCCGCGAATCTGCAAATTACGCTTTTCCCCAACCCCGTACAAGAAAACGTCAACGTCAGTATTCGGTCGGGTGAAGAAAAAATCACGGAAATCATCGTTACCGACGTGACGGGAAAAACGGTATATTCAACGGAAAACTTTGCCGGTGTGCGTTCGACGGTTTCAACGCACAATCTGCAAAGCGGTGTGTACTTTTTACGGATAAAAACTGATAACGGTAAAACTGCCGTGCGGAAATTCGTTCGGTCATAGTTTTCAATTTTTTGATAAAACAAAGAAGCGCAAATCCTTCAAAGCAGGGTTTGCGCTTTTTCTTTTCTCGCCGTTGAAAACGGTTTTTGGACTCGGGAAAAACAGAAGGTAATTCAGAAATAAATTAAATGATAAAAAATTCAATACGATTAAAATTTTATTCGGATAGGTCGGATTTTCGTTGAATACGATAAAAAAAAGAATTATTTGCCGTTAATAAGGTGACATTTTTGTTTTTCCCCGTCAAGAATTTGTGAGTTGTTAAAATTTGTCTAATTTTAGCGCGGAAATACGATGTTAAATTTACTTTAATTCAATATTTCCGCTACACAACCACAGAAATAATTTTCTAAACCAACAGACGCTGTTCGTGAATTTGCTTGTTCGCAAAATTTTATTTTTTGTGTGCAAAATAAATTACGGGCAGTCTATCCGTAAAAATCTGTTCAACTATGAGGTTTAAATTACTCAGCGACGGCGGAAACATGTCTTTTGATTTGGTTTCCGACGGCGGAGATACCATTTTGAAAGGAGCCACCTATCCTTCGCGCGATGAAGTCGTAGCTGCCGTCCGCAACTCTATTGCCGCCATGCGACAAGAAGGCAATTACCGCCAAAACGGTGACGGCACCTTCTCCTTAATGTCCGACAACGGCAACATGCTCGCCACGAGTACCGCCTACGACAACGACGCTGCCGCAAATACAGCCGCAAATTCTCTGCGTCAAGACGCGATGAACACCTCCGATTTTCCCGTTGATTTTACTACGACTACCACCACGACTACCCAACGCCGTCTGAACAAAGAGTTGCCGAAGCCGCCTTCTTTAGCGGAAATGGCGGTGTTGTACGTCGTTACGCGCAGTTCGACCTCGGGGCAGGCAGGTCCGGAAATGATTGAAGACGGAGACCTCTACTTCTGGCATTTTAACAATGCGGAGGGTAAAGCAATTTTGTACGGTCGCGGTTTGGAAAGTGCCTCGAAGCGGAAAGCCAACGTGCGCAGTTCGCTCCGCTACGCGACCAAAGAAAAATATTACGACCTGCAACGGAACGGCAATCAATACTACTTCGTTATTCGCACCCCCAATGGTTTTGAAGTTGCCCGCTCGGGAATGTTTGACAACGAAGCCGACCGCCGCGCCGCAATGGAATACATCATGGCGAATGCCGATGCCTACAAAGCGGACTACGCCAAAGCCACCAGAAAGCAGAAATTAAATCAACAAGAGTACGTTTTTGACCGCGCCTCGACCTCAGACACGGCGGGCTTTGAGACTTTCAAAAACGAAGAAAATAAAAAACACTACTTCCACCTCAACGACGGCGACGGCAAAGCCATCTTGTTCAGTCAGGGCTATCGGGGCGGCAAACCCCGCGACACGGGCATGCGCTCCGTCATCAAGAACGGAAACAAACGCGAACGCTACCGTATCAAAGAACGGGACGGAAAATTTTACGTCGTTCTCTTAGCGGCAAATAATCAGGAAATCGCCCGCTCACGACCGCTCGAAAACGAAGCGGCGGGAGAAAAAATTATTACCTACCTCTTGGGCGTAATGCCCGGTTATGCGACCGAGTACGGCGTCAGTTTGGTTTCAAAAAAGAATACCGTCACCGAGACCGATACTTTCAGCATTGCGATGGAGGTGCCGGAACCGCCGAAAGCTCCTGCCAAGCCGAAAAAAAAGAAAGACAACTACATGCCTTGCGCCGCTTATACGAGCGAGTCGGGCACGGAAGGCTTTCACAAATTTAAAAGCGAGAAAAACGGTCACTACTTTTTCAGCTATAACACCGACAGCGGCGAAACGGTATGGCGCAGCGAAGGCTACACGACCGCAGCCGCCCGCGACAACGGCATCGAGTCCGTCAAAAAGAATGCACCGATAGAAGGTCGCATCACGACGCACCGTACCAAAAGCGGGAAGTTTTTTGCAAAAATTAAAGCCGGTAACAATCAGGAAATTGCCCGCTCTTGCTACCAAACGGACGAAAAGAGTTTAGCCTTGCTGCTCGCACCGTTTATGCAGAGTCACGACATGGATGCAAATGTGTTGCTCGGCGGTATGTTTGCCGGATGGGCGGCTTACCGCAACGATTGGGGTTGGTGGAGCCGGAGAGAAGAGGAAGAACAACAAATTGCAATGGCGGCACAAGCTAAAGCCGACGAAGAGGCTTTGGCGCAAAGAAACGCAGCCGAAGCAGCGGCGGCGGCAGCCTTAGCGGAGAAAAAGAAGCAAGAAGAAGCGCGTCTTGCGGCGGAAGCCGAAGCAAAACGCAAAGCGGACGAGGAAGCACGCTTGGCAGCGGAAGCTAAAGCCAAACGCGAAGCGGATGAAAAAGCAGCAGCGGCGGCGGCTACGGCGGCAGCGGCAGCGGCAGCTTTGGCAGCTAAAAACAAAGCAGACGAAGAAGCCCGCTTAGCAGCCGAAGCGGAGGCAAAACGCAAAGCAGACGAAGAAGCCCGCTTGGCAGCAGAAGCTAAAGCCAAACGCGAAGCGGATGAGAAAGCAGCGGCGGCAGCGGCAACGGCGGCGGCAGCAGCAGCGGCTTTGGCAGCTAAAAATAAAGCGGACGAAGAAGCCCGTTTGGCAGCAGAAGCCAAAGCCAAACGTGAAGCGGAAGAGAAAGCAGCGGCGGCGGCGGCAACGGCGGCGGCAGCAGCAGCGGCTTTGGCAGCTAAAAATAAAGCAGACGAAGAAGCCCGTTTGGCGGCCGAGGCTAAGGCAAAACGCGAAGCGGAAGAGAAAGCAGCGGCGGCGGCGGCTTTGGCAGCCAAGAAAAAAGCGGACGCAGAACCGGCGGCGGTAGCTCCCGTTGCGACTACGACGGCGGCAGCGGGCGCAGCGGCAGGTTTAGCGGCAGCAGCCGGCAGCGGCAGAACCCCCAAAGCAGCAGCGGCAGCCCCGATACGCGTCGAGAAAAAAGGCGGCGCGGCATGGTGGATGTGGTTGTTACCGCTCCTTTTGCTCGCTTTGTTGATTTGGTGGATCGGTTGCAACGGCTGTAACGGTTGCGGCGATAGCGGAGCGATAGTACCGACCGACGAGCCGACGACAACCGTCACGACTCCGGAAACTCCGGCGGTAGATACCACCGGCGATTGGGCGGCGGCACAAGCAGCGGCACTCGCGCAGGCGCAAACGGAAGCAGCGGCAGCAGCACGTCAGCGTTTGGGACTGTTCGACCTCAGCGGATGCAGCAACAGTTCCGCAAAAGAATTGACAGTATTAGGTACTAATCCCGAGTTTGGCAGTATGCGCGGTTTGGACAGCAAGGGTTTTGTTGAAAAAATGAAAGGGGCCTATAACCGCTCCGCGACTGACAAAAAATTCTTGGACGATTTGTTAATCGGCATGGGCTATCCCGAGGGCTTCTCGGCACTGACGCCGGCGATGGTCAGCTCCGTCACCGTACCCAACGGCACGACGGGCAACATGGGGCGCGGCAACCGCCACGAAACGGGCTGCTGTACGCTCAACGCCTCCGATGCAAAATACCTCGATGCTTTCCGTATCAAAGCGGCAAACGGCTATGATGTCAATTTCATGAAGACTTGCGGTAATCACTTTTACTTTAATTAGGAAGTGAACTGCTGAATTATTTTAGCAAGTTTTTGAGAGAGTCGCCCCGCCGGGTTTTTGTGGTGGGGCGGCTTTTTTTGGGTTGAGAGGTTGTGAGGTTGTAAGGTTGGGAAGTGCAAACCGCATCTGTTTTTGTAAAGACGCGGGAAAACGCGTCTAAGGTATGAGCGGCAAGTCAAAACGGCTTTGTAGAGACGTGTAACTGCACGTCTGAGGCGAGGGTAGTAATTCGCAACTTGGTGTAAAAAAGTAACAAGTCAATTAAAAAATTTCATCACAAATCCCCTTCTTCGCTCCGGGGCAAAACGTCGCAGTGCAACGTCTCTAAGGGCAGAAGGTTATAGATTTTACTGAAAATAAAAATTTACGGAAGATAGAACGTTGTTTTGCTTTCCGTTCATCTATGAAAGATTTGCTATCCTTTGTAAAGACGCGGGAAAACGCGTCTCCCCCCCGACACGGCATAACACAATCATACCCTTTTTCTTGCAGAAAATAATTCTCACTTCCCCACACATTATCATTTTTCATCATTCTTTGGCAACATCTTTGATATTATAGAAATGTAACATACAAACACGCCGAAAAAATTATTCCTTTCCATTTTCCTGTACACAATTTCGGCAGACACAAAAACTATGACAGCAGACTAAGAAACGGACGCGGCTTCGGTCGCATCGGTCGGCGTTCGCTTTTCGGGCGTCGTGATTTTTACGGAGCATTAGAACTGCTTGGAGACTACACACACATTTTTTTGAGTTGAATTTCCTCGAAATAATCCTTTTGAACAGAAGAAATATCTACTCATTTTTTACAAGGACTAAAGGAGTACTAAACCAAATGAGAAAGCTACACACTTTTCTTCTCGGTCGAGCCTCCTTTCCAAACAGACCATACACTTTTCCAATTATTACAGGACATCAGACATCAATTTTTAAAAAGCACATTCACACAAATTTTTATTTTTTCGGAATGAGAGATTAGGAAAAGACGCCTGAGTCTCGGCGATAGTCACACGAGAGTCTAAAATCTAACGTCTAACATCTAAAGTCTCACCTCCCAACCAAACTATTAACAAAAAAGGCACAATTCGGCTTTCCCTTTTGCACCGCAAAGGCAGCCCTCCCGTGCCGCTAATTCAGACTATGATGAATAAATTAAAAATCGGTAAAACACTGTTATTTTACAACCAAACAAAAAAACTAATGCACGTAACGACGGCTTTTTGCTGTCTGTTTTTAGGGCATTTTAATCTCGCGGCTCAACAACCGAGCGGCTGTACTTTGGATTGTACGACATCGGAAGACAATCCCGGTCAAAGACCGTCTAATGCTGATTGTGAAGTTATTTTGAGCATTCCTTCTACAAATTTTGCTTCTGTGGAGTGTACCGAACTTTTTGACGTAATTGTTCAGGATAATAATACAGATACGCTCATATTTTCTCAACAAAATCTGTCGGTCGGTGATGCCTTTAATATCGGGCAAGCTATTCATAACCAGGTGGTTAAGGTGACTTATTTCTATCAACCAAACGGCAACAACTGTACGAATTTTTTCCGTATCGCCGACGAAATTCCGCCGACCTTTTTTGATTGCCAAGACACTTTAATTGCCTGCACCGTACCTTTCGACAGCGAAGACGCAACGGATTTTCCGCCGACGGTACAGGATAATTGCCTCGGTACGAATGAAGTTTTGGTGAGAGAACTCACCGTTTTCGATTGTCAAAACACACCGGGTTTTCCCGATACTTTATCACAAATCATCGTCCGCGAATTTGTCGTTTTCGACCCCGCGATGCCCGATATGCGTGATACCTGCTTTCAGCAGCTTCGCCTGCGTGCTCCCGAACTCAATAACATTATGTTTCCGACAGATGCGACGGTCGATTGCAGCGAAATCGCAGACCCCGCCGCCGCCGGTCAACCGACGCTCGACGGTATGAATATTTCGCTCAACGGCATCGGTCGCTGTCAACTCAGCGCGGGGTTTACGGACATAGACACCACGGCAAATTGCTCCGCCAACGACTTTTTCATTCAGCGCGAATGGACGGTCATTTATTGGTGCGACAACACGATATTACAAGATACTCAAGTCATTATGGTAGCGGATGCGACCGCGCCGACGTTGATTTGCCCCGCTGATTTTACGGTGGGTACGATTACTCAACCGGGCGAATGCGGTGCCGCCTTTTTGCTGCCGCAAGCCACGGCGACCGACGATTGCAGCGACTTTACCGTAACGGCGACGACCTCGTTCGGCGGCACGGGTTTCGGCCCCTTCAATAACGTGCCGCCGGGTACACAGACCGCGACCTACACCGCCGAAGACGAGTGCGGCAACAGCACCGATTGTACGGTGACGATTACGATAGTCGATGACGAAACGCCGACGCCGGTCTGCGAAGAATTTACGAATGTCAGCCTGCCTTCCGACGGCACGGCGACGGTTTCCGCCTGCGTTTTCGATGCAAATAACAGTTGCTTAAATCCCGCGAGTTACGACGATTGCTCGCCCGTGGGTTTTGAGGCGAGTTTGGATAACGTGAACTTCAGCGA
>JAHDCG010000068.1:0-8508 GCA_020629965.1 Saprospiraceae bacterium | reverse complement strand
TTGAGTCCGACGGAGTTGAACCCCGATTATTTACAAGATATTTTCCCCGCCGGCGGCACGACCTGTGCGATGTTGGCGGTGAGTTTCGAGGATATGTTTTTTGATTTGAATGCGCCCGGTTGCTACAAAATTTTACGGACTTGGCAGGTGATAGACTGGTGCCGGTTCGACCCCGATAATCCGGCGGCGGGCGGTTCTTGGACGAGCATTCAGGAGATAAAAATCATAGATAATCTCGCGCCCGTTCTCACCGCGCCCTTGGTACTCAACGTGGCGGTCGATGCGAATGACTGTCAAAACGGAACGGTAACGAACCTGCTTGCTACGGCGACCGACGGCTGTAATCCGAACGCGATTACCATTACCAACGACTACAATGCGACGACCGACGGCACGGCAAACGGTTTGTACCCCTTCGGCTCGAACCTCGTGACTTTCACGGCGACCGATGAATGCGGCAACACCTCGACCGCGCAAACCATCGTCAATGTTACCGACTTGCAACCGCCGACATTAGTCTGCAACGACAATCTCGTGACCGACCTCGCGCAAATGGGCAGCGGCGGCATGGTCACGGCAAACGTCAATTTTTTCGTGTACGAAACCTTTGACAATTGCACCGCCGACGCTGATATTGAATTGACTTTCAGAAGATTAGACAGCCTCGACAACAGCGTGCCGACAACTACGCAGTTAGCCTTTACCTGCGCCGACGCAGGTCCGGTGCAGCTGGAAATTTACGCTACGGATGTTGCCGGCAACAGCGAAATCTGCATCACGACTCTGACCGTACAAGACAACAACGACGTCTGCCCGGAAGAAGGAGAACAGCCCGAAGTTATGGTCGCCGGTGCGGTGATGACCGAGGTGGGCGACGAAGTCGAAGAGACCCAAATCACGCTGCTCAGCAACAGCAACGCGATACCCGACGTGACGACCGACGGCGGCAGTTATGCCTTCGCGAGTCTGCTGCCGGGCGTGGACTACACCGTGATGCCCGAAAAAGACGGCAACGATGATAACGGCGTAACGACTTGGGATTTGGTCTTGATTATTCGTCACATTCAAAATATGCAATTGCTCGACTCGCCTTACAAAATCATCGCTGCCGATGCCAATCACAGCGAGACCGTCACGATGGCGGATGTGGTGGCGATTAAACGCGTCATATTGGGCTTGGACGAGGAATTTACCGCCAACAACTCTTGGCGATTTGTGGATATGTATTACGAATTTCCCGACCCGACCAACCCGTGGGCAGAGCCGTTTCCCGAAATGCTGCAATTGCAAAATCTGACACACGACGAGCTTGCCGCGAATTTTACGGCCGTAAAAGTCGGTGATGTCAACGACTCGGCGAGCGCGGGTCTGCATTCCGATGAGAATGAAGAAAGAAGCGACGACGATTATTTGACTTTCGGACTCGTCAATCAAGCCTTCAAAAAGGGCGAAACGGTGGAAGTGCCGCTGACCCTCACGGCAACCGAAATGCTCGGCGGACTACAAGCGGCGATAAATTTCGACACGGATGTTTTGACGCTGCAAGGCTTGGAAATCAACAACGATTTTACCGCAGCCATGCAATATAATGACGGCGAAGCGGGTAAATTGACTTTCAGCACGCAATCGGTTACGCCGGTTACTCTGCTGAAAAATCAAACTTTTATGACCTTGACTTTTAAAGCCGAAAAACGCGGTAAACTCGCCGATATTTTAAAAATTGACAACGACGATTTCCGCAACGAAGCCTATGACATGAGCCTCGGCACTCGCACGCCGCAGGTGAAAGATATTCGCTTCAAATTCAGCGAAGAAATTACACAGGCCACGCCGTTCGCCCTTTACCAAAACGAGCCGAATCCGTTTACCAGCGAAACGATAATCGGCTTCGATTTGCCGCAGGCGGGTAGTGCGACGCTGACTTTTTACGATGCCGCCGGTCGCATAATTCACACGCGTACAGGGAATTACGCAGCGGGTTACAACGAAATCATTTTGCAAAAAGCGGACTTAAACGTTATGGGCGTAGTCTTGTACCAACTCGCTACGGCGACCGAAACCGACATCAAAAAAATGGTCGTGCGCTAAGAGAATTTTTTCTAAAATACATACTATGAGAGCACCGGTTTTTCTGAACCGATTTAGCCGGTGCAGCCTTCTTTCCGATTACGGGGAGAAGGCTTTTTTATTACGGTTGACGGTTGACGGTTGTCGGTTGACGGGGGGGCAAAGCAGATTTTACTAACGTGCTGCTTTTACTTTGAGTCCGATTACTTTTGCCGATTAAAAAAAAAAACAACAATTCTGAATTTCAACCGAACTTAAACCATTCCAACCACTCAAACCTTTTCCAACCATTAAAACCTTTACCCAACCTTTAACCAACCTTTTCCAACCATTCCAAAAGCTTCCGCCGCACCTCATTCTCCTCCGCCGCCCAGTCCGAAGCTGCCGTGTGTTTGCCGTTTTTTACCGTTTCAAATTGCACATTGGTAAAGCCCGCTTCTTCCAGGCGATTTTTGAATGAAATCGTGCAGTCGTAGCAGACAATGCCGTCTTTATCGCCGTGTACGAGATAAATCGGGCGGTCGTCGGGGGCATCGAGGTAGGTAATGGGGGAGGCATCGCGGTAGGTCTGTCCGCTGCGGCTGCCCGCGTAGAGGTACATCGTAGGGGAGGGAATCATTTTAGTTAAATCAAGCGGGGCGGCTTGCAGAAAAACGGCGACGAGTTTTTCATTGGGAATAGGCAGCGGGTTTAAGCGGGCGACGTCGAAATAAAGCAACGCCGCCAAATTTCCGCCTGAAGACATGCCGCCGACGATGATGTCACGGTCTTGTAAATTGTGTTGCTGCATCACCTCCCAAGTTTTGTCAAGCAGCAGCGAAAGGTCTTCGCGCATGGCGGTGTAGCCGTACAAAGGCAGTCGGCGGTGCGATGCCATGACGACCGGGTAGCCTGCGTCGGTCAGCACCTGCGCGGCGGGCAAAAAAGCATCGGGGCTGCCGAACTGCCAGCCGCCGCCGTGAAAATAAAGGATGATTTGTTTGCGTTTCTTGGCTTTTTCTTCGGCACGGCAGATCAGAAAATACTGCCGGCGATGCTTGCCGTAGCGGTATTTTTCAAAATCTACGTGCATATCTATCCGCCACATTTTTATCCAAAACGGCAAAAGACCGGTCATATCGGCGATGGCTGCGCGGTAGAAATATAAGGCTAAAATCAGCGGCAGCGCGATAAGAATTAGCCCAAAATAAATAGTCATCTGTAATATAATTTTACTTTTTTAAAATTTCCTCACTATTCAATTGTCATAAATTACGGCATCATAGACAAAAGTGGCAAAATTCGGGGGATTACCTTTACTTTCGCGGCGGTTTTGTGCGAGGGAGAGAATTTTTTCGTGTACCGTAACTCGCAACACCCGGCATCGAATTCAAGGTATAGGTTTTTTTGAAATTTTGAGTTACTAAATAACTAAAACCGGTAGGTAGTTCAGGCGTGCTTTTTAAGCCGAATGCGCTCAACTATTCAACAATTCAACGACTCAACAATAAAATGAAACGCAACAGCGACGAACTCGGCACAAAAGAAATCGGACCTTTACTGGTCAAAATGGGCGTACCGGCTTCGGTCGGCATACTCGTGATGTCGATTTACATGATTGTCGATACCATTTTTATCGGTCGCTACGTGGGCACGGCGGGCATCGCGGCGGTGACGGTCGTGATGCCGATTATCTTTTTGATTTCGTCTATCGGAATGGCCATCGGGGTCGGCGGTTCGTCGGTTATTTCTCGGGCTTTGGGCAGCGGCAGGGAAGAGCACGCGCAAAATACTTTCGGTAATATGATTGCGCTGACCGTGCTGTTAGCGATTGCGATGGTGACGGCGGGTTTGTTTTATGACACAGAAATTCTGACCGCTTTCGGGGCTAAAGGCGACATTTTACTGCCCGCCAAAACGTTTTTTAATATTCTGCTGCCCGCCATTCCCTGTTTGGCATTTGCGATGATGAGCAACAATGTCATCCGCAGCGAGGGCGAGGCAAAAACGGCGATGATGGTGATGTTGGTGCCGGCGGTGATGAACCTGATTTTAGACCCGATTTTTATCGTTTATTACGATTGGGGTATGGAAGGTGCGGCTTGGGCGACGACCATTTCCTACTTTTGCAGTGCGGGTTTTGCGTTGTGGTATTTCCTGTCGGGTCGGTCGGATTTGGAAGTGAGATTAGAGAATTTTCTGCTCAAGCGGCAGTTAATCAAAGAAATTTTCAGCATCGGTTTCGTGACTTTTGCGCGGCAGGGTGTGATTAGTCTGCTGATGTTGGTGTTGAATAATACGCTGGTGACTTACGGCGGAGAAAACTCCGTGGCGGTCTTCGGCATCATCAATCGGGTGGCGATGTTTGCCAACTTTCCGGTGCTGGGTGTTACGCAAGGCTTCTTGCCGATTGCGGGCTTCAATTACGGAGCCGGCAAATACGGTCGCGTCAAAGAAACCATTTACCTCGCCATCAAATCCGGGACGTTGATTGCCGTGGCGATGTTTGTCGCGATTTTGGTTTTCCGCGAGCAAATTGTCGGCATTTTTACCACCGACCCCGACCTGCTCGCCGAGACGCCGCGCGCCCTGCTCATCGTTTTTCTCGCTATGCCGAGCATACAGGTGCAGCTCATTTCTTCCGCCTACTTTCAAGCCATCGGCAAGGCCGTGCCCGCGCTGCTGTTGACGCTGACCAAGCAGGGTTTTTTCCTCATTCCTTTGGTGCTTTTGCTGCCTTTAAAATTCGGAACGGACGGCGCCTGGATGGCTTTTCCGATTGCGGATTTGTCGTCGGCGATTGTGACTTTTTGGTATTTGAAACGGGAGATGCGGTTACGGTTGGACGGGCAGGCGGCGGGGGTGAATAAAGTAGCCGAAGCAAAGCAAAAAGTATAACTTTTACTTCCGAAATCTTGATGATTATGAAATCGTTCTTAGCTTTTTCAATGGTTTTGTTACCTTTATCCCTTTTCGCGCAAAGAAAAAATAAAGCTGTATTTGCTGACTCCACTCTCAGTATTTACGCTGTATATGCCGAGTCTTTGGGAGAAAAATATATGTTCGGTCAACAACTCTTTGATTTTAATTATACCATTCTGAAAAATTGGGAAGACCACTTTAATTCCGAAGAATTTAACGGAACGATGGACACGAAAAATGTCGCATCTACGGAGGATAAAAACATTTTCATATCGAGTATGAGTCGATGCTTTTTAGCCGGCGACACCATCATGGTTGCCAATTTTCCGGGCTTAGCCGGCAACTCGAACCTTACCGAAATTTATCTCAAGGACAGCGTTTACACCTCTGTGATGGACTATTATTCCGACGGTGAAAAAATATTTGCTTTTACCGCCGGCGGCGAACTTTCAGCGGATGCAACGGTCGATTTACAGACCTCGGAATTGCTGATTTCGCCCGAATCCGAATTTGTGCATAACGGTGTTCTTCTCGGCAGAATAACCGGTCTTTCCGAAAAGTACTACATAAAAAATCAGGAGTCGGGGGAAATGCAGCCTCGGCAAATTCAATTGACTTCGGTTTTTAAATGTCGGATTTTCGATTTTGATGAAGCGGAGAGGGAGGCGGCAGAAAAAAGAAATAAATAATATTGCTTTTTATGTTTGTGTGTCAAATTTCACAATTTCCCTACCTTTGACACTTTGCCTCTCGCACACACGCAAAACAAAAACCACCGTGAAAAACAACAAAATTCTCTATTGGTCGCTCACCGTCGCCCTCGCCGGTTTTTTATTCGGTTTCGATACCGTAGTCATTTCGGGCGCGGATTTGCAGTTGCAGATACTGTGGGGCAGCAGCGACGAATTTCACGGCTTGGTCGTCATGGCGTCCGCGCTGTGGGGCACGGTCATCGGTGCGCTTTTCGGCGGCATTCCGACCGATAAAATCGGACGTAAACAGACCTTACTTTTAATCGGGATTTTGTACACCGTCTCGGCGGTCGGTTCGGCGTTTGCGGGTGACCCGTGGTGGTTTGCCGTTTTTCGATTTCTCGGCGGATTGGGGGTCGGGGCTTCGACGATTGCCGCGCCGGCTTACGTTTCGGAGATTGCGCCGGCTAATAACCGTGGTAAATTGGTCGCACTTTATCAATTCAATATCGTTTTCGGCATCCTCGTTGCCTTCGTCTCTAATTACCTTTTGAGCGGCATCGAAAACGAGTCGTGGCGGTGGATGATTGGCGTGGAAGCGGTGCCGGCGGTCATTTACACGCTGATGGTTTTGGGTGTGCCGCGCAGTCCGCGTTGGCTGCTGACGGTCAAAAATAATCGAGCGGAAGCGGCGGAAGTACTACGTCTCATCGAACCGCAGCGAGACCCCGAGCCGATAATGAACGAAATCCTCGCGCACGAAAAGAAACAGGATAAAAGCGAAAATATCTTCATCAAAAAATATCGCTTTCCGCTGATTTTGGCGTTTCTGATTGCTTTTTTCAACCAATTTTCGGGCATCAATGCGCTGTTGTATTACGCGCCGCGCATCTTTGCCGCAGCGGGTTTGGCGGAAAGTACGGCACTGTTGAGCAGCATCGGTATCGGCATTGTCAACCTTATTTTTACCCTCATCGGCTTGTCGCTCATCGACCGACTCGGACGCAGGCAACTGATGTACATCGGCTCGATCGGCTACATTTTCAGCCTGTCGATGGTGGCGGCGGCTTTCGGTCTCGGGTGGCAGGGCTTGTCGATTCCGATTTTCTTTTTCTTGTTTATCGCCTCGCACGCGGTGGGGCAGGGGGCGGTGATTTGGGTATTTATTTCCGAGATTTTTCCCAATCATCTGCGTGCCGACGGACAGGCATTCGGCAGCAGTACGCACTGGGTTTTGGCGGCAGCGATTCCGTCCGCCATACCGTTTTTATTCAAGACTGTGGGCGCGGCAGCGGTCTTCGGCTTCTTCGCTTTTATGATGATTACACAGTTAATTTTTGTGTGGAAAATGATGCCCGAAACGAAGGGCGTGAGTTTGGAAGATTTGCAGGAGAAATTAGTGAAATGAGTTATTTATAAGCCGTCGATGCACTCACTCCAAACAACTCCTTAAAGTGACGACTGAAATGTGCCGAATCATAGAAGCCGACCTCCAAAGCCGCGTCGGTAAAGGAAATTTGCTCTTGCAACACCATTTCAATCGCACCTTTCATGCGCACCCACGGGATATATTTTTGCACCGAGCAGCCGATTTCCTGTTTAAATAAATGCGATAATCTGCCGGGCGAAAGGTGGACGCGGCTTGCTAAATGCTTGAGAGTCAAGGCAGAATTTTCGGGTAAAGTATGCAGAAAATCAAGCGTTTTTTTAATGCGTTCGTCCGTATTTTGATAAGGAGAATTGCCGGTTGTTGTTAAAATATTCTGCACTTCGACCGCTTCTTTTTCATCGAAAAACAGAAAGTTTTCCTCTGCATTCGCCGGCAAAAACGCTGCGAGTTGCGTCCAAATTTCGCGGCTGTTTTCGCTCATGAAAATCTCCGTGCAGACGTTTTCGACGTGCAAAGCGTGGGTTGCATTAGCTTTGATGCACACGCCGTTTGTTTCCGTTTTTATGCCGTTTTTTCCGCAAATTGTAAACTTACCATTCGTTGCCGTCACAATTTCCAAGACCGGATGCGCGTGAAAATCCGCTGTCAAATCACAGGTTGAAAAGGCATAGCGACCCGCCGTCGGATTAAATTCTTTGATGGTCATACCGGGTCGTTTTTTGCTTCTCGCAAGACTAAATAATCCGCTTTTTCTTGCAAAATTTCCTCCGTCTCCCGCACACCGCGTTCGGTGTCTTGCCATACTGCCGTGCTCATGCGCCGCATTTCTTTGGCGCGGGTTTCTTTGTCGCTTTGGGTCAAATGATAGAGAAAGGAAGTCGGCATAATTTGCTTACCGAACAGGTACAGCGGCTTGACGAAATAGGAGCGGGGCAGTACTTTTTGGTAGCGGGAAAATTCGGGCATCACGCAATTCCAATAAACGAGTTGATTGCGCGGGTGCGTATTGTTGTACTTTGCGCCGTCGGTGGTCGAGGCTTCTACCCAACGGTCGATAATTTGCTTACCGACCGGCGAATTTTTCAGCATAATCAAACCTGCATTCGGGCGCGGCGTAAAGGACAAACGCAGCGGCGTATCCGCAGAAAAGAGAATGTGTGTATCGCTGTCGCCGTATTTATCAATGAAAAAATCTACTGATTTCTCAAAATCTTGCACGATAATATCCGCATCGAAAAGTATGTAATAACCCGCCTCCGGAAAGCGCGAAAAAACGTGCTGCAACAGGTCGATTTTTGACCAATTGATGTGCATGCCCGGCACGGTGTGCGTCCGCTGCACATAATGCGTGTAGTCGTGCCGGCGGCAGTATTCGCGCACATTGGCGAGAGAATATTTTGCGAAAATATCGATTTCGGGGGTGGCGAGTTGGACGGCGATGACTTTTGTTTTGGGCAT
>JAHDCG010000218.1 GCA_020629965.1 Saprospiraceae bacterium | reverse complement strand
CAATGAACGAATCCCAAACCCGCCACGACCTCATCGACCCGGCACTCGCCGCAGCGGGTTGGAACACCACGCCCGGCAGCAAAATCCGGGTGGAGGTCAAGATAACCGCCGGGCGGCTGATCGGGCGCGGCAAACGGGAAAAACCGCTGTACGCGGACTACGTGCTGCGCTACAAAAATCGGGATTTGCTGGTCATCGAGGCGAAAAAGCGGCAACTGTTTTTCTCCGACGGCAAGACGCAGGCCGTTGACTACGCCCGCCGCTTGGATGTGCGCTACGCCGTCTCGACCAACGGCGACCGCATCTACCTCATCGACACGGAAGACGGCAAGGAGAGCGAAATCAACGCCTACCCCACGCCCGAGGAGCTGTGGTTTATGACCTTTCCCGTCGAAAATGCCCTGCGTGACGAACTGACCGCCGTGCCTTTTGAAGACCGGGGCGGCACCTGGCAGCCGCGCTATTATCAGCAAAACGCCGTGCTCAAAGCCGTCGAAGCCATCAGCGCGGGGCGGCGGCGACTCCTGCTCACCCTCGCCACGGGCACGGGCAAAACCGCGATTGCTTTCCAAATCGCGTGGAAACTTTTTCAGAGCAAATGGAACCTCATCGAGCCGGGCGCGCGCCGTCCGCGCATCCTTTTCCTCGCCGACCGCAATATCCTCGCCAATCAGGCTTTCAACAGTTTCGGGGCATTTGACGAAGATGCGTTGGTGCGCATCAGTCCCGCCGACATCCGCAAAAGAGGTAAGGTGCCGACCAACGGCAGCGTGTTTTTTACCATTTTTCAGACCTTTATGTCGGGTCCGGACGACTCACCCTACTTCGGCGACTACGACCGCGATTTTTTCGACTTTATCATCATCGACGAGTGTCATCGCGGCGGCGCGAACGACGAGAGCAGTTGGCGTGACATTATGGAGCACTTCGAGCCGGCGGTGCAATTGGGGTTGACCGCCACGCCCAAGCGCGACGTGAACCGCGATACTTACCGCTACTTCGGCGACCCGATTTACATTTATTCGCTCAAAGAGGGCATCAACGACGGATTTTTGACGCCTTTTCGGGTCAAAGAAATCCAAACCAACATGGACGATTACGTCTATACCTCCGACGATACGGTGCTGTCCGGTCAGCAACCCGAAGCGGGTAAAGTCTATGGTTTGAGCGAGCAAAACCGCAGCATCGAGCTGGAAGACGTGGAAAAATATAAGGTGCGGCTGTTTATGCAGGCGATTAACCAACGACAAAAAACGCTGGTGTTTTGTGCCACACAAGCCCACGCGGCGGCGGTGCGCGACTACATCAATCAATTTGCCGACAGCAGCAATATCGAATACTGCTGCCGCGTGACCGCCGACGACGGGGCGCAGGGCGAGAAGTATCTCCGCTTTTTTCAGGACAACGAAAAGACGATACCGACCGTACTGACAACCTCCCAAAAACTCAGCACCGGCGTAGATGCCAAAGAGGTGCGCAACATCGTGCTGCTGCGCCCCGTCAACAGCATGGTCGAGTTTAAGCAAATCGTGGGCAGAGGCACGCGCCTGTTCGACGGCAAAGACTACTTCACGATTTACGATTTTGTAGGCGCACACGCACACTTTCAAGACGCCGAGTGGGACGGCCCGCCGCTGCCGCCCGCCGAGCCGCCGGGTACACCGCCCGCGCCGCGCACCTGTGCGGTCTGCGGACTGCCCAAGCCCTGTGGCTGTGCCGCCGAGCCGCAGCCCTGCCCCGTCTGCGGCGAGCCGGAATGCATCTGCGACGCACCGCCGCGCGCGGTCATTCGCATCAAGCTGTCCGACCGCAAGGTCATGGAGCTGGACTCGATGACGCGCACGACTTTTTGGAGTCCGGACGGGAAGCCGATTTCGGCGCGCGAGTTTTTGCAGCAACTGTACGGCGACCTGCCCGCGCTGTTTGAAAACGAAGCCAAACTGCGCGAAATATGGTCGGCACCGCTCACCCGTCAACGCCTGCTCGAAGAGCTGGAAGAGCGCGGCTACAACGCAGAAAACTTTGCGGAACTAAAGCGACTGGTCAAGGCGGAAGACAGCGACCTTTTCGACGTACTCACACACATTGCGTACGAGCGCGACCTCGTACCGCGCAGCACCCGCGCCGAGCGCGCGAAGGTACACCTGCACCGCTACGACAAAAACCGACAGGATTTTTTGAATTTCGTCTTGGAGCAATACACCGAGGCGGGTCATGCGGAGTTGGCACTGCAAAAGCTGCCGGATTTGTTGGTTTTGAAATACGAAGCCTTGCAGGATGCTAAGCGGGTACTCGGCACGACGGCGCAGATACGAGATACTTTTTCGGAGTTTCAGGAGTATTTGTATGCGGGGTGAGGGTAAGCGGCAACAAAATTTGATTTTCGGGTTTAAGTAAAAGAAACCAATAAATCATTGCATTAGGCTCTAAACGATTAAACAATTAAGCAACGCATGAAACACCTCCTCCCCTTTCTTCTCCTCTTCCTTTTCTGCCAAAGCTGCACCCCCGACTCCCCCTACCGCCGCAGCCGCGAAAACCTTCCTAAAATCGAGGATAAAGACAAAGAGGACATTATGAACATGATCGGGGCTTTTGACAGTCACGAGTTGGTAGCGACCGGCAGTTGCGGCGGTTATTACGGACTCGTTGCGCCTGATTTTGTAGTATATTTCCCGGCTGCGGTCAAGCGGCAGAGCGGCGAGCGTACCGACTACATCATCAACGGGAAGGAGCCGATGCCGCGACTTTTTGTTTATGAGTCCGATACCGCCGATTTGCCCGCGTGCAACGATGTCGGCGGCGGCGTAAATACTTTGCTCGAAAAGGTGCAGGCGGTCAGCGGGCGATTTACGGTTTATACGGGTGTGCCGGGTCGGCGCAAAGCGAAGGATAAGGATCTTGTTTATATCAAAATTCACAAGTTGGTTTTTCCGGACAACATCAGCGGTCGGGGCGATTTTATAATCGAAAACAAAGTGCTGTGGGGCATGGCGGAGAGAGAAGCTGCGGGGTGAGGACTAACGGAATTGCCGAAACGAACGAGGGAGGAAAAATCAAATTGCCGCTGTGCAACAAAACCCGCCGACCTGCGTTTAATTTTCAACAAACACCGCAAAAGCAACTTTTTTCGTAAGTTTTTCGCAAAACAGTTTGAAAGACGGAAAAAACCGTTACTTTTGCCGCATAAAATTATTTTACACTTCCACAGACTTCTCGTTCGGCAGTTGATTCCTATCAATTTTTAAAACGCAGAAATCATTTCCTTCAGGTAAATTCCTTACATCACATTACTTATCCTTTTTCATTTTCAAGTAATTGTCAGCGAATTATTTCTTTGCAAAAAAAGAAGGCGGAAGCGTAAAACTCTGATTTTCAACATTCTAAGGAGGGCTTTTTTCTTACTGTGTAGAATCTTTTTAGCTTCTGCAATCATCTTGTTAGAAAAAATCGCACCGTTTTCCGACTATGAAACAACGGTATCAATCCTCTCCCGCTTTTTTCATTCTGCTCGATTTTTTACACATTCGGTCGATTTTTAATCGGAAAAACAGATTTGGTACAACGTCTTGATTTTCAAGTGCATATCTGCTGCCTTTTAACGCGAACCGATAAATCGAGTATCTCTTTAACACTGTATAACAATATCTCGGTATTCAGTAATTATTCATAATTTTTAAAAAAATAATCTGTTCCGGCTTGATTGCTCATCTCACTTTTTGACAAGCATTTCATTTCTACAACACAACAAATTACTGCCTTTACCTTCCGACAAATTATTCCGTCTTTCCTCTTTTTAAAACTATCACGGTTTTTCATCGGAATACTGTCAAACACAACGACATAACTTTATGTACGACCTTAGTCAACTAAACGGTAAATTAGTCCCCGAACTGCGCGCACTCGCGGAAGACCTCGGGATGAAAGGCTATAAACGCCTCGCCAAACAAGACCTCATCTACCGTATTTTGGATGAACAGGCTGCTCAAAAAGCACCCGAAGAAGCCGCCGCCGACACCGGCTCGCTGCGCAACCGCACGACCCGCATGAAAACCGGATCGACCACGGAAGAAGTCATCATCGAACACACCGGTACGCCCGACAAACCCGAACGCAGCAGCCGCCGCTCTTCGTCTTCAAGCCGCAGCAGCCGCTCCGCTAAAGACAAAGACAGCAAAAGCACCGGCCCGGATATGTCGCCGCCCGCCCGCCGCGACCGCCGCAGCAGTGCACGCCGCAACCGCGATGACAAACCGACGGGACGCGAAAAAAATACCCGCGACGACGACCAAGATAATAACCGCGACAACGACCGCAATCAAGATAACGGCCGCGACCGTGACAATGACCGCGATAATCAACAACAGGACAAACGCAAGGAGCGCAAACGCCCCTTCGACATCGAACTCGACGGCGTTATCGAGGGCGAAGGCGTCTTGGAAATGATGCCCGACGGCTACGGATTTTTGCGGTCGAGCGACTACAACTACCTGACCTCGCCGGATGATATTTACGTCTCGCCGTCACAAATTAAGCTCTTCGGTCTGCGCACCGGTGATACCGTGCGCGGGGCGATTCGCCCGCCGAAAGAAGGAGAAAAATACTTCGCGCTGTTGCGCGTCAGCCGCATCAACGGTCTGAAGCCCGACGAAATCCGCGACCGCGTACCTTTCGATTATCTGACGCCGCTTTTTCCGCAGGAGAAATTCAAATTGGCTTCTTCGCCGACGGGGCGCGACTTTAGTGCGCGGGTCATCGACTTGTTTACGCCGATTGGTAAAGGTCAGCGCGGTCTTATCGTCGCCCAGCCTAAGACGGGTAAGACTTGGTTGCTGAAAGACGTTGCCAATGCGATTGCCAAAAATCACCCCGAGTGCTACATGATTGTCCTTTTGGTCGATGAACGCCCGGAGGAGGTCACGGATATGCGCCGCAACGTAAAGGCGGAGGTCGTGGCTTCTACCTTCGACGAGCCGGCCGACAACCATGTGCGCGTGGCGGGTATCGTACTCGAAAAGGCAAAACGCCTCGTCGAATGCGGTCACGATGTCATCATTCTGTTGGACTCGATTACGCGCCTGGCGCGCGCTTATAACACCGTAGCACCCGCCTCGGGCAAGGTACTCTCCGGCGGTGTGGAAGCGACGGCACTGCACAAACCGAAAAAATTCTTCGGTGCGGCACGTAACATCGAGGACGGCGGCTCATTGACCATTCTCGCGACGGCACTGACCGACACCGGCTCCAAAATGGACAGCGTTATCTTTGAAGAATTTAAGGGTACGGGTAACATGGAACTGCAACTCGACCGCAATATCGCCAACAAACGCCTCTACCCCGCCGTGGATTTGACACGCTCTTCGACGCGCCGCGACGACTTGCTGTTGGACAAAGATACTTTGCAGCGGATGCAAATCCTGCGCAGCTATCTCGCCGACATGAAGCCCATCGAAGCCATGGAATTTTTGCGCAAGCAAATGATTCATACGAGCAGCAACGATGAGTTTTTGAACTCGATGAACGGGTAGCGCCGGTTGGTGTTTGATGGTTGGTAGTTGGTGGACGGCTTTCGTTGTTTACTTGAAAAAGGATTGATGACTTGGGTTCGTCAATCCTTTTT